>NZ_WWIR01000145.1 GCF_009863025.1 Streptomyces sp. SID4985 | reverse complement strand
CCGGTACGCCCGCGTCCTCGCCGTTCATCAGGCGCGCGATGTCGAGGGTGGGCAGTGCGTCGATGTCGGCCAGCTCGGGGCGGAACGCTTCGGTGGTGAGCGCGGCCAGCTCGGTCTGGAGACGGGGGGAATCGGTCATGAGGTGCGGCTCTTTCCGGTGAGTTCCCAGGTCTTCCGGCGGTTCGGGCGGCGCGGGTGGTTCGGGCGGCGCCGGTGGGTCCGGGCGCGGTCAGCGCTCTCGCGGTCTCAGCGCGGAGCGCTCCGGTGGCGGTGGGCCAGGGCCTCGTACGACGCGGCGAGGGCGGGGGCCGCGCTGTCGTACGTCCGCTGCGCCACACCCACGAACAGACAGTCCACGACGAGGAGTTGACTCGTCCGCGAGGACATCGCGGCGGGCCGCAGCTCGCTCTCGCGCGAGGTGGAGGTGGTCAGCACGTGGTCGGCGTACTGCGTCACGGGCGAGTCCGGGCGGCCGGTGATCGCGACGGTGGTCGCGCCGCGCTCGAACGCGACCCGTAGGGGTTCGATCACGTCGCCGGTCGAGCCCGAGTGGGTGATGGCTATCGCCACGTCGCCCGCGCGGAGCTGGACCGCGTTCGTCACCGCGAGGTGCGGGTCGCCGGGCGCGTGGGCGAGGAGGCCGATCCGCAGCAGCTTCTGGGTGAGGTCCTGGGCGACCAGGCCCGAGGCGCCGATGCCGTACACGTCCGTGCGCCGGGCGGCCGCAAGCGCGGTGACGGCGGCGCCGAGCTGCACGGTGTCCAGTCCGGCGGCCGTGTCCGCGAGGGTCTGCCGCTCCTCGTAGGCGAGCTTGGTGACCACGTCGGCGAGCGAGTCGTCCACGGCGATGTCGGTCGTGATGGCGGGGGCCTGCCCGGACTCCTGCCGGGCGGCGAGTCCGGCGAGGGCGAGGCGCAGGTCGCGGTAGCCGGGGTAGCCGAGCAGGCGGGCCGTGCGGACGACCGTGGCCTCGCTGGTGCCGGTCAGCTCCGCGAGCCCGGTGACCGTGAGCGCGGCGCACCCGGCCGGGTCGCTCGCGACGGCCTCCGCGACGCGGTGCATCGAGCGGGTCATGGAGGGGCCGAGCGTACGTACTTTGGCGGCCAGTGAGCCGCCCGGACTGCCGAAAGTTTCCTTCACGTCCCGGGTCACCCCTGAAAGATATTTTCGGCTCGGCGGTGGGGTCAAGAGCGCGGACAATGGGGGCATGGCAGATCCCGCAGAACCCGCAGATTCCGCAGATTCGTCGGAGCCGGTTGAGCCGGTTGAGTCGCCGGGGGCGGCTGCGGCTGGTGAGACGGCTGAGGTTGGTGAGTCCGGTGCGGCGGCTGAGCCTGCCGAGACCGGTGAGCCTGCCGAGACCGGTGAGGCGGGTGGGCTGGTCGAGCCCGCCGAGGCGCGTGCGGCGGCCGGGCCTGGTGCGTCCACTGAGCCCGCCGCGTCCGCCGAGGCCGACGGCTCCACGGAGGCCGACAGCTCCGCCGAGGCCGACGGCTCCGCCACGTCCGTCACCCCGCTCGAACAGGCCCTGCACGCCGCCCGCGCCCTCGTCCTCGCCGACCTGATGGCGAGCGAGGTCGCCGAGGCCGACGTGGTCTCGCTGGTGGAGGAGTCCCTGTCCCAGCGGCGCTGGTGGGTCGAGCAGTGGCCGGAGGGCGCCGACTTCCTCGCCGGGCTCGTCGCCCAGGACGTCCAGGACGCGCTGCTGGAACGGCAGGGCCGCTGGCCCCTGTGCCCGTCGTGCGGCTCGGGCGACCCGCACGCTCTCGACGTCGAACCCGAACTGGGCCCCGACCCGCACTGGGTCTGCCACGAGGCGGGCATCGACGTGGCGCCGGTGGGCCACCTGGGGCACGCCCTGGGCGGGAACACGCAGGCGTGAGGCGCGGTACGGCCGCAGGCCATCCCGCGAGGCGCCCGTGACCGTCTACATAGACCCGCCCACCTGGCCCGGACACGGCCGTATGTGGTCCCACCTGGTCAGCGACGAGTCGTACGACGAACTCCACGACTTCGCCGCCGGCCTCGGCGTCCCCCGCCGCGCCTTCGAACGCGACCACTACGACCTCCCCTCCCACCGCTACGCCGACGCGGTCGCCGCGGGTGCGGTGGAGGTCCGCAGCCGCGAGATCGTACGGCTGCTGCTGGCGGCGGGGCTACGGCGGCGGAAGGCGAGCGGGTCGCGGCTGCCGTGAGGGGCGCTCGCGGGGCCTGGCTCAGGCCTACGGCCTACGGCTGTTCCACGCTGACGTACAGCAGCAGGTCCTCCGCCATGCCGTGCAGCTCGCGCGCCTCCCGCACCTCCTCGGGCGTCGCCGGGCGGAAACCGGCGCGGGTGAGGACGCGTTGGGAGGGGGCGTTCTCGGGCTCGACGGTGGCGATCACCGTGTGCACGTCGGCGCGGGCCAGCGCCCAGTCGGTGAGGGCGCGGGCGGCCTCCGCGGCGTAGCCGTGGCCACGCGCGTCCGGGACGAGGTCGTAGCCGATCTCGACGCGGCCGTACGCGTCCGGCGGCCCGTGGAAACCGATGCCGCCGACGGCGCGGCCGTCCTCGGGGCGTACGAGCGCGAAGACGCCGAACTCGGGCCGGTGCAGGCCCGCTTCGTACGCCTTGACCAGGAAACCGGCGGCGTCCCGCGTGCCCTCGTAGGGGCCGCCGCCGAGCCAGTCGAAGCCGCCGTCGCCGCCGAGGCGCAGGTCACGGGCGGCAGCGGGGCGTACGCCGGTCAGGGTGAGGCGTTCGGCGGGGATGGCGAGGTTGTTGCGCCAGCGCCACGCGGTGACCGGCGGCCGGCCGGGCAGCTCGCCCCGGCCGGTGGCCCACAGCAGGGTCGGCCAGGCGTCCGGGCCGGGCTGGACGTGCGGGAAGAGCCAGTTCAGGACGGCGTCGGCGAGGCCGTCGGCGGGCTCGTACGGCAGGCCGAGCCCCTGGGCGATGTCGTGGGTGTGCAGCAGGACCTCGGCGATGCCCATCGCGGCGAAGCCCTCGCGGTCGGCGCTGCCGAAGGGGTGCGGGTGGTACGCGCGGACGCCGGGCGGCGCGGTCGTGACGGTGGCGGCGAGCAGGGCGCCGGTCGTCTCGATCACGTGCAGCAGCCCGGCGTTGTCCGTGCCGGGCTCCAGGGCCAGCTCGAAGGGGACGTAGGCGTCGCGCGCGCCCCCGGCCAGGTTGGCGGCATAGGCCATGAGGTCGTCCGCGACGTGCACGGCGGTGGCGTGGCAGTCCCAGTCCAGGCCGCCCGCCGGCACGGTGCTCCAGTCGCGGTCCACCGCCGGGCGCAGCGCCGCCACGCATCCGGCGACTGCCTCGGTGAGCCGTTCCCCGTTCATCGGTCTCATGGGGCGAACCCTAGGGGGCCGGGCGGGTCAGGGCGACAGCATTTCGAGCTCGCCGCCGAGGTTGTAGCGGGCGGTGGCCTCCCAGTGCTCCTGCCCGTAGGGGGTGTGGAACAGCCTCGGCAGGTCGAGCAGTTGGCGCAGCACGGCCGAACGTCCCTCGCGGAACGCGTCGTTGGGGACGAAGTGGTACTCGTCGCGGATCTCGGCGGTGTACGCGGCGTACGCGGACGGCGGCGAGGCGAGAATCGCCAGATCGGCGTCGCACAGCACCTGGCCGTTCCGGTCGTCCCCGGCCGGGTCGTGGTCCACGGTGAGCCGTACCAGCCGGGCCACCTCGGCGGTCTTCTCCTCGCCCAACCCGGCCTCGACCAGCGCCCGTTCGGCCAGCCGCGCCGACCGCTCCTCGTTCTCCGAGCGGTCCGGCAGATACACGGCGTCGTGGAACCAGGCGGCCAGCCGGACGAGGTCCGGGTCGTCGGCGTACTCCGCGAGGAGGTCCACGCGGTCGAGTACGGCGGTGAGGTGGTCGAGGGTGTGGTACTTGCGCTGGGGCTCCTGCCAGCGGGTGAGGAGGCTGTCGGCGTAGGGGGTGGGGTCGGGGGTGCTCTCGGGGTCGGCCTCGGGGTCGGTCTCGGGGGCGCGGGCGGCTTCGAGGGCGCGGGTGAAGCGGGTGCGGAGGGCGTCGAGGTCGGGCATGGGGTGATTCTCTCGCGGTGGGTCGTCACCGCTGGGGAGCCGGGTTTCACACTGGGTGGCGGTGTCGAACACGCCCGGGACCGGCGTGGTTACAGCGAGGTGTCCTTCCGACGTACCCTGAGATTGGACTAGACCTGTGCCCGGCTCGGGGGCCGTCGACGGAAGGTGTCGCATGAGTGAGCGTGCAGTCCTGGAGGTGATCGCCCTCGACGTCGAGGACGCGGTGGCCGCTCAGGCCGGAGGCGCGGACCGGCTGGAGCTGGTCACGGAGATGGCGGCCGACGGGCTCACCCCGGCGCCCGCCGTCGTCGCCGCGATCCGGGACGCCGTCGGGATCGACCTGCGCGTGATGCTGCGGCTCTCGGACGGCTTCGCGGCCGGGGACGTGGAGCGGCTGGTCGGGGTCGCCGGTGAGCTGCGGGACGCGGGCGCCGACCAGTTCGTACTCGGCTTCCTCGATCCCGTAGGGGATGTGGACCTGGCCGCCGTGGAACGCCTCGTCGGCGCGCTCGACGGCAGCCCCTGGACCTTCCACCGCGCCATCGACCGCGCCGCCGACCGGGACGCCCTGCGCAAGACCCTGTCGGGGTTGCCCGGACTCGACACCTACCTCACGGCAGGCGCCCCCGGAGGGGTCGACGACGGCCTCGACACCCTGATCGCGGAGGCCGCGCACACCGGCCGCCCCGGCTACGAGCCCCGCATCATGGTCGGCGGCGGCCTCCGCCTCGACCACGTCCCCCGCCTGCGCGCCGCCGGTATCGACGCCTTCCACATCGGCGGCGCGGCGCGCCCCGGGGGCTGGCAGGGTCCGGTCTCGGCGGAGGCGGTGGCCCGGTGGCGGGCCGAGCTGGACGGGGAGACGGCGCGGGACGGGGAGACGGTGCGGACCGGGGAGACGGCACGGACCGGGGAGACGGCGCGGGTCGGCCCGGCTGTGCGCCGGGCCGGTAACTGACCTGCCGGTTCGCTGACTTCGGCTACTCGTCCGCCGCGTCCAGTGGCCGAAGGCACAGCACCGTCACGCCGTCCGTGCTGTACCCCGGGTCCGCCAGGTAGTCCCCGGGGCCGCACTTGTCGTCCGACTGGTAGAGCACGCGGTACTGCGCGGCGGAGGAGTCGCAGGGCACCGCGCTGAGGTCCTGGTCGGTGACCGTGCCGTCGTTGTGGACGCAGGAACCGGCCGTCAGCGGCTGCGGCCTGCCCGAGTCCGACACCGCGCCGATGATCGCCAGCAGCGGTACGGCGAGGAGCAGCAGGGCCAGCAGGCCGAGCGGGATCAGGGCCAGGATGCCCTGCGGCCGCCGGAACACCGGGCGCCCCGGGTCCAGCGGGGGACGCGGTCCGTACGCGACCGGCTCCGGCAGCTTCTTGACCCGGGACAGCGCGCCGAGGTTGATCAGCAGCACGAACGGCGTGATGACGGCCGACAGCGGCCCCCACCACCCCGCCACCAGCGTGTTCGCCTGCATGTCCCGGAACGTGGCCAGCGCGCACGGACGGCAGAGCACCCCCTGCCGCCGCAGCGACCGCATGATCACGATCATGCCCTGATGGCCCCGGACGGTCACCGGCGCGGCGGGCGCGGCCCCGCACACCTGACAGGCACCCTGACCCGCCCCGTAGGGGGAGGGCGGCGCCGGGTACGCGGCCTGTCCGGGGACACCCTGATACGGACCCGGGGGCTGGGCGTACGGGGGCGGTGCGGTCACGGCGGTCACGTGCGCGTACGGGTCGGGGGCCTGCGGGTACGGCTGTCCCGGCTGCTGGGGGCACGGCTGTCCCGGCTGTGGCTGATACGGCCCCGGCACCTGTGCGTACGGACCCGCCGTCCCCGGCGCCGGTGCGGACGGACCCGGTACCCCCGGATACCCGTAGGGGCCGGGAGTACCTCCGGCCGGCGCACCTCCCGGCCCGTTCGGATACGGCTGCGGAGCTGGGGAGGCGGGAGGCGGCGAGCTCAACGGGGGCCCTTCTGCAAAGAGACGGCGTGACGCGACAGGCTCGGCAACCCTATCCAGCCAGTTGCGCGGGCAGCGCGGCCGTGTGCGTGACGATCAGGCCCGACACCGCACGCGTCAGGGCGACGTAGAGCCGCCGCAGCCCCGTGCGTTCGTCCGGCTCGCCGTCCACCACGGCCTGCGGCTCGTCCAGCACGACGTAGTCGTACTCGAGTCCCTTGGCCAGCGAGGCCGGTACCAGGGTCAGCCGGGTCTCGCGGGTGGTCTCCTCGCCCGGCGCGAGGAAGCCGATCCCGGCCGCCGTCAGCGCCTGCGCGAGCGCGGGGACGCGGGCGTCGGCCGCGATGAGACCGGTCGATCCCTCGTTGCGCAGCAACTCCTCGCAGGCGGCGACCACTTCGTCCGTACCCTCGACCGGACGCACCTCGAAGAAGCCCGGGTTCTCACGCACCGAGGCGACCGGCGTGAGACCGGGGGCGATGTGCGGCAGCAGCCGGGAGGCGTACGTGATCACGTCCGTCGGCACACGGAAACCGGCCGTCAGCTCCTCGATCACCCCGTCCGCCTTGCCGAGATGACCCAGCGCCTCCGCCCAACTCCGCGTGGCCCACGGGGTGGTGCCCTGTGCGAGGTCGCCGAGGACGGTCGCGGAACCGGTGGTGCAGCGGCGGCCGACGGCCCGGTACTGCATGGGGGACAGGTCCTGCGCCTCGTCCACCACGACATGGCCGAGCGAGGACGTGCGCTGGATCAGGTCGGCCGCCTCGTCCACCAACACCGCGTCTGCGGCGGACCACTTGGCCGACTTCACGCTGCGCACCGGCTTCGCCCAGAGGATCGCCTTCTGCTCGTCCTCGTCCAGGATGCCCGCCGCGTGCTCGGCGAGGAACGCCTCGTCGGTCAGCAGCCGCAGCACCAGCTTCGCCGGATCGACGGGCGGCCAGACCGACTTGACGGCCGCCTTGACCGCGCTGTTGCGCGCGACCGAGTCCTGCACCCGGTCGTCCGGGGCCTCACCGGAGCGCTCCATCTGGACCAGGACCGCGTGCGCGATCCGCTGCGGCAGCGCCTCGCGCGCGGCGCCGTAGCGGATGTCCCGCGCCAGCAACTCCCGGACGATCTCCTCCAGTTCGTACGCCGCGACCCGCCAGCGCCGCGAGCCCCGTACGACGAGCACCTGCTCGGCCGGCATCGACACGTGGGAGTACAGCGCGCGGCGCAGCACCTCGGCCAGCCGCGCGTCGCCCTTGATCACGGCCGCGCGGGAGTCGTCCGTACCGCGCACCTCCACATGCGCGACCAGGTCGTCCACGGTCGCCTGCTGCACGGTCAACTCGCCGAGGGCGGGCAGTACTTGCTCGATGTAGTGGAGGAAGGACCGGTTCGGTCCGATGACCAGCGTGCCGGTGCGGGCCAGGCGGTCCCGGTGGGCGTAGAGCAAGTAGGCCACTCGGTGCAGGCCGACGGCGGTCTTGCCGGTGCCGGGTCCGCCCTGCACACAGACGGTGCCGCCGAGCCCGCTGCGGACGATCTCGTCCTGCTCGGGCTGGATGGTCGCGACGATGTCGCGCATCGGGCCGACACGCGGCCGCTCGATCTCCTGCTGGAGCAGCTTGCTGGTGGCCGCCGCCTCCGCCGGGTCCGACAGATGCTCGTCCTCGTACGCGGTGAGGTCACCGCCCGTGTAGCCGAAGCGGCGGCGCAGCGCGATGTCCATCGGGTCCTTCTTGGACGCGCGGTAGAACGGCTGCGAGACCGGGGCACGCCAGTCGATGACCATGGGGTCGCCGTCGGCGTCGTGCACATGCCGCCGCCCGATGTAGAACTGCTCGCCCTCCGCCCCTTCGGCCTGTTCCACACCCGGCGCGTGCAGATAGTCCAGCCTGCCGAAGAACAGCGGCGTGTCGCTGAGGTCGGCCAGCGCCTTGATCCGCTCCTCGATCTGGCGGGCGAGCACCGCGGCGTTGACCCAGTTCGCGGTGACGTCCTTGATGTTCAGCGACTCGGCGTCCTCACGCATGGCGCGCAGGGCGGTACGGGACGCGGTGAGGTGGGCGCGCTCGCGGGCGAGGGGGTTGGCGGGCGCGTTGTGGTCGTCGGGCGTGCTGTGGTCGCCGACCTCGCCGTGGTCGTCGCGTGCGTCGTGGTCGGCCAGCGGGTCGTGGGCGGTCGCGGACAAGGGTGTGCCTCCGGGTGGGCCTGCTGCGTGGCTGTGACGGTGCCGTCCGGTTGCCGTCCGGACGGCGGCACTCCGAGGTGGAGGCGGGCAAGAGCGGAGATTGTAGAGGGGGCGGTGGGGCGGGGGCCAATGGATATTCGGCTGGCCGGAGACTGTGTCCCCCTAGGGGGCCGGGCCCCGGGGGCGGAGGGGTGGATCTCCACCCGTGGGCCCAGAGGAAGGCCCTTGAAGACCCACCCGTGAGCCGATACCACTCCGATGGCCGAAGTCTCACCATGGAGACATGAGCGCAGCAGCCATCCATCCCGTCCATTCGCTCCAGGCCCGGCCGCCGAACGGCGCCACGGCCCTCGCCGGATCGTCCCACCGGCACCTGCTCGGCGACGCCCTGCGCGCGATAAAGGTCTACGCGCAGGCCGCCTTCGGCGTGGCGATACTCGGGGAGTACGGCGAGGAGGCGGGCGTCGTCCGTCGCAGATGACGCCCTGCCCCCTTACCCCTCGGCCGCCTCCGCGAGGATGTCGTCGGCGTCCGCGATCCGGTAGGCGTACCCCTGCTCGGCGAGGAACCGCTGGCGGTGGGCGGCGAAGTCCTGGTCGATGGTGTCGCGGGCGACGACCGAGTAGAAGTGCGCCCGGTGCCCGTCCGCCTTGGGCCGCAGCACCCGGCCGAGCCGCTGGGCCTCCTCCTGGCGCGAACCGAAGGTGCCGGACACCTGGATGGCGACGGTGGCCTCGGGCAGGTCGATGGAGAAGTTGGCGACCTTCGAGACCACGAGCACGCTGATCTCGCCCTCGCGGAAGGCGTCGAAGAGCTTCTCGCGCTGGGCGTTCGAGGTCTCGCCCTTGATCACGGGCGCGTTCAGATGCTCGCCCAGCTCGTCCAGCTGGTCGATGTACTGCCCGATCACCAGGATCTGCTGCCCGGCGAACTTGCGCACGATCGCCTCGGTGACCTTCCGCTTGGTCGCGGTGGTGGCACAGAAGCGGTACTTCTCCTCGGTCTCGGCGGTGGCGTAGGCCAGCCGCTCGGAGTCCGTGAGGTTGACGCGGACCTCGACGCAGTCGGCGGGCGCGATGTAGCCCTGCGCCTCGATCTCCTTCCAGGGCGCGTCGAACCGCTTGGGCC
The DNA here is from genome assembly GCF_009863025.1 of Streptomyces sp. SID4985. Classification (GTDB taxonomy): domain Bacteria; phylum Actinomycetota; class Actinomycetes; order Streptomycetales; family Streptomycetaceae; genus Streptomyces. The sequence continues at coordinate 18,365 of NZ_WWIR01000145.1, read as the reverse complement.
CGATCAGGGAGAACACGTCCGACTCGCGGCCGTCCTCGCGGACCAGCGTCGCGGTCAGCCCGAGCCGCCGGCGCGCCTGGAGGTCGGCGGTGAACTTGAAGACGGGAGCGGGAAGCAGATGGACCTCGTCGTAGAGGATCAGTCCCCAGTCGCGGGAGTCGAAGAGTTCGAGGTGGGGGTAGACGCCCTTCCGCTTGGTCGTCAGCACCTGGTAGGTGGCGATGGTGACCGGCCGGATCTCCTTCTTCGTACCGCTGTACTCACCGATCTCGTCCTCGGTGAGCGAGGTCCGCCGCACCAGCTCGTGCTTCCACTGCCGGGCGGAGACGGTGTTGGTGACGAGGATCAGGGTGGTCGACTTGGCCTGCGCCATGGCCCCGGCGCCGACCAGCGTCTTTCCGGCACCACAGGGCAGTACGACGACACCGCTGCCGCCGTGCCAGAAGTTCTCCACGGCCTGCTTCTGGTACGGCCGGAGCGCCCAGCCGTCCTCGTCCAGGTCGATGGGGTGCGCCTCGCCGTCCACGTACCCGGCGAGGTCCTCGGCCGGCCAGCCCAGCTTGAGCAGGGTCTGCTTGATCTGGCCGCGCTCGGAGGGGTGCACGGCGACCGTGTCCGGGTCGATGCGGGCGCCGACCAGCGGAGCGATCCGCCTGGACTTCAGCACCTCCTCCAGGACCGGCCGGTCGGTGGTGGAGAGCACGAGCCCGTGCGCGGGGTGCTTGGTGAGGGTGAGCCTGCCGTACCGGTCCATCGTCTCGGCGATGTCCACCAGCAGGGCGTGCGGCACCGGATACCGGCTGTACTGCACCAGCGCGTCCACGACCTGTTCGGCGTCGTGCCCGGCGGCCCGCGCGTTCCACAGGCCGAGCGGGGTCACCCGGTAGGTGTGGATGTGCTCGGGCGCCCGCTCCAGCTCGGCGAAGGGCGCGATGGAGCGACGGCATTCGTCGGCCCGCTCGTGGTCGACCTCGAGGAGCAGAGTTTTGTCGGACTGGACGATCAGCGGACCGTTCACCTGATGACTTCCTTCCGCACGGCCAAACCTCCAGTGTGCCCGATGCGTGAAGGAAGCGGGTCAGTCCTCCGCCAGCTCGGCCACTCCCGTGATCCGGTGCAGGGGGTAGGTGCGGACCTCGTCGGCCGTGTGGTCGTACGCGGTCACGAAGCCGCCCTCGACGCGGACCGGGGCGACGACGCGCTGGCTGGCGGCGCCCTCGGCGTTGACATAGCCGATCCACACGGTGTCGCCGGTGAGGACGGCGGCCTGCAGGGTGGCCAGGGTGTCGGCCTGGGTGGTGCGGGGCAGCTCGCCGCCCGCGAGTTCGGTGCCGGTGCTCTTGCGCGGGGCGGTCGCGGCCAGGTCGCCCGCGCGGATCGCGCGGATCGCCGCCGTCAGCAGCGTGGCGTCGGGCGGCGGCGGGCCGTCCGGCACCGGGTCGGGCGCGGTGCGTGGCGGGGTGCGGTGGGCGTCGGCGCGGGCGATCAGCACATCGCCGTCGGCGGACTCGGCGGCGGGGGCGTAGCCCATCCCGCGCAGCCCCTCCAGAAGGGTGGCCGGGTCGCACGGGGCGGCCAGCACGGTCGGGGCGAGGCGGCGCAGGCGCAGGGCCGCGGCGCGCTTGTCGGCCAGGATCTCGTTCAGCACGGCGTCGTCGTCGCAGCGGACGTAGGACGAGGCGGCGCCGACCCGCAGGTGGCCGTGGCGGCGGGCCACGTCGTCGATCAGATAGGCGAGCGGTTGCGGAACGGGGGTGCGGGAGTGTTCGGCGAGGAAGGCGTGCAGGTCGGCGGCGGTCTGCCCGGCGTCAAGGGCCCGGCGCACCGAGCCGGGAGTGAAGCGGTACACGGTCGCACCGCCCTTGGACTCCACGTCCGCGAGCACCCCGAGCACGTCCGCGAGGGGCCGTCGCAGCGGACCGGGCGCCACCGCCGTCAGGTCGGCCTGGAGCAGCACGTGGTCGAGGGGTTCGGGAAGGAGGGGGGCGAGCAGGCGGGCGGCGGCCGAGGTGGCGGTGGCCTGTTCGGCGGGGGAGAGGGGGGCGGGGTTGGTCCCGTGTCTGATGTCGTGCGGCGACGCGGGGCCGTCTGCCCTGTCCGCTTCGTCCGTCCCGTCCGCCGGTCCGAGCAGGGCGCGGCCCTGGCCGGAGAGGGCGCCCCGGCCCGTGACGCCGAGGGCCTCGGACTCCGTGAGGGTCCAGCGGGCGAGCCGGGTGCGCAGGTCCTCGGTGCTGTCGCGCTGCGGGCCGCGCAGGGGCCGTTCCCAGCTCAGCCGGGCGAGCACCGCCTCGGCGGACGGCGCGCCGCCCTCCGGGAGCCCGGCGAGCAGGGTCAGCACCCGGTGCCGTACCTCGGGCGCGGCCGAGCGGTCGAGGCCCGGGCCGAGCGCGGAGAGCGTGCGGTCCTTGGCGTCCCGGCCGCCGATCAGCCCCGACGTGCGGGTGGCCGTCAGCCAGATCCCGGCGAGGTGGGCCCAGCGTTCGGCCGGGGGAAGTTCCAGCCAGGTGTCGTAGGCGGGGGTGGGGGCGTAGCGCTCGTCGGCCTGGCCGTCGGAGGCGAGGAGACCGGCGGCATAGGTCAGCTCGACCCAGAACGCGGCGACGGGTTCGGACAGGTCGAGGGCGACGGCGGTGCGCTTGAGGTCGCGCTGGCTGAGGCCGCCCGCGCGCAGGACGGCGGGGCCGCCCTGGTTCCAGGACTTCAGCAGTTCCTCGACGGTGGCGAGGGCGGTGAAGGCCTGTCCGGCGGCGGTGGCGTCGACGACCCGCGGGCTGTGGGTGGCGGCCGGTTCGACGGCGGGCGGCAGCGGCTCGGGCGCCCGGTGCGCGCGGCCCCCGCGCAGATGCAGGGCGACCTCGCGGGGCAGGACGACGGTGCCGGGCGTGGTCGGCAGCAGCAGTCCCCGGTCGAGCAGCCAGCGCAGATGGAGCGCCGGGTCGGCGGTTACCTGGCCGTACGGCGGTCCCCACATCAGCCGGGACAGCACCTCGCGGGCGGCCTCCGGGGCCCCGTCGAGCAGCTCGCCCATCTTCGCGCGGTCGGTGAAGAGGGCGGTCAGGGCGGTGACGGCGGACACCGAGTCATGGGTGGAGCGGAGCCCGGCGGTGGCGACGATCTCCTGCATCCGCCCCGGCGACATGCCCGAGGTGGCCTCCCGCACGGTCGGGCCGAGCCCGGTCGGGGAGGGGTGCTGGGGGGAGGGGGCGAGCAGCTCGCGGGCGGTGCGCACCAGGCGCAGCCGGTCGTCGTCGCCCCAGACCAGCGCCTGCTCGCGCAGGGAGGCGACGGTACGGGGCAGCGCGTCGGCGACGGCCGCGTCCCCGTCGTCCCCGGCCAGCAGTCCGAGCAGGGTGTCGTACGACGCCGGGTCCGGGGCGACGGCCAGGGCCTGGGCGGTCTGGAGGGCGAACCGGTCCAGCCGTTCCAGGGCGCGCAGCACCGAGGCGCGGGTACCGGCGCGGGTGGCCAGCTGCGTCAGGTCGCTGGGCACCGGGGTGATGAGGTCGGGTCGGCCACGCAGCAGCGCGGCCAGCGAGGCGTCGTCCCGCGCGCGGAGTGCCTCCGCGAGGGACCGGGGGGTTGAGGGGGCCTCGGGGCTCATCTGACCCACGGTAGCGGCTCCGCTCCCGCCCGGCTGCGGCCCCCCGACACCGTGCCCGAGCCGGTACGTCCCGGTGGCCGCCACTCTGCGCTACCTTCCTCACGGGGTTTCACCGCCGCTGCCCCGGAGGGGTTCCGTGGGGATCGAGAGCGACCAGGTCGTCTACGAGTATCTGAGCCGCGTCGGAGACGTCGCGCATCAGCGGCAGTTGCCGTCCGCGACGCGGATGCGGCTGGTGTCCGAGCTGCGCAACGAGATCGACCGGCACCGGGCGAGTACGACGGTGGACTCGCCCGCCGCCGTCCGCCGCATCCTGGACCGGCTCGGCAGCCCGGACGAGGTGGTGGCGTCGGCGGGTGGCGCCGGGAGTGTCCCGCAGGGGCCGGCCACGGCGGTGCCGCCGCAGCGCGATCCGGAGCCGCCGAAACGCCCCAAGGGGCTGAAGTCGCTGCGCGGCACGTTCCCCGCTCCGCGACCGTCCGCCCCCGAGGCGCAGGTCCCCTCCCCGCCCCACCTCGCGTCGGCCGACGAACTCGGGGACTCCGTCACCCGCCCGGACTGGTGGCGCGTCGACAACAGCCCCTTCGGCGCGGCGGCGGCCGACTCCGTACCGGGGTTCGTCGGCGGGGTGGAGATCCCGGAGCTGCTCAAGCGGCCCCCGAAGGAGACGGAGCGCGAGCCTGCGGCGCCCCCGGAGGAACTCCCCGCAGAACCGGAGCCCGCCCCCGCCCCCCGCTCCCGCCTCCTCCGCCTCCTCCCACGCCGCCCGGCCACCGGCTGGACCAACCCCCTCCTCCTGCTCGCGGCCGCCGCGCTGGTCGCCGGGGCGGTCCTCGGCAACTGGTTCGTCCTCCTCCTCGGCTGGCTCATCGCCTACGGCTCCCGCCGCCTCACCCCGGCCGAGACCAAATGGGCCGTGATGATCATCCCGGCCCTCTCGGCAGCCGGGGGCATCCTTTGGCTCTGGGGGCGCCACACCGGTCACTGGGGTGACCCCCTCCCCTCCGACCACCTGTCCACCGCCATCACGGCGACGTGGCCGTGGGTGGTGCGGGGGGCGGCCGTGGCGTCGGCGGTGTTCCTGCTGTGGCGGTCGCAGCGCCAGCGGTGAGCCGTCCGGCGGTTCGCGGCGGGATACGGCGGGGTCGGAATACGGCGCGGCCGGAATCGAGGGCGGCTCGTCCAGGGTGTCCGCGTCCTCGCCGATGACCAGGTGGCGGTCGCCCGGAGGGCACGCGGCACAATGGCCCGATGACTGCGCGCCCCGTCCCCGCCCTCACCGTCGGCTTTGATCTCGACATGACGCTCATCGACTCGCGGCCGGGGATTCGGGCGTGTTACCTCGCGTTGTCCGAGCGGACGGGGGTGTACGTCGACGCCGATCTCGCGGTGACGCGGCTCGGGCCGCCGCTGGCCGAGGAGCTGGTGAACTGGTTCCCGGCCGAGCAGGTGCCGGAGGTGGCGGACCTGTACCGGGAGATGTACCCGGAGCACGCCGTCGCCGCGACCCCCGCCATGGCCGGGGCGCGCGAGGCGATCGAGGCGGTGCGGGCGGCCGGGGGCCGGACGATGGTGGTGACCGCCAAGTACGAGCCGAACGCCAAGCTCCACCTCGCCCACCTCGGCATCGAGCCGGACGTGGTGGTCGGTGACCTGTGGGCCGAGCAGAAGGCGGAAGCGCTCCGCGAGTACGGCGCGGGGGTGTACGTCGGCGACCACGTCGGTGACGTCCGCGGCGCCCACGCCGCCAACGCCCTCTCGGTCGCCCTGACCACGGGCCCCTGCGACCACGAGGAACTGACAGCGGCGGGCGCGGACATCGTCCTCCCCGACCTGCACGCGTTTCCCGCGTGGCTGGAGTCCCACCTGGAGTCGCGGCGTGGCTGAGTCGGCCCCTTCGGGCGGGGTGCGGTGCGTGGGCCGCGTGTCACTGAGTCCGGGGTTTCGTCCCCGGCCTGAGCAACCTGCGGTGATCGCCGGGCTCATGCCTGTGGGGTTCGCGCGCCAGGTGTAAGCAACGTGCGGCGACCGCCGGACTAACGGCCCCGGGTCCGCGCACCAGGCGTGAGTGACTTGGCGGTGCCGGGTTCACGCCAGGGTCCGCGTATCGGGCGTGAACCCCGTGGTGATTTCGACTTAAGCGACATCGTGCCCGCGCCAAATCCCGTCCCTGAACGCTCCCGCACCCGAGCCCCACTCAAACCCCGCCGAACCCCACCCCCGGCCCAGCCCAAACCGCACGCCGAACCCCCCACCGAACCCCACCCCGGCCCAAGCCCCCCCACACCCGACCCGGAGTCAAAAACACCCCCACCCGCCAAGGCCTAGCGCAGCGCCCTCGCCTGCCTGCGCCCCGCCGACACCGACCGCAGCACCCCCGCGCCGGCCGTCAGGAAACCGACCGCCATGAGCATGCTGAGGCCGAACATGTAGGTCGGAAAGGGTTTGGCGCCGAGAAAGAGGGGGGCCACCGTGACCAGCGTGGCCAGGGCGCCGAGGAAGAACACGATGACTCCGGCGCGGATCAGTCCGTCACCGGGCCCGGCGGAATTCGTTTGGGTTTTGTCACGCACCGGACCAGGGTAGTTCCCCCCGCGAGGGAACAACCGGGCGACGTCTTGTCAGCCGCTCACAGACCATTAGCCTTGGTGTCGGCGGGTCAGGGACGACCCGCTGCAGTGCTATCCAGAGCAGTTTCCGAAGCAGTTTTCCCGACGAGTACGAGGACGAGGACAGACGTGCCTACCGGCAAGGTCAAGTGGTTCAACAGTGAGAAGGGCTTCGGCTTTCTCTCCCGCGACGACGGCGGTGACGTCTTCGTGCATTCCTCGGTTCTCCCCGCCGGAGTCGATTCACTCAAGCCGGGACAGCGCGTGGAGTTCGGAGTCGTCGCCGGTCAGCGCGGGGACCAGGCGCTTTCCGTGACCGTTCTGGAGCCCACCCCGTCCGTCGCCGCCGCCCAGCGCAAGAAGCCGGACGAGCTGGCCTCGATCGTGCAGGACCTGACGACCCTCCTGGAGAAGATCACCCCGCAGCTGGAGGGCGGCCGTTACCCGGAGCGCACCGCGGGCAAGCGGATCGCCGGCCTCCTGCGCGCGGTCGCGGACCAGCTCGACGTCTGACCTCCAGGACCTCCGGGGCCTCCAGGGCCTCCGGGACATCCAGGATCTACGGGACCTCCGCGACACCACCAGGTCCCCGAACGCCCGACTCCGTCGGACGTCCACCCCGTAGCCGCCTCCCAGCGAAGCGAGGTCCTACGGGAACGCCAGCGCCCCCGGCCCGAGCGGCGGTACGAGTCCCTCGGCCGCCGCCCGGGTCAGCAGGCCGCGGATCGCCGCGTACCCGTCCTCACCGAGGTCGGCGGTGAACTCGTTGACGTACAGCCCGATGTGCTGGTCCGCCACCGCCGGGTCCATCTCCTGGGCGTGCGCCATGACGTACGGCCGGGAGATCTCCGGGTCGTCCCAGGCGGCCCGCACGGAACCGCGAATGGCGTCCGCGAGGCCCCGCAGGGTCTCCGCGCCCAGCGACCGCTTGGCGATGATCGCGCCGAGCGGGATCGGCAGCCCGGTCGTCCGCTCCCAGTGCTCGCCCATGTCGGCGAGCTTGTGCAGCCCGTACTCCTGGTACGTGAACCGCGCCTCGTGGATGACGAGTCCGGCGTCCACCTTGCCGTCCCGCACCGCGGGCATGATCTCGTGGAACGGCATCACCACGATCTCCCCGACCCCGCCGGGCAGGGTGTCGGCCGCCCAGAGGCGGAAGAGCATGTACGCCGTCGAGCGCTCGCTCGGCACCGCGACCGTACGCCCCGTCAAGTCGGCGTCCGCCTCCCGCGTCAGCACCAGCGGCCCGCAGCCCCGGCCCAGCGCGCCGCCGCAGGGCAGCAGGGCGTACTCGTCGAGGACGTACGGCAGGACGGCGTACGACACCTTCAGCGCGTCGTACTCGCCGCGCTCGGCCATGCCGTTGGTGATGTCGATGTCCGCGAAGGTCACGTCCAGCGCGGGGGCGCCGGGGACGCGGCCGTGGGCGAGGGCGTCGAAGACGAAGGTGTCGTTGGGGCAGGGCGAGTACGCGATCTGCAGCGGCTCGGCGGCCACCGGGGATTCACTGGTCATGCGAATTCCAACTCTCCAGGACGGGCGCGATCTTCCCGAAGCCCTCGGTGAGGGCGGCGAGCGCGTCGCCGATGCGCCAGGCGGCACGGTCGCGCGGGCCGACCGGGTTGGACACCGCGCGGATCTCCAGCACCGGCACACCGTGCGCGGCGGCGGCCTCGGCCACCCCGAAGCCTTCCATGCCCTCGGCCAGGGCGCGCGGATGACGGGCGCGCAGTGCGGCGGCGCGTTCGGCGGTGCCGGTGACCGTGGAGACGGTCAGGACGGTGCCGGGGCGCGCACCGGTGGCCTCGGTGATCGCTCGTACGGCTGATTCCGGCGGCACGTGGTTGACGGTGCCGAAGCCGAGTTCGGTGACCGGCAGGAAGCCGTCGGCGGTCTCGGCGCCCAGGTCGGCGACGGTGATCGCGTCCGCGACGACCAGCGAGCCGACGGGGGCCTCCGGCTGGAAGCCGCCGCCGATCCCGGCCGAGACGACCAGCCGGTACGGCGTGCCCGCGAGGGCGGCCGCGGTGAGCGCGGTCGCGGTGGAGGCGGCGGCGAGCGCGGGGCCCACCCCGGCGGCCAGCAGATCGCACCCGGCGGCCGTACGGAACACGGAAACGCCCGGCAGCCGGAGTTCCCCGGCGGTGCCCGGAAACGCCCGTGCCACCGCGTCCCGTTCGGCGGGGACGGCGGTGGCGACGAGCACGCGGGCGTTCATGGCGGGAACCGGGGTCAGGAGTCGGACTTCTTGACCTTGAAGCTCCACAGGCCCTTGGCGGCGGTCTCCCCCATCTGGACGGACACGGTGTTCGTGTTGCCCTGGGTGCCGTACTGGGCGTTGAAGAACGCGCTGCTCGGGATGGTGCGGTAGGTCTTCTTGCTGGCGTCGGTGAACTGGCGGCCGTTCACCAGCAGGGTCCAGCCCTCGTCCGCGATCTTCGGGTCGACGCCGATGCGGACGGTGCTGTCCTGGTCCACGTCGATCGACTTGATGTCGCCGGCCTTCTTGGCGCACTTCGCCAGGGACTGCGCGTCGAGCGCCTTGCCGTCGTTCCAGCAGACGGCCTCGGAGTTGACCGAGCTGTCGCCGACGGTCACCGTCGCGACGGGCGTCGGCTTGTCACAGGCCGACAGGACGAGCAGTCCGGCGGAAACGGCACCGGCGACGGCGACGGCGCGGCGGCGTCGCGAGCGGGATTGCAGCGAGGTCATGGCCGAAGGCTATCGGGCACCCCGGCGGTGACCCCCAAGTGGGGTACGGCGTGCCCGGTTCGTTACGACGACGACGCCGACCGGAGGGCCTGCGGAGTGCCCGGCAAGGCCCCCAACCCGGCCCCCAACCTCGTCCCCATCCCCGCCCCTGCCCTCACACCACGCGCGCCCGCGCCCGCCCTCCGTGCCGGGCCGACGCCAGCAGCCCGCGCAGCGTCGTCACCCACCCGACGGCCACGATCAGGGCGGCGATCGACAGGCCGAGGGTGCCGTTCAGGGGCAGGACGATGCCGATGGCGCCGCCGAGCACCCAGGCCACCTGGAGCAGGGTCTCGGAGCGGGCGAAGGCCGAGGTGCGCACCGCCTCCGGCACGTCCCGCTGGATCAGGGCGTCCAGGGACAGCTTGGCCAGCGCCTGGGCGAACCCGGCGACGGCGGAGAGGCAGGCGACCAGCAGGGCCCCGAAGAAGGCGGCGGCCAGGATCGCCGTACCGAGCGCCACGGCGACCACGGTCACGATGATGACCTCGGGCGCGCGGGACTTCAGCCACGCCCCCACGGCCGTGCCCAGCGCGTTGCCCGTGCCCGCCGCTACGCCCGCGATGCCGAGCGAGACGGCCGCGCTCTCGCCGGTCAGGGGGTGTTCGCGCAGCAGGAAGGCGAGGAAGAAGATCAGGAAGCCGGACAGGCAACGCAGGGCGGCGTTGGCGCCGAGGGCGTGGGTGACGGCCGTACCGACCGAGCGCAGCCCCGGGCGCCGGGCACGCTGCCTGCCGCGCGGTCCCGGCAGGCTCGTGGCGTCGGCCGAGAGCAGCGCCACGCCCTCGCCCTTGGCCGAGTCCACCTTGTGCGGCAGGGTGAACGACAGGACCGTACCCGCCACGAAGATCACGAAGGCGCCGTACAGGGGCCAGGGGTCGCCCACCATCTGCAGGGCCGCCCCGATGGGCGCGGCCACACCGGTGGCGAGGAGTCCGGCCAGGGTGACCCGGGAGTTGGCCTTCACCAGGGAGAAGGCGGGTGGCAGCAGCCGGGGCACGACCGCGCTGCGGACCACGCCGTACGCCTTGGAGGCGACCAGGACGCCGAGCGCGGCCGGGTACAGCTCCAGGGAGCCGGTCGCCACCGCACCGGAGATGACCAGCGCGAGCAGCGCGCGGGCCAGCATCGACGCGGCCATGGCGGCGCGGCGGCCGTGCGGGAGGCGGTCCAGGAGGGGGCCGATGACGGGGGCGAGGACGGTGAAGGGCGCCATGGTGATGGCGAGATAGAGCGCGACGCGCCCGCGGGCCTCGTCGGTCGGCACCGAGAAGAACACGGTCGAGGCGAGCGCGACGGTGATCATCACGTCTCCGGCGCCGTTCACCGCGTGCAGCTCGATCAGCTTGCCGAGGCCGGACTCGCCCGCGCCGTGCGCGTGCGTCGCCCGCCGGATCCCGCGCGCCGTCCCGGTCACCGGCAGATGCAGGGCACGCCCCACCGAGCGGACGACACCGCCGACGCGGCCCGAACCGCTGCCACCACCGCTCCCCCTGTCCGTGGCTGCCACGAGCTTCATACTGCCCCGAGGAGACGGGACATGTGCGTTTTGCGGCCGAGCGAGTTGATCGGGGCGGTGGGTCCGGGCGGTCTTCCCGGCCGTCAGGGGCTGTTCGGAGCAATGGATTCGGCCGGTTCTCCGGCCGCCCGCGGGCCGGGCCGGGCGGGGGAGGCGGGCCGTTCCCGGCCATCGGCACCCCGCCCGGCGCGCGCGTCGGGGTGGCCGGGAAACCCGCCGAACCGCAGCGGACTGTCCCCCACCACGGGCGACGGGGTAGCGTGCGTATCTCAGCCATAACGCAGAATGGATGGCAGAGGTGCGCCCGAGCGTGATCGGACGCGGACGTCGATGCGGCCCACAGGTCCGCTCCGTCCGCTTCACCGCCGGAGGGCATCCGCACTCGTAGACGGCGTAGGAGAGAAGCGATACCTGTGAGCGCAGCGACCACGCGAAGCCGCACCCCCGACCGCCTGTGCGCCGAGGCGATCGACCTCGCACGCGCCGCAGCGGAGGAGGCGGCCGCGCCCGGCGTGGTCGGCGAGCACATCGGGATGACGTCGGAGGGTGACCGTGTGGTCACCCACTTCTTCGAGTGCAAGGAACTGGGCTACCGGGGCTGGCGCTGGGCCGCCACCGTCGCCCGCGCCTCCCGCGCCAAACTCGTCACCCTCGACGAGGTCGTGCTGCTGCCCGGCCCGGACGCCATCCTCGCCCCCGAATGGGTGCCGTGGAGCGAGCGGCTGCGCCCCGGCGACCTCGGCCCCGGCGACCTGCTCCCCACCGAAGAGGGCGACCTCCGCCTGGAGCCCGGCTTCAGCGGCGAGGAGGAGCCCCCGCCGAACTCCGTCGTCGCCAAGGGGATCGCGGAACTCGCCGAGGAGGAGGACGCCGACGTCACCCCCGGCAGCCCCGCCGAACAGCCGACGGTGCCCGCGCGCGGCTCGATCACGGCGGTCGCCGAGGAGCTCGGGATGCGCCGCGCCCGCGTGCTCTCCCGCTACGGCCTGCATGTGGCCGCCGACCGCTGGGAAGAGGCGTTCGGCCCCAAGTCCGCGATGGCCCAGGCGGCCCCCGCGACCTGCGCCACCTGCGGTTTCCTCAACCCCATCGGCGGCTCCCTCGGCCAGGCCTTCGGCGTCTGCGCCAACGAGTTCTCCCCGGCCGACGGCCGCGTCGTCTCCCTCGCCTACGGCTGCGGCGCCCACTCCGAGGCCGCCGTCATGCCCACCCCGCCCCGCCCCGCCGAACCGGTCGTCGACGAGACCCTCCTCGACCCCTTCCCGCTCCGCCCGGCCCCCGACGCGGGCTCGGTCACGGAGGCGGGAGACGCGGAGACGGCGGAACTGGGCCACGCGTAGTCCCTCCGGGGGTTCGCCGGGTCGCTGTCCCTCGGGGGTTCGCCGGGTCGCTTCGGCGGCCCCGGCCCGGTGGAGTACGGCGGTCCGGCTCGGGGCGACTCGAACTGCGCCGTCCTCAGCGCAGGAAGTCCAGCGGGCCGATCACCCGGAACCGCCTGCCGCGCGTGATGTTGGGCAGGGTCGTGAGGGTCAGTTCCGTCCACACCGTCTTGCAGGGGCCGAGCGCCTCCGTCGTACCCCAGCGGGCGGACAGGGCGTCGACGAGCTGGAGGCCGTAGCCCTCGCCGAGCCGGGGGAGGGCGTCGCCCTGGCTGTCGGTCAGCTCGATCCGGAGGTTCTCGCCGAAGACCAGCATCGTCAGGCGGAAGTAGCGGTCCGGCGCGCGGCCGTGGGTCGCGGCGTTCTTGGCGAGTTCGGCGACGACGAGCGGGCCGTTGTCCGGTGGCAGCCCCCAGGACCGCAGTTGCTCGGTGGCCAGCAGCCGCGCGAGACGCGCCCCGCGGGGCGTGGAGGACAGGGTCACGCGGAAATGCGGGATGTACGGCATGTTTTCGTCAATCACGCCGCCCAGACTGGCCCCGCCCCCCTACGGTGAACAGTCACGCGATCGATACGTACGGTTACTGTCCGGAGCCTGTCCGGTGGTGTCCGGGCTGTCGGGACGGGTCGCTTTCCGCAGTGGACGCCCGCAGGGCTCCCGCCGAGACCCCGTCAGGACCCCCGCGTCCCCCGCCGCGCACCCCCCTCACGTACGCCGCGAACGGCCGGGCCCGCCCTCGCTGTACCTTCGACCTCACGCCGATGAGGAGAGTGTGATCGTGAGCAAGTACGTGCGGCCGGCGGCCGAGGGCGCCGACCCCTTCGGTACCGCCCGGCTCCGCCGCGGTGTCCTCGACGCCTGGGCGACCAGCCCCGCCCGGTTCCGCGAGGACGCCAACGCCGAGGAGGACCTCGTGCTCGGCGGCTACCGGGACCGGCTCGTGGTCGAGCTGGCCCAGAACGCCGCCGACGCCGCCGCCCGCGCGCGGGTCCCCGGCCGGCTCCGCCTCACGCTCCGCGACAACGCGCTGATCGCCGCCAACACCGGCGCCCCCCTCGACGCGGTCGGTGTCGAGTCGCTGTCCACCCTGCGCGCCTCCGCGAAGCGGGACCGGGACGACGAGCACGGGGCGGCCGGAGCGGTCGGCCGCTTCGGCGTCGGCTTCTCCGCCGTCCTGTCCGTCACCGACGAGCCCGCGATCGTCGGACGCCACGGCGGCGTCCGCTGGTCCCTCACCGAGGCCCGCGAGCTGGCCGATCAGACCGCCCGGCACAGTCCGGGGCTCGGCGACGAGGTGCGCCGCCGTGACGGCCACGTACCGCTGCTGCGCCTGCCGTTCGCCGCCGAGGGCACCGCCCCGGACCCGTACGACACCGCCGTGATCCTCCCGCTGCGCGACGCGGCCGCCGCCGGTCTGGCCGAGCGGCTGCTCGACGCCGTGGACGACGCCCTGCTGCTGGCTCTGCCGGGCCTGGCGGAGGTCGTGGTCGAGATCGAGGGGGAGACGCCCCGCACCCTGCGCCGGAGCACCGACGGCGCCGTCACCGTCGTGGAGGACTCCCGCGAGGGCCGCACCCGCTGGCGCACCGCCACCGCGCACGGCCCCCTCACCGCGGACCTGCTCGCGGACCGCCCCGTCGAGGAACGGCTGCGCCCGCACTGGTCGGTGACCTGGGCCGTGCCCGAGGACGCCGAGGGCCGCCCGTTCCGCCCCCGCACCAGCCCCGTCCTGCACGCGCCCACCCCCAGCGACGAACCCCTCGGCATCCCCGCCCTGCTCATCGCGTCGTTCCCGCTGGACACCACCCGCCGGCACACGGCCCCCGGCCCGCTGACCGACTTCCTGGTCCAGCGCGCCGCCGACGCCTACGCCGAACTCCTCGCCGCCTGGCGCCCGGTGACCGAGGGCGCCATCGACCTCGTACCCGGCCCGCTCGGCAAGGGCGAGCTGGACGGCGCGCTGCGGCAGGCCGTGCTCGACCGACTGCCGCGCACCGCGTTCCTGCCCCCGGCCCTCGCGCCGGGCGAGGACGAGGACCTGCCCGAAGCGCTGCGCCCGAGGGACGCCGAGATCGTGGAGGGCGCGGGCGCCGAGACGGTACGGGTCCTCGCCGAGGTGCTGCCCACCCTGCTCCCCGCAGGCCTTGAACGGCGCCCCGAACTGCGCGCGCTCGGGGTCGCCCGGCTGCCGCTCGCGGACGCCGTCGACCGGCTCGCCGGGCTGGAGAAGGACCCCGAGTGGTGGTGGCGGCTCTACGACAGCCTCGCCGGGATCGACCCCGACCGGCTCTCCGGGCTGCCCGTGCCGCTCGCCGGGACCGGGCGGACCACCATCGGCCCCCGCCAAGTGCTGCTGCCCACCCCGGACACCGCCGCCGTCGACCCCGACGTGCTCGGCCGCCTCGGCCTCAAGGTCGCCCACGCGGACGCCGCGCACCCGCTCCTGGAGAAGCTGGGCGCGCTGCCCGCGACCCCGCGCGCGGTGCTCACCACCCCGCAGGTGCGGGCCGCCGTGGCTGCCTCGCTGGACGACGACGGCGGTGCACTGTGGGAGGAGGACGCGCCCGACGCGGAGGAACTGGCCGACACCGTCCTGGCGTTGGTGCGCGACGCGGGCCTCGAACCCGGAGACGAGCCCTGGCTCGGCGCGCTCGCCCTGCCCGACGAGGACGGCGAACTCGCCCCGGCCGGTGAACTCGTCCTGCCCGGCAGCCCGTTCGCCCGGGTCATCCGCGAAGGCGAACTCGCGGCAGTGGACGCGGACTTGGCGGACCGATGGGGCGAACAGCCGTTGACGGCCTGCGGGGTGCTGGCGGACTTCGCCCTGGTCCGCGCCACCGACGTCGTCCTCGACCCGGACGAACTGGAGCCCCGCGAGGGCGACTTCGCCGAGCCCGACGACGCCGGACTCCTCGACGCGGTGGACGTGTGGTGCGAGGACATCCTCGACCGCTTCCCGGACAGCCCCGTGCCGCCCGTCGCCACCGAACTCGTCGCCGTGCGCGACCTGGACCTCGTGGACGACGACCACTGGCCCGAGGCCCTCGCCCTGCTCGCCCAGCCCCCGCTGCGCGACGCCCTCACCCAGCCGGTCCGCGTCCTGCTGCCCGACGGCACCCACGAGGTCGTACGGCCGTACACCGCCTGGTGGCTGCGCGGACACCCGGTGCTCGACGGCCGCCGCCCGGCGGGCCTGCTCGCGGCGGGCGGCGACCCGCTGCTGCGCGGGCTGTATGACGAGGCCGACGCCACCGGCTTCGAGGACGAGCAGGTCCTGCGCGCCCTCGGCGTACGCACCTCGGTCGCCGCCCTCCTGGACGAACCCGGCGGCGCCGCCGAACTCCTCGACCGCCTGGCCGACCCCGACCGCCCGGTCACTCCGGCCCAACTGCACGGTCTCTACAGCGCGTTGGCCGACCTCGACCCGGACCAGGTGACCCTCCCGGACGAGGTGCGCGCGGTCACCGACGGCCGCGTGACCGTCGTGGACGCCCGGGACGCGGTGGTCGTCGACTCCCCCGACCTGCTCCCCTTCACCTCCGGCGTACCGCTCCTGCCGGTCCGCCCCGCCCGCGCGGCGGAGCTGGCCGAACTGTTCCAGGTACGGCGCCTGAGCGAGTCCGTCACGGGCGCGGTCGACTCCGAGGGCGCCGAGCACGACGTACCGGATGCGGTGCGGGTGCTGCTCGGATCGCGCACCCCGGCGCGCTACGTCGAGCACGACGAACTCGTCGTGGACGGCGTGGAGATCGACTGGCGCCTCACCGACGACGGCTTGCTGCACGCGGCGACCCTGGAGGGCGTCGCGGCGGGGCTCGCCTGGGCGGCGGGGCAGTGGCCCCGGCGGTTCGAGGTGGCGGCGTTGCTGGAGGATCCGTCGCGGACGGAGGAGCTGGCGCGGGATCGCTGGTTCGACTGAGGGGGCGCGTCCTGGGCGGGCGCCCGGGACGCGAAAACGGCCCCACCGGTCGCACACCGGTGGGGCCGCTCTCGTACTACGTGTCGTCGCGCTCGGCCAGGAAGGCGATCAACAGAGCGAAGAGGTGGTCCACCGCCACCGCCTGCTGGCTGTCCGACAGCTGTCTCCAGTGCCGGATGCCCGTGCCGGGGAAGGCGTCCTCGAGGACGAGGAGCAGCCACATGAAGCTGCTGTCCTCGCCCTTGCGCGCGAGCAGCCACTCGCGGAACCCGTCCAGCAGCCGCCCCGACCTGCCGATGTCCACGCCCATGACGAGCATCGCCGTCGGGTGGTAGGTCCCGTCCAGGCCGTACATCCCGGGCCGGTCACGGATGCTCTCGATCAGCTCTGTGTCGGTCACGTACGCCTCAGAATCCGAAGTCGATGACGTCGTTGTAGAGCCACTTGGCCTTGTAGTCGGCGATGGCCTCTCCGCCCTTCGCGGTGAAGCCGTCATAGACACGGCCGTTGTACACCAGCACTACATGCTCGGTCCAAAAGGTGTCCTGGTCCCTGTACTGCCCCAGCGAGGGGAAGCCCTGCTTGGGCTTGATCACCCTTATCTCACCGCCGCCGAGACTCTCGCGGATGCGTTCCGCGCAGGCACGGCAGTCCGAGCTGTCGGGGATCTTGGTCACCGCGCGGGGCAGACCGGGGACCTTGTGATCCGCGCAGGGGATGCCCCCGGCCGCGGCCATGGTCCCTACCGGCGTCGCCGAGCGCAGTGACGCCTTGCCCAGGATCTTGCAGCCGCGCTTCAGCAGCCGCAGGTCGTCGTAGACCTTGTCCAGGACCCTCAGCTTGCTCCCCAGCAGGGCGTCCACGGCCAGGCCCTTGCAGGAGTCGAAGTCCTTCTCCCGCATGCAGGCTTCGAGATTGCTGAGCCCGAGCAGCTCCTTCTCGACGTTCCACACCATGTCCGCCGCGTCGCTCAGCTCCTTGGAGTGGGCGAGAACGTCGCAGTAGACCTCCTTGTGCTGGCACCAGCGGGCGAAGCCCTGCGGGTCACAGGGGATCAGTCCCTGCTGGCAGCGGTACAGTTCCCGCGCGCGTGCGCCCGGGTCGTTCTTGGCCTTCTCCTTGGCCGCCACGGCGGCCTTGCGCCGGGCCTCCTCTTCCTCCCGGTACTTGGTCAGCGCGGCGGAGAACGCGTCGGTGGCGGCCTTCATCGCCGCCTCGGAATCCTTGCCCGCCTCGACGGCCGATTTCCATGCCTGGTCGGCGTAGTACGACGCCTCGGAGGCGGCGGCCTGGGCGGTTTCGGAGGACAGTGTCGCGTCCGCGGCCGACCGTGCCGCGTCCGCCGCGGCGGTGTCGGCACGGTTCGCCGCGTCACGCGCCGTCTTCGCCGACGCCGCGGCCTGCGCGGCCGAGGTCTCGGCGTCCTTGGCGTACTGATCGGCCTGCCGGGCGTAGCCCTCCGCCTGGGTCGCCGCGTCGCTCGCCTTCCGCTTCCACTCGTCGGCCTCGGCGGCCGCCTTGCGAGCGGTCGCGGCCACCTTCTGGGCCGTGGCGGCGTCCTTGCGGGCCGTGGCGGCGATCTTCGCCGCGTCCGCGATCAGCTTCTGCACCTGCGCCACGTGGGTGGCCGTCAGGCCGTCCTTGCGCAGGGCCATGTACTGGCCGGAGACGATGAACGCGTGCAGAGCGTCCGGCGAGCCCTCCAGGGCGACCCGCGCGGCGCTCTTCACCTCGGGCGGGCCACTGTCCACCAGCTGTGCCGCGCGGACCCGTTCGTCCTGCGTGCGCGCGGTGTGCTGTGTGGTCACCAGGAACTCGCTGTACTTCTTCGGGTCGTTCGTCGCGAGCGTTTGGCGTCCCTTCTCGGTGACGACGGGACCGGCTCCGTCGAGCACCTGGGCGATGGCGACGCGCATGCTGTCCGCGGCGACCTGGTACTGGCCGTTGTCCACGAACGCGCTGATCGCCGCCGCGTCACCGGTCAGCGCGGCTTCGGCCGCGTCCCGGACCGTCTGGTCCTCGCTCTCCTCGGCGAGGCGTGCCACGTAGGACCGCTGGTCCTGCTGTTCGGCGGTCCGCCAGCCCTCGCGCAGGTAATCGATCACGACGTCGTCGGCTCCGCCGAGCGCGCCCTCCGCCGCGGCGCGGCCCCACGCCGTACCCGCCTTCATCACCCGCACGGCCAGCTTGCGGCCCTGCGCCGCGACGGCGCCGAGGTCGGCACCGGGCTTCGCCGCCTCGGTCACCAGCCGGTCCCGCTCGGCCCGCTGGTCCTCGGTCTCCTGGTCCAGGGCCGTCCGAGCGGCGAGCCGGGTGTCCGCCCGCTCCTTGTCGTCACGGGCGCGCTCGATGCCCTCGTTCGTCCGGGTCAGCAGCTCGGCCGACTCGACCTCACGCGCGAGGGTGTAGATCTCCTGGGCCTTGGCCACCGCCGCGGTCGCCGCGTCGGCGGCATCGCTCGCCGCGTTGGCGTGCTCCGTGGACTTCGCCGCCGCCGTGGCCGCGTCGCCCGCGTGCTCGGCCGCTTCCCTCGCGGCCTTGGCGGCGTTCCTGGCGTGCGTGGCCGCGGACGTCGCGGCGTCCCGT
>NZ_WWIR01000144.1 GCF_009863025.1 Streptomyces sp. SID4985 | reverse complement strand
GTGCCGACCTGGACGATGTCCTCCATCGGCTCGTTGCGCGAGCGGAACCGGGCCGCCGCGTACCGCACGAGCGGGAGGTTCAGCTCGATCAGGGTGTCGCGGACGTAGGCGCGCTCGGGGCTGTCCTCGGCGAGTGCGGCCAGCCGCAGGAACAGGGAGCGGGACAGGGTGCGGGTGTCGATCTCCGCCGGTTCCGGAACGGGCGCCGGGGCGGCGGCCGCGGCGGGCGCGGCGTCGAGAGCCGTGGTGCCCTCGAAGGTGTCGAGGACGTCGAGAGCGTCGAGCTTCTTGGGCGCTGCCTCGCTCTTCGTGGGCGTAAGCACCTTCGAGCTGCCCTGTTCTGCGGACATGCCACCCCCTTTGGGTCGCGGGACGGTCGGCGCGATGCCTGGAGGCAACGCGACCTTCACCTGAATACCGGAGCCGGAGCCTCGGCAAACGCGCTTCCCGCAGAATGTCACATGTCGGCAACGCGCTGAAGTGACATGTCGACACGTGAGACGCCAATCGCCCCTGGAAGAAGGCGGTCTGACGGGCTTTCGGGGCACAACTGTCGGCATCGGACCGGATGCGTGATTCGCTCCGGACGGTGATCATTCGCTCTCGCTTGCGAACGTGTGCTACCTGCGGTTTTCGGGTTTGTGCTCCCGTGCGCCGGTCATGCCTCGATCCGGTTGGCGGATCTGAGCCGCTGGAAGCTGCGCGCGAGCAGTCGTGAGACGTGCATCTGGGAGACACCGAGCTCCGCGCTGATCTGCGAC
This sequence comes from Streptomyces sp. SID4985, assembly GCF_009863025.1. GTDB lineage: Bacteria > Actinomycetota > Actinomycetes > Streptomycetales > Streptomycetaceae > Streptomyces. The sequence continues at coordinate 19,343 of NZ_WWIR01000144.1, read as the reverse complement.
TGGGTGAGGTTGCTGTAGTAGCGGAGCAGCAGGATGCGCTGTTCCCGTTCGGGAAGCTGGACGAGGAGGTGGCGGACCAGGTCGCGGTGCTCCACGCCGTCGAGCGCCGGGTCCTCGTAGCCGATGCGGTCGAGCAGTCCGGGCATCCCGTCGCCCTCCTGGGCCGCCTCCAGCGAGGTGGCGTGGTACGACCGCCCGGCCTCGATGCAGGACAGCACCTCCTCCTCGCTGATCCGCAGCCGCTCGGCGATCTCGGCGGTGGAGGGGGAGCGGCCCATGGCGGTGGTGAGGTCCTCGGTCGCACTGTTCACCTGCACCCACAGCTCGTGCAGTCGGCGCGGTACGTGGACGGTGCGGACGTTGTCCCGGAAGTACCGCTTGATCTCGCCGACCACGGTCGGCATCGCGAAGGTCGGGAACTGCACGCCCCGCTCGGGGTCGAAGCGGTCGATGGCGTTGATCAGGCCGATGGTGCCGACCTGGACCACGTCCTCCATGGGCTCGTTGCGGGAGCGGAAGCGGGCGGCGGCGTAGCGCACCAGGGGGAGGTTGGCCTCGATGAGGGCGCCCCGGATCCGGGTGTGCTCCGGGGTGCCCGGGGTCAGGTCCTTCAGCTGGGCGAAGAGGACCTGGGTGAGGGCGCGGGTGTCGGCGCCGCGGCGCTTCTCGGGTGCGGGCTGTTCGGGGGGTGCCGGGGCGGGGGCGGGCGCTTCCGCCTGGGGCGGCGCAGAACTGGCCGACACGGTCAACGCCACCTCTTCATCGGTCAATCATCCGTCAAAAGCGGTCATAGCATCACAAGACATGTGCACTGTGTGCAAGCACCGCATAACGTCGTGTTGGCCTCAAACCTGGTCAACTCGGGTGTCCTGAAACGCCGAAAAGCCCTCCGCCGTCGGTGGCGGAGGGCCGGGGCGAGGAGCCGGTGGGGCGCCTCAGAACTCGTAGTCGGCGATCACCCACGTGGCGAACTCCCGCCACAGGGCGACGCCCGCCTGGTGCGCGGGATGGTCGATGTAGCGCTGCAGCGCGGCGGTGTCCTCGAACGAGGAGTTGATCGCGAAGTCGTAGGCGATGGGACGGTCGGAGAGGTTCCAGCCGCACTCCCAGGAGCGCAGCTCCGGGATCAGGCCGCCCAGCTCCTCGAAGGCGGCGGCGCCGGCCACCACCCGCGGGTCGTCGCGCTCGACGCCGTCGTTGAGCCTGAAGAGGACCAGGTGCCGGATCATGGGATGTACCTCAGCTCTTTCCGCCGTTGGCGGCCCAGGTCATGAAGTCGCCGATGGACCCGGCCGCGTCCGATATGCCCTCGAAGACTATCTGGACATAACCGGCCGCCTTGGCCGGGTCCGTGATGATCACGTACAGCGCGAAGACCACGAGTGCGTACACGATGATCTTCTTCGCGTTCACCGCCACCGCGGCCTCCCCTGTCCCTCGGCCCCCGTGGGCCCCTGCTCCGGGCGGCGAGTGTATCCGTCACGATCTTTTTTGGGGATCAACGGACCGTCCGGCCTTGGGAATTGGCGCCCCGGGCGGGATGCACGAAGGGCCCCGTCTCGCGACGGGGCCCTTCTTCGGCGGTAGCGGAGGGATTTGAACCCTCGGTGACTTGCGCCACACTCGCTTTCGAGGCGAGCTCCTTCGGCCGCTCGGACACGCTACCGAGGGAGACCTTACAGCAAGGTGGGGCATGGTCTGAAATCGGTTCTCGCGGGGCCCCGGGACGCGGGCGAGGACCCTGGTCCGGGCCGCTGACCAGGCCCCGGTCCGGGCCCGGTCAGCGGCCCCGGAAGAACTCCGTGAGCAGCCGCCCGCAGTCGTCGGCCAGGACGCCCTCGATCACCTCGGGGCGGTGGTTGAGACGCCGGTCGCGCAGCACGTCCCACAGCGAACCGGCCGCGCCCGCCTTGTCGTCGCGGGCGCCGTAGACCACCCGGTCGAGCCGGGACTGCTGGAGGGCGCCCCCGCACATCGTGCAGGGCTCCAGGGTGACGACGAGCGTGCAGCCGGTCAGCCGCCACTCGCCGAGCACCCGGGCGGCCCGGCGCAGCGCGAGGATCTCCGCGTGGGCCGTGGGGTCGCCGGTGGCCTCGCGCTCGTTGTGCCCGGTGGCGAGCACCGTCGTACCGTCCGGGGACAGCACGACGGCGCCGACGGGGACGTCCCCGCCGAGCGCGGCCCGCTCGGCCTCGGCCAGGGCGAGCCGCATCGCGGACTGCCAGGGGGCGCGCACCGGGTCGGGCACGCCCCGTGTCTCTTCGGGGGCGGTCAGCGGACGGTCTCCAGCACCTCCGAGGCGCCCAGCGCCTCGGCGATCGTGCCGAGCGCGTCGTCGGCGGAGAGAGCGCGCAGCTCCTTCTCCCCGATGCCGAGGTCGTCGAGGATCTCGCGGTCGCCCACGGGGCTGTGCGGGACGGCGTCGGCGGACGGGGTGTCCTCGTCGTCGTCCTCCTCGTTCTCGCCGTCCTCCGTGCCGTCGAGGTCGAGCGAGTCCAGGTCGGGGCCGTCGTCCGCGCCCGGTTCGCGGCCCAGCAGCTCGTCGGTGAGCAGCAGCTCGCCGTACGCGCTGCGGGCGGCGGCGGCCGCGTCCGAGACGTAGATACGAGGGTCCTCCTCGCCGTCCACACGGACGACGCCGAACCAGGAGTCCTCCTGCTCGATCAGGACCAGGACCGTGTCCTCCTCGGGCGAGGACTCGCGGGCCAGGTCGGCCAGATCGGACAGGGTCTCCACATCGTCGAGCTCTGTGTCGCTCGCTTCCCACCCGTCTTCGGTGCGCGCGAGCAGTGCGGCGAAGTACACCGTGACTCTCCCACTGGTCATAGGCGTGCCGGTTGGCGGTCCCCCCGGCGGAGGTGTCTGGGCGGGAGGGGTTGTCGCCCCGGGGTCCGCCCACTGGGAATCGTGGCAGAAACAAGTCCGTCAGGGGACGTCTTCGGCTCCCTGTGTCTTGCTGTTTTGATCGTGCGTCCGTGGGGACCCACCAGCACGCCCGTCGCCGCCACCTGCGGATCGTACGCGGCTTTCCGGGCACCCACGCACGCCCGCCCTCCCGTCACGGCGGGGGCGGACGCGGTCCTGCTCACCGGGGCATTTCCCGCGGCCCTGCACACAGGACCGTACGCCGCCGGGGGCGGTCGGCGGAACGTTCGCACCCACGTGGCGTGGCGTGTCCGGGCCGCCCCGGCGCCGCGCGCCCGGGATGCGCAGGGGGTGCCGATTCGGCGCGGTGGGGGACTCGCGCGGGGCGCGGTTACTGTTAGAGACATGCGTCTCCACGTCGTCGACCACCCTCTGGTCGCTCACAAGCTCACCACGCTGCGCGACCAGCGCACCGACTCCGCCACCTTCCGCCGTCTCGCCGACGAGCTGGTCACCCTGCTCGCCTACGAGGCCACGCGGGACGTGCGTACCGAGGCCGTCGACGTCCAGACGCCGGTCGCGCGGACCACCGGGGTGAAGCTCGCCCGGCCGCGTCCGCTGGTGGTGCCGATCCTGCGCGCCGGTCTCGGCATGCTGGACGGCATGGTCCGGCTGCTGCCGACCGCCGAGGTGGGCTTCATGGGCATGGTCCGCAACGAGGAGACGCTGGAGGCGTCCACGTACGCCACGCGGATGCCGGAGGACCTCTCGGGCCGCCAGGTCTACGTCCTGGACCCGATGCTGGCCACCGGCGGCACCCTGGTCGCGGCGATCCAGGAGCTGATCAAGCGCGGCGCCGACGACGTCACCGCCGTCGTCCTGCTCGCCGCCCCGGAGGGCGTCGAGGTCATGGAGCGCGAGCTGGCGGGAACGCCGGTGACCGTCGTCACGGCGGCCGTCGACGACCACCTGAACGAGCACGGCTACATCATCCCGGGCCTGGGCGACGCGGGCGACCGCCTCTACGGCGCCGCCGAGTAGTACCCCGCGTCCCGGCCGTCCCCGGCCGGGATCAGCAGTTCTTCTTGTCCTTCTTCACCACGGCCGCCGTCTGCGCGGGTTCGGTCAGCTTGACCACCGCCTGGTCGGCGGCCGTGCGCTGGTCCAGGGTCTTGAAGCCGTCCCCGATGATCAGGTCGAGGGTGGCGTTCTTGCGGGCCGCGTCGGTACGGCGCTCGGCGCCGGTCAGCTGCGTGCCGAGCACCGGGAGCGAGGTGTCGAGGGCGGTGGCGGGTCCGAGCAGGACGCCGGTGCCCTTGACCTTCTTGTCGAAGTCCTTGCCCGCGTTGCCCACGTCACCGATCTTGAAGCCGCGCTTCTTCAGCTCGTCGGCGGTCTGCTTGGCCAGCCCCGCGCGCGTGGTGGCGTTGTAGACGTTCACCGTGATCGTGCCGGGCTTGGGCAGCGCCTTGACCGGGACCGGGTTCGCCTTCTTGAGGCAGGCCGCGGACGCGGCGTCCGAGGTGTGCCGGTTGCCCGTGAAGACGTCGACGAGCTGGAGCGTGCCCCAGCCGACCAGGCCCAGTGCGGCGACGGACCCCACGGCGGCGGCGACGAGCCTGCCCCGCCGCCGGGGCGGGCGCATCCGAGGGTATGTCTCCCCCGTGATCCGGTACTTGCCGCCCATGCCGGGGGGAGTCAGCATACTCATGAGGCGCAGCGTAGTGCGCCTGGGCTGCGATGCCTATTAGATGATCAGCAGACGGAGTACAGCCCGACCCAAATGGGCTAACAGCGGTACCGCGTACGGCCGTCGGGGCGGCTCAGCCGAGCTCGAGCACGCGCGCGTGCAGCACCTGACGCTGCTGCAGGGCGGCGCGGACCGCGCGGTGCAGCCCGTCCTCCAGATAGAGGTCGCCCTGCCACTTCACGACATGCGCGAAGAGGTCCCCGTAGAAGGTCGAGTCCTCGGCCAGCAGCGTCTCGAGGTCGAGCTGCTGCTTGGTGGTCACGAGCTGATCGAGGCGGACCGGGCGCGGCGCGACGTCCGCCCACTGCCGGGTGCTCTCCCGGCCGTGGTCGGGGTACGGCCGGCCGTTTCCGATGCGCTTGAAGATCACACGGAAAGCCTACCGGCCCAGACGTTCCGGGCGCAGCCATGGCGGCGTAGTGCGACGCTGAAAAAGCCACGGCACGTCATGGCAAGGCATGACAAAGGTGGCATACCGGAGACCGTCGGGGACCGAACCAGCGGGGACAGGGGCCTGAGATGACCGATCCGGAGACCGGCGGCGGAACGGCGGGCGGTGGCGCGGCACTTGCCGGACCGGCTCGGGGGATCGCGGATGGGTACGCCTTCACCGGCCCCGCTCTCGATCTGGGTGCCCTGCTGTGGGACGGCGCCTGCCACCCCGGCGCCCAGGTGCGCGTCCCGCTGCCGATGCTCAACCGGCACGGGCTTGTCGCGGGCGCCACCGGCACCGGCAAGACCAAGACGCTCCAGCTGATCGCGGAACAACTCTCGGCGCAGGGCGTGCCGGTGTTCCTCGCGGACGTGAAGGGCGACCTCTCCGGGATCTCCCGGCCGGGCCCCGGCGGCGACCGGGTCACCACGCGCGCCGCCGAGACGGGACAGGAGTGGACACCGTCCGGCTTCCCTGTGGAGTTCCTGGCGCTCGGCGGGATCGGCCACGGCATCCCCGTCCGCGCCACGGTCACCAGCTTCGGCCCCGTCCTGCTGTCCAAGGTGCTCGGACTGAACCGCACCCAGGAGCAGTCCCTCGGCCTGATCTTCCACTACGCCGACACCAAGGGCCTGGAGCTGATCGACCTCAAGGACCTCCGCGCGGTCGTCGCCTTCCTCACCTCCGACGAGGGCAAGCCCGAACTGAAGGGCATCGGCGGCCTGTCCACCGCCACGGCCGGGGTCATCCTGCGCTCCCTGACGGCGTTCGAGGCGCAGGGCATGGCGGACTTCTTCGGGGAGCCCGAGTTCGACTCGGCCGAGCTGCTGCGGACGGCGCCGGACGGGCGCGGTGTCGTCTCCGTCCTGGAACTGGCCGCCGTACAGGACAAGCCGGTCCTCTTCTCCACCTTCCTGATGTGGCTGCTCGCCGACCTCTTCCACGACCTGCCCGAGGCCGGTGACCTGGACAAGCCGAAGCTGGTGTTCTTCTTCGACGAGGCGCATCTGCTGTTCCACGACGCCTCGGACGCGTTCCTCGACGCCATCACGCAGACCGTGCGGCTGATCCGCTCCAAGGGCGTCGGCGTCTTCTTCGTCACCCAGACCCCGAAGGACGTCCCCTCCGACGTGCTCGGCCAGCTCGGCAACCGCGTCCAGCACGCGCTGCGCGCCTTCACCCCGGACGACCGGAAGGCGCTGAGGGCGACGGTGAAGACCTTCCCCGACTCGCCGTACGACCTGGAGGAACTGCTCACCGGGCTCGGCACCGGCGAGGCCGTGGTGACCGTGCTCAGCGAGACCGGCGCCCCGACCCCGGTCGCCGCCACCCGGCTGCGCGCCCCCGAGTCGCTGATGGGGCCGGTGGACGCGGCGGAGCTGGACCGCGCGGTGCGGGATTCCCCGCTCCACGAACGTTATGCACAGGCTGTGGACAGAGAGTCGGCGTTCGAGAGGCTGAGCGCGCGGGAGGCGGAGGCCGCGCCCGAGGAGCCTCCGGTGGTGAAGGGCGAGGCCAGGGGTGGCGGCCGGAAGAAGGCCCCGGCCGAGGAGCCCTCGCTGGTCGAACAGGTCGTCGGGAGCGGGATGTTCAAGTCCCTGGCCCGCTCGGTCGGCACGCAGCTGGGACGGGAGATCACGCGGTCGCTGTTCGGTACGGCTCGGCGGAGGCGGTAGGCCGCCCCCGCCGTCCAGGGATCAGCGGCGGTCCTCCTCCGGCGGGCGCTGCCGTTGCTGGGGTGCCTCGCTGTCCGGCCGGGGCCGCGCGCTGCGCCGGGCCTCCGCGCGCAGCAGGGCGCGCAGGATCGCGTACGGGTCGATGGGCATGGCTGTGTTCCTCGCGTCGTACCGACAGAAACGGTCCTCGGGTGACGGGCGGTTCTGTCAGCAGCGCAGGACGACCGTGCGCGGCCGGGCTGCGGGGGAGGGGGCGTTGGTGGGCGCGGGGCGGGTCCGGGGTCCGGCCGGGGCCGGGTCCGGAGCGGGCGCCGGGGTGGTGGTGCGGGGGCGTACTACGGTCCGTCCCGTACTCCCGGACGGTGTGACGGGGATGTCGTGCTCACACTCCGCCACGACGACCGTGCCCGGGACGGGTCCCGCCTGGGCCGCCTCCAGCCGGGGCACCAGCAGGACGAGCAGCAGCAGGAGGACCCGCGCCAGCGGGTGAAGGCTGCGGACTCGGTCTCCTGCGGTGCTCACGGAGGGTCATCTGCCCATGTGACACCCGAGGCTCATCCGGAAGCGGGGCAGATCCGCCCGCACGGCGTACGGGCGCGGGGCGAGGTTGACGTCCTCGCCCCGCGCACTCCGCCGAAGCCGGGCCCGGACGGCCGGGTCACACCGTCTTGGGGATCTTCTTCGCCCGGCTCCGGATGCTGAACGACGTGATGATCTCGACGATGCCCACCACGATCAGCCACCAGCCGCCGACCAGGGTCAGCACGGCGATGGACTCGAAGGGGGAGTCGATCAGGACGATGCCCGCGATGAAGGTGACGATGCCCAGGAAGATGTGCCAGCCCCGGGCGGGCATGTGGGTGTCGGAGATGGCGGCCATGGTCTGGGTGACGCCCCGGATCAGCCAGCCGATGCCGATGAACAGCGCGAGCAGCAGGATCGACTGCATGGGTCCGCGGAAGCAGAACAGACCCAGCACGATCGACAGCGCACCGCTGATGAAGGCCAGCACCCGCAGCGAGGTCTTCTTGTGCGTGCCGAAGGCGGAGACCAGCTGGAACACACCGCTGACCAGCAGGTACACGCCGAACAGCACCCCCACGGCCAGCAGCGTGGCACCCGGCCAGACCAGCACCAGGATGCCCAGGATCAGCGAGGCGATACCGGTGAGCAGCACGACCTGCCACGCGGCCTGGGACAGTGCGTGCAGAGGCCCCTCGAACGGCGCCTCCACCTCGGCATGCCTGCCCTGCTCGGGGCGAGCAGTCTCGGCGGTGCCGGGCGCCCCGGCCGGTGTCGGACCCGTACGGGCCTTCGCGTCGTCGTAGGCGTTGCCCCTGGTGGGGCCTTCGCTCGGTGACTCGGTCATGTTCCATGCTGGGATCGGGCGTGCGAATTCCGCCACTCGGGGAGGGGCGCGGGGAGGCGCGCGGGCCGGGACTACTTCCCGCTCTTCGCCGCCTTCGCGGCCTTGGCCGCCGCCTTCATCTCCTGCTTGTGGGCGCGGACCTTCGCGAGCGACTCGGGGCCGGTGATGTCGGCGACGGAGCGGTAGGACTTCTCCTCGCCGTACGCTCCGGCGGCCTCGCGCCAGCCGGTGGGGTGTACGCCGAGCTGCTTGCCGAGGAGGGCGAGGAAGATCTGGGCCTTCTGCTTGCCGAAGCCGGGGAGGTCCTCCAGGCGCTTCAGGAGGGCGGCGCCGGTGTCGGCGCCCTGCCACACCGCCTCGGCGTCGCCGTCGTAGTGCTCGACCAGGTACTGGCAGAGGGTCTGGACGCGCTTGGCCATCGAGCCGGGGTAGCGGTGCACGGCGGGCTTCTCGGAGAGGAGCGCGGCGAAGGCCTCCGGGTCGCGGGCGGCGATGTCGTGTGCGTCGAGGTCGTCGGCGTTCATTCGCCGCGCGATGGTCTCCGGGCCCTTGAACGCCCACTCCATCGGGATCTGCTGGTCGAGCAGCATCCCGACGAGCGCGGCGAGCGGACTGCGGCCGAGCAGCGCGTCGGCGGCCGGGTCCTGGGCGAGGTGCAGGGTGACGTCCATGGACCGATGATCCCGCGCGGGCGTCCGGTCCGCCGTCTCGGCGCCCGTTCCGCCGTCTCAGTCCGCGCGCCAGTACCCCAGCGCGTGCACGCGGGTCTTCGGCAGGCCCAGTTCCTTGCGGACGTACGAACCGAGGGCGCGGGTCGTCCTGGTGTCGCAGGCGATCCAGACGTACGGGTTCTCCGTGGCGGCCAGCACCTCGGGCAGCTCGGCGCGGACCCGTTCGACCAGGTGGGCGCCCGCGTCCCGGCGCGGGATCGTGTGGTACCGGTGGCGGTCGGGGTCGGCGGTGGAGGGGAGGCCGTCGCGCGTCCCCTCGAACCAGACGGTCGCCGGGGCCGAACCCAGCTCGCCGAGCAGGGAGTTGATCGCGGGCAGGGACGCCGTGTCGCCGATGATCGCGAGGTGGGAGGGCGCCGGGTCCGGGTGCTCGAACCCCGTGCCCTGGACGGTCGCCTCGATGGTGTCGCCCGCCTTCGCCGCCCGCGCCCAGTCCGAGGCGCGGCCGTCGTGCAGGGCGAACTCCAGGGCGAACGTGCCGGTCTCCGGGTCGGGGTCGACCAGGGTGTAGGCCCGCTGGTGGGGGCGGCCGTCGTCGGAGAACCAGAGGCGGACCCACATGGTGGGGTGGACGCCGGTCGCGGCGAGCAGACCGCCGTCGGTCAGCCGCAGCCGCCGGTAGTGCGGGGTCACGTCCTCGGCACCGGTCACCGTGAAGGTGAAGTCCTTCGCCCGCAGCAGTTTGAGGACCGCTCCCTCCCAGCCTCGCCCCTGGCCCATCGCCACTCCACCCCTCGCGTACGATTCCCTCACCTGGCAATCAAGTTAGGCAAGCCTAACCTAAAACGAAGGGGTGCTCCAGGGTGACCACCGAGACCTACCGCGACGCCTGGGGCATTCCCCACCTGCGTGCCACCAGCGCACGCGAACTCGCCCGCGCCCAGGGCCGGGTGACCGCCCGCGACCGCGCCTGGCAGCTGGAGACGGAACGCCACCGCGCCCGGGGCGCCTCGGCCTCCTTCCTCGGCGCCGCCGCGCTGTCCTGGGACGTGTTCGCCCGCCGCGCCCGCCTCGACGACACCGCGAGACGCTGTTTCGCCGCGCTGGAGGGACGTGACCCGGAGACGGCCGACTGGGTGCGCGCGTATGTGGAGGGGGTCAACGCGGGCCTGCCCGAAGGGGCCGCCCGCACACCGGAGTTCGAGCGCACCGGTCTCGCACCGGGCCGCTGGGAGCCCTGGACCCCGCTCGGCGTCTGGCTCTCCACGCACATCCTGTTCGCCGGTTTCCCGGCCAAGCTCTGGCGCGAGGAGGCGATACGGCACCTCGGCCCCGACGCGGTCGGCCTGTTCGCCACCGACGGCCCCGGCACCTCCGGCAGCAACGGCTGGCTCCTCGCGGGCACCCGCACCGACACCGGCCTCCCGCTGATCGCCGGAGACCCGCACCGCTTCGTCGAAGACCCCGGTGTCTACCAGCAAATCCGGCTGTCCTGCCCCGAGTTCGACGTCGTCGGCATCGCCGTCCCGGGCGTGCCCGGCATCGCCCACTTCGGCCACACCGGCACCGTCGCCTGGGCCATCACCAACGCCATGGCCGACTACCAGGACCTCTACCGCGAACGGCTGCGCCGCACCGGCGCGGGCGTCCAGGCCCTCGGCCCCGACGGCGAGTGGCACCGCGCCACCCGGCACACCGAGACCGTCGAGGTGGCGGGCGAGTCCCCGGTGGAGATCGAGGTCATCGAGACCGGGCGCGGTCCGGTGATCGCGGGCGGCCCGGAGGGGCTTGAATCGGGTTCCCCTGAGCCGGAGTTGGCCACCGCCCTCGCCCTGCGTCATCCGCCCCGCGTCACCGAGGACCTCGGATTCAGCGCCCTGCTCCCGCTGCTGCGCGCCCGCACCGTGGACGACGTGGACGGCGCCCTGGACGCCTGGGCCGAGCCGGTCAACGTCGTCCAGGCCGCCGACACCGAGGGCGGACTGCTGCACCGGGTCGCGGGCCGCGTACCGCTGCGCTCCGAGGCCAACCGGCGCCGTCTGGTGCCCGCTTGGGAGCCCGGACACGAGTGGCGGGGCTGGCTGGAGACCCCGCGCGCCCAACTCGCCGACGGCATCGCGGTGATGGCCAATCAGCGCGGTCTCGCCACCCCGCTCGGCGTCGAGTTCGCCGCACCCCACCGCGCCGACCGCATCCACACCCTGCTCCAGGAGCACCGCGTCTGGTCCGCCGACGGGCTGCCCCGCGTCCACACCGACACCTACCTGGGCTCGACCGGCGCCCTCCTCGACCGCGCGGCCGCGCTCGAAGGACTCACCCCCGAGGTGAGCGCCCTGCGCGATCAACTCCTCGCCTGGGACCGGCACATGGACGCCGACAGCACCGACGCGGCGGCCTACGCGGCCCTCCGCTCGGCGGTCGTCCGCCGTCTCGCCGCCCACCCTGCCCTCGCCGCCCTCACCGAACCGCCCGCCTACCCCGAGGTCCTGCTCCCCTGGATGTCCCTCACCGCGCGCATCGGCTACGCCCTCGAACACCTGCTGTGCGCCGAGGAGTTGTACGGCATCGACCGCGACGACGCCGTACGCGCCGCACTGGAGGAGGTCGCCGCCGCACCGCCCGCCGGAACCTGGGCCAAGACCCACCGCCTCGCCCCCTGGCGCGCGCTGCCCGGCGAGCCGTACGACGAGCCGGGTCTCGCGGGCGACCACGACTGCGTGCTGTGCACCTCCGCAGTCCCCGGCATCACCGACCTCGCGGCCCGGGGCCCCGCCGCCCGTTACGTCTGGGACCTGGCCGACCGGGCCAACAGCCGCTGGGTCGTCCCCCTCGGGGCGGACGGCGTGCCCGGCAGCGCCCACCACCGCGACCAACTCCCCTTGTGGCTCAAGGGAGAACTGGCCCCCGTGGTCACCGACTGGACCCTCCTCACCCTCGAACACACGGAAGACGACGAGGACTTCGATGTCTGACCAGAACGCCTTCGAGCTGGCCGTCCCCGCCTTCGGCACCGTCCGCATCCGCCCCCTGGACCCGGCGGCCGACGCCGGGGTGATCCACGCCTGGGTCAGCGAGGAACGCGCCGCGTTCTGGGGCATGAACGGCCTCACGAAGGACCAAGTCACGGAGATCTACGCCCACATGGCGGGTCTCGACACCCACCACGCCCACCTCGTCACCAAGGACGGCGAACCCGTCGCCCTGCTCCAGACCTACGAGCCCGCCGCCGACCGGGTGAGCGAGGTGTACGAGGTCCGCCCCGGCGACATCGGCGTCCACCTCCTGCTCGCCCCCGCCGGAACGGAGGGCCGCCGCCCCGGCTGGACCTCCGCCCTGCTGACCGCGATGGCGTCGTACGTCCTGGTCGTGCTCGACCGCGAGCGCGTGGTGGTCGACCCGGACGTGCGCAACACCAAGGCCATCGCCCGTTTCGCCCGCCAGGGCTTCACCACCGGACCCGAGGTCGTCCTGCCCGAGATCGACCTCCCGGACGTGTACCTCCCCGAGAAGCGGGCCCAACTGGCGTTCCTGACCCGGGAGACGGCGTTCGCCGCCGCAGGCGGCACCGTTACGGTGTGAGCGCGGCGCCACCGGCGTCCGTACGTAACGGGACACGCGGGACACACGGTCACGCGCGGGACGCGGAGGGCGGACGACGTGCGTGGTGAGGAGCGGGAGCGGCGGCGGCGCGGAGTGCCGTGGACCATGGCGTCGTACGGCGTGCTGCGCGGGGCGCTCACCGCGTGTGCCGCGCTGGTCCTGCTCGTCCTCGGCGCCGCCGTCCCCGCCTCGGCGCACGCCACGCTGCGGGGCTCGAATCCGGCCGACGGAACGGTTCTCCAGCGGGCGCCGCGCGAGCTGACGCTCACCTTCAGCGAGTCGGTCGGCCTGCTGACCGACTCCTTCCGGGTCTACGACCCCCGCAACCACCGCCTGCGCACCGGCGAGGCCGACCACGCCCCCGGCCGCTCCGACACCGCGCGCCTCGGCCTGCCCGCCCGCCTCGGCAAGGGCACGTACACGGTGGCCTGGCGCGTGGTCTCGGCCGACAGCCACCCGGTCTCCGGCGCCCTCACCTTCTCGGTCGGCGAGCGCACGGCCACCCCGGTCACCGCGGTCCCCGACCGCACCGAGAACCCCACCACCACCGGCCTCTACAACATCGCCCGCTACCTCGCCTACCTGGCGGTGGCGCTGCTGCTGGGCACGGCCGCGTTCGCGGTGTACTGCCGCCCGCCGAGCCGCGGTCAGCTGCGCCCGCTGCTGCTGGTGGGCGCGTGGACCCTGCTGGGTACGACGCTCGCGCTGCTCCTGCTGCGCGGCCCGTACGAGGAGGGCACGTCCCCGTCCAACGCCTTCTCCACCCTCGTCCACACCCTGACCACGCGTCCAGGTGAACTGCTCCTGCTCCGGCTGCTGTTGCTGCTGATCGCGGCGGCGGGCGCCCTGACCCTGCGCCACTGGCGCCGCCGGGTACCGCGCCGGGCGGCTCTGGCAGCGGCCGTACCGCTCTCCGTGGCCCTCGCCCTCACCTGGTCGGCGGCCGAACACGCCTCGGCGGGCATCCAGGTCCCGCTGGCCCTCGTCTCCAACACGCTGCACCTGCTGGCCACGGCGGTCTGGCTCGGCGGTCTGGCCGCCCTGCTGCTGTGTCTGCGCCGCGCGAAGGACACGGAGGCGCTGCCCCCGCGCGTGGTCACCCGCTTCTCCCGCGTGGCCCTGACCTCGGTCGTCGTCCTGGTCGTCACCGGCACCTACCAGTCCTGGCGCGGCCTCGGCTCCTGGCAGGCGCTCACCGGCACGTCGTACGGCCGCATCCTGCTCGCCAAGCTGGCGGCGGTGACGCTGCTGCTCCTGGCGGCGGCGTGGTCGCGGGTGTGGACGGCGAGTCTGGCGCGGCCGGTGGCGGCGGCGCCGGTGCGGGTGCTGGAGGGGGCGGGGGCGCCGGCGGTCCCCCCGGCCGCCGAGCCGGTCTCGCCATCCCTCACGCTGACGTATCTGCGGCGCTCGGTGCTGGCGGAGGCGGCCGTGGGCGTGGTGGTCCTGGTCCTGACGACGCTGCTGACCAGTACGCTGCCGGGCCGCGCGGCCGAGGAGGCGACGGCGGCCGGTGCCGGGACGGACACCGTCGGCATCCCGTCCGCCCTGGTCACCACGATCCCCTTCGACACGGGCTCCCCCGGCGGCCGAGGCCAGGTCCAGATCACCCTGGACCCCGGCCGGGTCGGCCCCAACTCCGTCCAGGCGGTCGTCTACGGCCCGGACGGCGGCCTGGCCTCGGTCCCCGAGCTGCGCCTCACCCTCACCCTCCCCAGCCGCGACATCGGCCCACTGGACACCAAGGTCACCAACCGGGGCGGCTACTGGGCGGCGAACACCTTCAGCGTGCCGATGCCGGGTACGTGGACGATGAAGGCGACGGTGCGGGTGTCGGAGCTGGATCAGGTGACGGTGGAGCGGTCCGTGCGGGTGGGGCGTTGAGGTAGGTGGCGTAGGACGTACGGGGGGCGATGGACGCGCCGGAGGACGTACGGGGAGCCGATGGACACACCGGAGGAGACGACGACCGAGCGGCTGCGGCTGGACGGCGCGGTTTTCGTGCTCCGTCTGACCCGCCGCCCCTCCCCCCTGGGCCTGCTGGCCCTGCACGGCGGCGTGGAGGGCGGTACGGCCGAACTGGCGGAGGAGGTCGCGGCGCGTACGGGGGCGACGTGCCTGACCTTCACGCAGCCCGCGACTCCCCGGGTCCACATCTCGTCCCACCTCCTGGCGGAGGCGCCGTCGCGGACGCTGGAAACATTTGTTTCCGTGGTGTCCCTGACGGTCTCCCTGCACGGCCATCTGAGGCCGGCGGCTCCCGACGCGATCTTCCTGGGCGGCACCAACAGGGAGGCGGCGGAGGTTCTGGCCGAGGCCCTGCGCACCCTGACACCGTCCTTCACGCCGGTGACGGACCTGACGGACATCCCGCCGGGCCTGCGCGGCCTCCACCCCCGCAACCCGGTGAACCTGACCCGGGAAGGCGGGGTACAGGTCGAACTCCCGCTGACGGCACGGACGCGGGGGCTGCGGGACGTACCGCCGGAGGAGGTGGTGGCGGGGGTGACGGAGGGGGTACGACGGCTGGCGATCAGTCGAAGGTGAGGCTCCCCGTCCGCTCCCGCTTCAGCTCGAAGAAGTCCGGGTGTTCGGCGAGCGTCCGCACCGCGTCGAAGAGCCGGGCCGCCTCCTCACCGCGCGGGATGCTGTTCAGCACGGGACCGAAGAAGGCCGTACCGTCGATGTGCAGGGTGGGCGTCCCCACGTAACCACCGGCCGCCGGGTCCTTCCCCGCGTCGTGGCTACGCCGCAGGGCGTCGTCGTACTCCGTGCTCCGGGCCGCCGCTGCCAGCCCGGCGGGCAGCTTCAGCTCGGCCAGCGCCTCCACGACCACGGCGTCGAAGTCCTTGTTCCCCTTGCCGTGGATGCGGGTGCCTAGGGCGGTGTACAACTCCCGCAGCACGCCCTCACCATGAGCCTCGGCCGCCGCGACGGCGACCCGGACCGGGCCGAGCGACCGGTCCACCAAATCCCGGTACCAGTCCGGCAGTTCGTTCCCCTTGTTGTGCAGATACAGGCTCATGACGTGAAACCGCACATCGAGACCGCGCAACGGCTCCACTTCGAGAATCCACCGCGAGGTGATCCAGGCGAACGGACAGGCGGGATCGAAGTAGAAGTCGACTCGGGCCGGTGACTGGGGAGTTGGCGCATCAGTGGTCATGCGGGCGAGGCTATGGGCGTGACCGGCCCGGCCGCGAGGTCCAATTCGACGCCGGGATCTTGGTCCAATGCGCTTGCTCTGACGGTGATTTGCCCCGTCGTCGTGTACTTGATCATGTGGCGCGCGATCCTGATGAGGCGTCACTATACGTGTGTGGATGTTGCCGAACTGGTTCTCAAGTACATACAGGTCCTCATCTGGCCCTCGGTCACGCTGGCGTTGTTCTGGGCGTGGCGCGAGCGCGTCGGTGAGGCCATCGGACGGCTGAGCCGTGTGGAGACTCCGGCCGGCGCACTGGAGTTCCAGAACGAGGTACGACGCGTGCGTGACCGTGCGGAAGCGGCGGCGGGGGAATCGGTGCCGACCGGTGCCGTGTTCGGAGGACCGCCGCCCGCAGGGTGGCCCACACCGGCGGCGGGGTCGTCGTCGCGGCCGGGGACGGCTGAGGGAACGGGACCGGGAACGGTGCCGGTGCCGGGGGCGACGACCGAGCCGAGATCCTCCGAGGAGTCTCCGTTCGAGGCGGTACGCCGACGGTTGCCCCTCCTCTGGTCGGCGATCGACCAGCCGGACGACGTCATCGACCACTCCCCCACGGGAGCGATCGTCTCCGCCTGGAATGCCGTGCAGACGTTCGCCGAGGAGATCCTCATTCTGTATCCGGCTGTGCGACTCCAGCGTCCGCTGGGACAGCGAGTGCCACCGGACGACCTGGTGCGGATGCTCCACATGGCAGGGCTGAACCAGAGCTGGGCCGACGTGCTGAACGACCTCCGCCGCCTGCGCGACACCACCGTGCACGGAACCGCCCCTGTCACACCCCAGGCGGCGCGCGACTTCGTCCAGGGCTGCCAGTCGGTGTGCCGCGCGCTGGAGGACCTGATCTGGGCGGCCCCCTTCCACTGAGGTGCGCTGTCCGCCCGGCTCAGTCCTGGAACCCGAACCACCCTCGCAGATGGGCGAAATAGAGCGCCGCACGCACCACCCGCAGCGTGAGGCGCAGCCCGAACCGCTCCGCCGCGAAGAGAACGAGCACCGCCGCGAACGCTCCCTGGGCCGCGTGCCCGGGCGAGCAGAACAGACGGGGTATTCGCCGCTCCCGCAACGAGGTGTCACACCTCAGACAGGTACGGCCCGCGCCTTCGGCGGCGGGGACTTCACCCAACGTCCTGCCCCTGTTCCCGCTCCCGTGCCCGACGCCGCTTGGGCCGACGGCGGGCGTCGTTGACGACCCAGCCCGCGGTCCCGAGTACGCAGATCACCAACATGACGGCGGACGCGATCCGCATCATGCCCTGTCCATACAGCGACTGATAGCCGAACCAGGCCAAGGCGACGCAGTTCATCAGGCCTTCGCCGAGTCTCCTCAAGCGCGGGTCCATGGGCACCCCCGTTCGTATGCCCGCGGACGGGGCGCCTTGAGTGTGACACGGGCCTTGCACGGGGCAGTTGGGGGCTTCGCCTCTCCTGGCCGTGAAACACGGACTCCTCCCTGGTGGCACTCTGGCCCCATGAGTGGGACGACTGGCCCGGGTAATCCGAACGACATCCAGGTAGGCGACATCTACGAGGACTGCTACTTCCACCCGGTCCTGTGCACCGCGGTCGACGAGGTGGCGGGCGTGGTGCTCAGCGGCATCTCGCTCATCGACGGCACCTTCCCCCGCTGCTGCGATGCCCTGCACTGCGGGCCTGTCCGTATCCGTGTCGAGGACGTCATGGCCATCAAGCAGGACTTCGACGGCTACGTACTCCGGCGAAAGGAAGAGCTGCGGACCGGCGACACCACCTGATCCGTAGCTCCGTACGGCCCCATCCCTCGTACGGTCATGCCGCCCCGGCCCCCGCCTCCGCCTCCTGCGCGCGCAGGGGGCGGATCACACCCGCTTGACGACGACCGTGTCCGGGACCAGCTTCTCCAGGTCGTCCACGTCCGAGGTGAAGACGGTGGCCTGCCCCTTCTGCTGTCGCGCGACGACGGCGAGCACCGCGTCGATCGCGTACTTGTGCCCGTGCAGCTTGGCCTGGGCGAGAAGGCGGCGGGCCTGGCGGGCCTCGTCCTTTCCGACGGCGGCGACCTTGAGCCGGGAGAGAACCCAGTCCCAGCGCTGTTCGGTCGTTCTGCCGTCGTACGCCTCGACCAGCGTCATCGGCGACGTGATCACTTCCGCCTCCCCCCGCGCCGCGAGGTCGAGCCAAGCGATCATTTTCCGGTCGCCGCGCACGGCCTGAGAGAGAGCTTCACAGTCCAGGACGAAGACACGGAGAGGTCGCTCACCGGCCGGCTTCTTCACGCGGCTTCTCCGGCGCCGCGCCGACCCGTGGTGCGGCGCCTCTTGTGTTCGGCGTCGAGTTCGTCCAGTTCGGCGAGCACTGTCGCACGCTCGGCCTCGGTGACGGGGCCGTGTTCTTCGTGAAGCCAGTCGACCAGTTCCGCGAGCTGGTCCCGGTCACGCTTGAAGCGCAGTGCCTCGGCGACGTACGCCGAGAGACCCCGCTCCGCCGTCTCCGCGCGAATCTCCTCCAGGAGATCCTCGGGGATGGTCACCGTTACCTTCTTACTTGCCATACAACTGACCATACTCGCGGTACGCATCTGTTGCCAGCGAATGAGCTGGAGATCCGTTCCGCAGTCGTGAGTGCCCAACGTCAGCCACCCGACGGTACGTTGATCGTCATGGGCAACCACGTATCCCCACGGCAGGCCGGCCGGACCCCGATGCCGCGGAGCGATGGGGCGTGGGCGTGATCCTCGTTTACGTGTTCACCCTGCCGACGCTGATCGTCGTGGGCTGGCTTCTGTCGTGGTGGGGGAGTTGGCGGGTCCGGCGGATCGTGCTGGGCGCCGGGGCGGTCGTCTCCGTGCTCTGCGTGGTCGTCGTCCTGGGGTCGGCGGGACCGCCGCGGACACCCCAGACCGTCGGCTGTCGGCCGCTTCTCGCGTGTACGGATCTGGGTCCCGGCTTTGTGGCCATGGGCGGCGTGATCGGTCTCGTGTGCTGTGTCGTGCTGCTGCTCCTGACCATCGGGGTCGAGGCGCTGCTGAACTGGAGGCGCCGCCGGGTCGTCGTCGGCTGAGGGCGTGTCGTCGCGCCGCCACCCGGGCTCGGCGACGGCAGTCCGCAAAGTCGAAGGACTAGACCTGTCAACAGCCTTGTCCCGCACCGACCCCGTGGACAAGCTGTGTACATGACACTCGGCGGGTGCTCGTTCCCGCCGGGCAGGCTGACGCGCCCCGGCGTCACGTGCCCGGTAGGACCCGTCGAAGAGGTCACAGCGGGCCCCCACGCAAGCACGCCCCTTCCCCACGGAGGTCGGACAGATGCGCCCGAGATGTGCCAAGCCGCGGCGCGGCGGATGGCGGAGAGTGCTCAACCTGGTGTCTGTCGTCGCGGTCATGACGGCGACCACCGCCGTCGCGTCACTGGACGCCCAGGCGGCGGTGCCCCCGACGCCGTCGGGCTTCACGCTCACCTGGAGCGACGACTTCAACGGTGCGGCAGGCACCGGCATCGATCAGAACCTGTGGAAGTACGACACCGGGCCGGGCAGCAGTTTCGGCACCGGTGAGATCGAGACCATGACCAACAGCACCTCGAACGTCTACTACGACGGTCAGGGGCACCTGGTGCTCCAGGCCCTCCACTCCGGTTCCGACCCCCGCTCCGGGTGGACGTCCGGCCGCGTGGAGACCCAGTCGGCGGGCTTCGGCGCCGCGGCGGGCGGAGTCGTACGCATCGAGTCCGTCCTCCAGCAGCCCAACGTCACCACCGCCAACGGCGCGGGCTACTGGCCCGCGTTCTGGATGCTCGGCGC
>NZ_WWIR01000143.1 GCF_009863025.1 Streptomyces sp. SID4985 | reverse complement strand
CACGTCCCCTTCTCGCCGTACGCGGGTGCGGGGCCCGGTCCCTCCCGTCGCTTCCGCCGGTTGCGATGAGTTTGCGGGGCGGGCAGGGTCCGAATTGTTGGGATTCTCCTTGGAGGTGTTGTCCATGGCTGGGCCTGTCGGTGAGCTGGATGCTCGGTACAGCAGTGCGGGGACTGTTGCTCACCCCTGGGACGAAGTGGTGGGGGTGCTGGAGGAGGCGCAGTTGTTCTGGGTGTCCACCGTGCGGCCGGACGGGCGGCCGCACGTCACTCCGACGCTGGCCGTGTGGAACGAGGGGGCGTTGTACTTCGGGACCGGGCCCGGGGAGCGCAAGGCGCGGAACCTCGCCGAGAATCCGCATGTCGTGCTGACGACCGGGATCAATGAGTGGACCATCGGGTTCGACGTGGTGGTGGAGGGGGACGCGGTTCGCGTCACCGACGAGGGGCGGCTGCGGGAGCTGGCGGCCGCCTGGGAGGCCAAGTACGGGGAGTTCTGGCGCTACGAGGTGCGGGACGGGTGTTTTCAGCACGGTCCCGGGCCCGCTTACGTCTTCGCTGTCGCGCCAGTGACCGTCTTCGGGTTCGGCAAGGGGGAACCGTTCAGCCAGACCCGGTGGAGGTTCTCGTGAGCGGGCTTGCGCGAGGGACTGTCGCTACGCGGTTGCCCGCTCAGGATCTGGAGCGGGCCCGGCGGTTCTACGCGGAGAAGCTGGGGCTCGAGCCCGTGGACGAGCGGCCCGGGGGTCTGCTGTACCGCTGCGGCGGCACCGACTTCGTCGTCTTCCAGTCCACCGGCTCCTCCCCCGGCACCTTCACCCAGATGGGCTTCCAGGTCGACGATCTCGCGGCCGTGGTGGCCGAGCTGCGGAGCAAGGGCGTCGTCTTCGAGGACGTCGACTCCCCCGGCTTCCGCACGCGGGACGGCATCGCCGAGATCGAGGGCAACTACCCGAGCAAGGGGGCCCGGGGGGAGCGGGGGGCCTGGTTCCGGGACAGTGAGGGGAATCTGTTGGGGGTGGGGGAGTTGGTGCGGTGAGTCACGACAAGGGCCCTCCGCCGCTCGTCGCGTTCAGAGCGCGGGTCCGCTCCTGCACGGCCCTCAGCCGTTCCGCGTCCGTGGCCCGGCGGACGCGTGCAGGATCGGCGTCCCACGCGCGTCCGCCGGCCAGCGGCCGGAGTTGTACATACGGGCCAACATGTCCCATGACGTAACCGAGCTTGTCGCGCTCAGTGTCGATGGCCAGAGAGCCCTCCGGCGGTTCCTCCTCCGTCATCACTCACAGCCCCCTTGCTGAAGTGCTCGGGCCAGGCGGGCAGCCACGTCAGCGCGTACCCGTCCCAGCTCGATGAGCTGCCACTCGGGGGACGCGAGATCAACCCTCAGGGACGGGAAGACGACCCCGACCTCGGTCAGGGCTGTCCTCAGGGTCTCCGCTGCCGTGTACGGGTCCACGTCCCGCGGTTCCTTGGTCGCCATGAACCGGAGGTGCCTCACTGGCCATGCTGATGGGATCAACACCCCTGGAAGGGAGAGCGTCCATGGCCGGTCACGCTCAGACCGTCGGCCCTCAGAGGTCGTCCGGCAGCACCCGGAAGTGGGTGTGCCTGCCGTCCAGGGGACGTACGGTCCGGAAGTCGCGCAGGTCTCGGGTGAGGACGGCGTCCGTGGCGTACTCGGCGGCCAGGGCCACGTTCACCGCGTCCACCAGGTCGAGGTCGAGCGCGGTGTAGCGGGCTCTCACCGTCAGGGCGGCGTCCAGGATCTCCGGGGTCGGGGGCGCGAGGACCAGGCGCATGTCACGGACCCGTTCGGTGAGGCTGCGCAGGATCGCGTCCGCCGCGCGGCGTCCGGCCCTACTGGTGGCCACCTGGTGCACCTCGGTCAGTGCCAGGGGCGTGGCCACCAGGAAGCCGCACTGGTCGGCTGCCTTTCTGGCGGCCTGGTGTGCCGGGTCGGAGCGGTTGTACAGGGCGAGGAGGCCCGAGGTGTCGGCGATGGCGATCACGCGGCGTGGCCCCGGTTTCGCCGCTCGCGTGCCTCATGGCCCTCGGTGACGGCCCTGCGGATCTCGTCCGCCTCCAGCGGGCCCCCCAGGTCGAAGGTCTCGTCATCCGACACGAACGGCTCGTCCCAGACCCGGTGGGCCAACGCGATGCGGTGAATGCCCTCGCGGATTATCTCCGCCTCCGACAGGCCGAGGCGGGCCGCGGCCTCCTTGATCAGCGCCAGGTCGCTGTCGTCGGCGTAGACGTTGGTGCGCTTCAGAGCCATGAGGCAACGGTACAGGTTGTGTACCAGCCATGAGAGCTCTTACAACACCGGCAAGTTCTTCCGCAGCTCAAACGCCGTAACCTCGCTCCGGTACTCCTCCCACTCCTGCCGCTTGTTCCGGAGGAAGAAGTCGAAGACGTGTTCGCCGAGCGTCTCGGCGACGAGGTCGCTGCGCTCCATCAGCGTCAGCGCCTCGCCCAGGTTCTGCGGGAGCGGTTCGATGCCCATCGCGCGGCGTTCCGCGTCGGAGAGGGCCCAGACGTCGTCCTCGGCGCCCGGGGGGAGTTCGTAGCCTTCCTCGATGCCCTTGAGGCCGGCGGCCAGGAGGACCGCGTAGGCGAGGTACGGGTTCGCGCCGGAGTCCAGGGAGCGGACCTCCACTCGGGCGGAGCCGGTCTTGCCGGGCTTGTACATGGGGACGCGGACCAGGGCGGAGCGGTTGTTGTGGCCCCAGCAGATGTAGGAGGGGGCTTCGCCGCCCGCGCCCGCCGTGCGTTCCGAGCCGCCCCAGATGCGCTTGTAGGAGTTGACCCACTGGTTGGTGACCGCGGAAATCTCGGCGGCGTGGCGCAGGAGGCCCGCGATGAAGGAGCGGCCGACCTTGGAGAGCTGGTACTCGGAGCCGGATTCGTAGAACGCGTTCCGGTCGCCCTCGAAGAGGGAGAGGTGTGTGTGCATGCCCGAGCCCGGGTGTTCGGAGAAGGGCTTCGGCATGAACGTCGCCTGGACGCCCTGTTCCAGCGCGACCTGCTTCATGACCAGGCGGAACGTCATGATGTTGTCGGCCGTGGAGAGCGCGTCGGCGTACCGCAGGTCGATCTCCTGCTGGCCGGGTCCGCCCTCGTGGTGGGAGAACTCCACCGAGATGCCCATCGACTCCAGCATGGTGATCGCCTGGCGCCGGAAGTCCAGGCCGATGCTGGTCGGCGTGTGGTCGAAGTAGCCGGAGTTGTCGGCCGGGATCGGGCGGGAGCCGTCCAGCGGGCGGTCCTTGAGCAGGAAGAACTCGATCTCGGGGTGGGTGTAGAAGGTGAACCCGAGGTCGGAGGTGCGGGCGAGCGCGCGCTTGAGGACGTAGCGCGGGTCGGCGAAGGACGGGGAGCCGTCCGGCATGAGGATGTCGCAGAACATGCGGGCCGTGCCGGGGCTCTCCGCACGCCAGGGCAGCATCTGGAACGTCGACGGGTCCGGCTTGGCGATCATGTCGGACTCGTAGACCCGGGCGAAGCCCTCGATGGCGGAGCCGTCGAAGCCGATGCCCTCGTCGAAGGCCTGTTCCAGCTCGGCGGGGGCCACGGCCACGGACTTCAGGAAGCCCAGCACGTCCGTGAACCACAGGCGTACGAACCGGATGTCCCGCTCCTCCAAGGTCCGGAGCACGAACTCCTGCTGCTTGTCCATCTTCCGCTTCCCCATCCTTGCTGGTCAGGCCGCCTTCCCCCGGTACCGCGGGACGCGGTCGGGCACCTGAGCATCCCACCACAACAGCGTTTCGCGCGCGTTGCGGACCTCGGTCGCCCGGGCCTCGTCGGCGTGAACGGCTCTCGTACGGCTCTGGTACGGCGGGTGTACTGCCCTGCCGCCCATCTTGCCTGCTCGGACCCGTATCCGTAATGGCCGCCCGGCGGCCGGAAACCACCGGATCACACCCCCACGTGAGGGAAGACACCCCGTTTTAATTTGCATCTCAGATGCAAGTTTTCATAGCGTCGAAGACGAAGACAGGCAGAGCCTGCCGGCCGTCCCGTCGTGAGGAGCCCCGATGCTGTCCCCACAGTCCGCAGCCACCGTCCGCGCCACCCTGCCCGCCGTCGGCGCGGCGATCGGCGAGATCACCGAGCGGTTCTACGCCCGTCTCTTCGACGCCCACCCCGAGCTGCTGCGGAACCTGTTCAACCGGGGCAACCAGGCCTCCGGCGCCCAGAAGCAGGCCCTCGCCGGTTCCATCGCCGGCTTCGCCGTGCATCTGCTGGACCACCCCGACCAGCGCCCCGACGCCATGCTGGACCGCATCGCCCACAAGCACGCCTCGCTCGGCATCGCCCCCGAGCAGTACGACGTCGTCCACGAGCACCTCTTCGCCGCGATCGTGGAGGTGCTCGGCGACGCCGTCACCCCCGAGGTCGCCGCCGCCTGGGACGAGGTCTACTGGCTGATGGCCAACGCCCTCATCGCCATCGAGAAGCGGCTCTACGAGCAGAGCGGCGGCCGGGGCACCCGTGAGTGGGAGGTCGTCGAGCGCATCACCGAGACCGCCGACGTCGTCACCCTGCGGCTGCGCCCCGTCGACGGCGGCCCGGTCTCGCCGTTCCGCGCGGGACAGTACGTCTCCGTCGGCGTCGACCTGCCCGACGGCGCCCACCAGATCCGGCAGTACAGCCTCTCCGGCGCCCCCGGCGAGGGCGTGCGCCAGATCAGCGTCAAGCGGGTGCACGGCGGTGTGGGCCCGGACGGCGAGGTCTCCGACTTCCTGCACACGCGCGTCGCCGTCGGCGACCGGGTCAGCCTGTCCGAGCCGTACGGCGACCTCGTGCTCGACGGCGACGACGAGCACCCGCTGCTGCTCGCCTCGGCGGGCATCGGCGTGACCCCGATGGTGGCGATGCTCGCCGCGCTCGCGGACGCGGGCCACCGCGCCCCCGTCACCGTGGTCCACGGCGACCGCTCCCCCGCCGACCACGCACTGCGGGCCGACCACGAGGCGTACGCCGCCAAGCTGCCTGACGCGGCCTGCCACTTCTTCTACGAGAACGACGCCCCCGCGAACACCCGCACCGGCCGGGCCGGCCTCACCGGCATCCCCGTGGCCTCCGGCACGCGCGCCTACCTGTGCGGTCCGCTGCCCTTCATGCGCGCGGTGCGCGCCCAGCTGCTCGAGAAGGGCGTGGCCCCGGCCGACATCCACTACGAGGTGTTCGGCCCCGACCTCTGGCTCGCGCAGGGCTGAGCGCGTCGGGGGCCTTCAGAGGACTCCCCCAGGTCTCCCCGGCCCGTCAACTCCTCGGCGGGCCGACGGAGATGCCCAGCAGGACGGGCCCGGTCGGGTCCGCCACCATGTCCTCTGTCGTCAACGGGTCCAGCGAGGCGAAGAACGCCTCCTGGGCCCGTCGCAGTGCGCCCCGCAGGCGGCACGCGGAGTTGAGGGGGCAGGGTGTCGGGCCCTCGCACTCGACCACGTCGCCGTCGCCCTCGAAGACACGGACCACCGAGCCGACGGACGCCTTGCGGCCGCGCTCGGTCAGGGTGAGTCCGCCGCCCCGGCCCCGGCGGGCGTCGACCAGGCCCATGTGCTGGAGTTCGGCGACGACCTTGGTGGTGTGCGTGTAGGGGACGCCCATGTCGGTCGCGACCTCGCGGGTCGTGGGGTTCGCGTCGGCACCGGCGACCGCGAGTCGCATGAGGACCCGCAGGGCGAGATCGGTGGAGCGCAGCAGCCGCATACCGGAAGCGTAGGTAATACGCATTCCCGGTTCAAATTATCTGCTTGTCACCACCGAACCCTCCCGTCCGAGCCCTGCGGCCCCGCGTCCCGCACTACGATCAACTGGCCCTCAGATCACTCCTGCCGAAGGACACACCCCATGGGTCCGGTGAAGAACAGCAACAGCGCGACCCGCAGCGCACGCGTGGAGGAGATGCGGCGCGCGGAGCGGGCCCGTGAGCGGCGCAACCGGATACTCACCGTCGCCGCGAGCGTGGTGGTGGTCGCCGGGCTCGTGGTGGGCGGTGTGGTGCTGGTGCGGTCGCAGTCGGACTCGGGTGGCTCGGGGAAGAAGGACACCGCCGCGAGCGGTGACGCCAAGAACGCCAAGAACAGCGCGGGCGACTCGGGGCACTTCACCACCGGCGAGGACGGCGTGCAGACCTGGTCCGGCAAGCTCTCGCGGACGCACGTCACGACCGGCGTGACGTACCCGATGCACCCGCCGGTCGGCGGCAACCACAACCCGGTGTGGCTCGACTGCAACGGCACGGTCTACGACAAGCCGGTGCACGACGAGAACGCGGTGCACGCGCTGGAGCACGGCGCGGTGTGGGTGACGTACACCGGCGCGGCCGACAAGGCGGACGTGAGCGCGCTCGCGGCCAAGGTGAAGCGGACGCCGTACTCGCTGATGAGCCCGTACGAGAAGCAGGACGCCCCGCTGATCCTGTCGGCGTGGGGGCACCAGGTGACGGTGAAGAGCGCGAAGGACCCCGAGGTGGACAAGTTCTTCGCCGCCTATGTGCAGGGCGAGCAGACGCCCGAGCCGGGGGCCTCGTGCACCGGCGGGGTCATGCGGTGAGGCGTGCGTTCGCAGGACTGGCCGCCGGGGCCGCGGTGCTCGCGGTGGTGGCCGCCGGGGCGGCCGGGTACGCCGCCGGAGGGGAGGAACCGGCGACGGGGACCCCGACCGCCGAGTCCGCCGACGCCGGGTTCGCGCGGGACATGGCCGTGCATCACCAGCAGGCCGTGGAGATGTCGTACATCGTGCGCGACCGCACGAAGGACACCGAGGTACGGCGGCTCGCGTACGACATCGCGCAGACGCAGGCCAATCAGCGCGGGATGCTGCTCGGCTGGCTGGATCTGTGGGGGCTGCCGAAGGTGTCGGCGGATCCGCCGATGACCTGGATGGGCATGGGCGGCATGCCGCCGGGCCAGGACGGCGCGCTGATGCCGGGGATGGCGACCAACTCCGAGCTGCGTGAGCTGGGTTCGCTGAGCGGGAAGAAGGCGGAGGTCTTCTACCTCCGGCTTATGACGGAGCATCACCGAGGTGGTGTGCACATGGCCGAGGCGTGCGTCGAGCGGTGCTCGGTCGCGCCGGAGAAGCGGCTCGCGCGGGGCATGGTCGCCGCGCAGCAGTCCGAGATCCAGCTGATGGCCGACATGCTCAAGGCGCGTGGCGCACAAGCCCGTTCTTAAGCCGCCGGGCGGACGAAGCGCTCAAATCCCCTGTAATCAAGGCCACTTGAGCTTCTCTTGACCCTTCCGTTTACCTGACATGAACGGTTCATCACGAGAGTGGCTCCATCGTGTGATCGCTCCGCCGGTCCCAACCGCCGCGGGCAGGCGCGTCGCGCACGACGATCCGGCCACTACATGCGAACCGCATCGCAGGGGGTTTTATGAGATCCAACCGCGCCAGGACGCGCGCCGGTGTGAGCATGGCGGCGACGCTTCCGATGATCGCGGGCGCGCTGGCGCTCGGCATACCCGCGGCCCACGCCGCGGACGGCCCGGCCCGTGACGCGCTGGCGGGCACCCGCCCCGCCTGGGCCACGGCCAAGGCGGACAAGGGCGCCACCGCCGACAGCGCCCGGGTGCAGGCCCGTGTCTACCTCGCGGGGCGTGACGCCGCGGGGCTCGCCGCCTACGCCAGGGCGGTGTCGGACCCGGCCTCGCCGCAGTACGGCAAGTACCTCGGCGCCAAGGAGACGCAGGCCCGCTTCGGGGCCACCAAGGCCCAGGTGTCCGCCGTGAAGTCCTGGCTGAGGTCGGCCGGGCTCGACGTCACCGGGGTCACCGCGCACTACGTCTCCGTGTCCGGCGATGTCGCCGCCGCCGAGAAGGCGTTCGGCACGCAGCTGCACAACTTCGCCAAGGGCAAGCGGACTTACCGCGCCCCGCAGAGCACCGCCTCGGTCCCGGCCGCCCTCCAGGGCGCCGTGCTGACGGTCACCGGCCTGGACAGCGCGCCGCACATCGCGCACCACGACGACGAACTCCCGCCGCCGGACTCGGTGTTCAAGAACGCCGGACCGTTCTCCTCGTACTACGGCTCGAACGTCGCGAGCGCGCTGCCGGACGCCTACGGTCACAAGATCCCGTACGCGATCAAGGGCTACACCGGCAAGCAGCTGCGTGCAGCCTACGGCGCGGGCGACTACACCGGCAGGCATGTGCGCGTCGCGATCACCGACGCGTACGCCTCGCCGACCATCGCCGCCGACGCGAGCACCTACGCGAAGACGAACGGCGACGCGGCCTGGAAGTCCGGGCAGCTGCGCCAGGTGCTGCCGACGACGTACACGAAGACCGAGGAGTGCGGGGCGGCCGGCTGGTACGGCGAGGAGACCCTCGACGTCGAGGCCGTGCACGCGGTCGCGCCGAACGCCGACGTGACCTACGTGGGCGCCGCCTCCTGCTACGACGACGATCTGCTGGACTCGCTCAGCAAGGTCGTCGACCAGCACCTGGCGGACATCGTCTCCAACTCCTGGGGCGACATCGAGGCCAACCAGACCCCGGACCTCGCGGCCGCCTACGACCGGGTGTTCCAGCTGGGCGCGGTCCAGGGCATCGGCTTCTACTTCTCCTCCGGCGACGACGGCGACCAGGCCGCCGCCTCCGGTACGAAGCAGGTCGACACCCCGGCCAACTCCGCCTGGGTGACCGCGGTCGGCGGTACGTCGCTGGCCGTGGGCAAGGGCGACGCCTACCAGTGGGAGACCGGCTGGGGCACCGAGAAGGCGACCCTGTCGGCCGACGGCAAGAGCTGGGACTCCTTCCCCGGCGCCTTCACCTCGGGCGCGGGCGGCGGCACGAGCAAGAACGTGCCGCAGCCGTATTACCAGAAGGGCATCGTCCCGAAGGCACTGGCCACGGCCAACAACGCCACGGGCAACCGCGTGGTGCCGGACATCGCGGCCGTCGCCGACCCGAACACCGGCTTCCTGGTGGGCCAGACCCAGACCTTCCCCGACGGCACCCAGCAGTACAGCGAGTACCGCATCGGCGGCACCTCGCTGGCCGCCCCGGTGATCGCGGCGGTCCAGGCGCTGGCGCAGGAGGCGCGCGGCGGATCGGCGATCGGCTTCGCCAACCCGGTGATCTACCAGCGGTACGGCAAGAAGGGCGTCTTCCACGACGTCACCGACAACCCGACCGGCTCCGGCCTCGCGGTCGCCCGGGTCGACTTCGCCAACGGGGTCGACGCCGCCGACGGCCTGCTGACCTCGGTCCGCAGCCTGGGCAAGGACAGCTCCCTGTCCGCGGTGAAGGGCTATGACGACGTGACCGGTGTGGGCTCGCCCGCCGGTGGTTACGTGACGTCGTACCGGCGTTACTGATCGAGTGCGCCGCCGTGGGGGCGTGAGGTGTCAGACACCTCGCGCCCCCACATCGCGTCGCTCTGACGATTACACTGGGCGCGTGCCTCAACTTCGTCTCGCCCTGAATCAGATCGACTCGCGCGTCGGCGACCTCGCGGGGAACGCCGAGGCGGTCGTCCGCCGGACCCGGGACTCCGCCGAGCGCGGAGCGCAGCTGGTCGCGTTCCCGGAGATGGTGCTGACCGGGTATCCCGTCGAGGACCTGGCCCTGCGCTCCTCCTTCGTCGAAGCCTCCCGCGCCGCACTGCGGGGCCTAGCCACCCGGCTTGCTGAGGAGGGCCTCGGCGAGGTGCCGGTGGTCCTCGGCTATCTGGACCGCTCGGAGTCCGCGCAGCCGAAGTACGGCCAGCCGGCCGGCGCCCCGCGGAACGCGGCGGCGGTGCTGCACCGCGGCGAGGTGGTCCTCACCTTCGCCAAGCACCACCTGCCGAACTACGGCGTCTTCGACGAGTTCCGCTACTTCGTGCCCGGCGACACCATGCCGGTGATCCGGGTGCACGGCGTCGACGTGGCCCTGGCCATCTGCGAGGACCTGTGGCAGGACGGCGGCCGCGTGCCCGCCGCCCGCTCGGCCCACGCGGGGCTGCTGCTCTCCATCAACGCCTCGCCGTACGAGCGCGACAAGGACGACACCCGGCTGGAACTGGTCCGCAAGCGCGCCCAGGAGGCGGGCTGCACCACCGCCTACCTCGCCATGACGGGCGGCCAGGACGAGCTGGTCTTCGACGGCGACTCGATCGTGGTCGGCGCCGACGGCGACGTCATCGCCCGCGCGCCCCAGTTCGAGGAGACGCTGCTGCTGCTCGACCTGGACCTGCCCGCCGCCGACGCGGACGCCCCCACTGGCATCGTGGACGACGGCCTGCGCATCGACCGGGTCGTCCTGTCCGAGGACCCGCTGCCCGCGTACGAGCCGGAGTTCCCCGGCGGCCTCGCCGACCACCTGGACGACGACGCCGAGGTCTACGGCGCGCTGGTGACGGGCCTGCGGGCGTACGTCGTCAAGAACGGCTTCCGCTCGGTGCTGATCGGACTGTCCGGCGGCATCGACTCGGCGCTGGTGGCCGCGCTCGCGTGCGACGCGATCGGCGCGGAGAACGTGTACGGCATCTCGATGCCCTCGAAGTACTCCTCGGAGCACTCCCGGGGCGACGCGGCCGAGCTGGCCCGGCGCACCGGCCTCAACTTCCGTACGGTGTCGATCGAGCCGATGTTCGACGCGTACATGGGCGCGCTGGGCCTGACCGGCCTCGCGGAGGAGAACCTCCAGTCGCGGCTGCGCGGCACGCTGCTGATGGCGGTCTCCAACCAGGAGGGCCACATCGTGCTCGCGCCGGGCAACAAGTCCGAGCTGGCGGTGGGTTATTCGACCCTGTACGGCGACTCGGTGGGCGCGTACGGCCCGATCAAGGACGTGTACAAGACCTCGGTGTTCCAGCTGGCGCGCTGGCGCAACAAGGCCGCCGAGGAGCGCGGGGAGACGCCGCCGATCCCGGAGAGCTCGATCACCAAGCCGCCGAGCGCGGAGCTGCGCCCGGACCAGGTGGACACGGACTCGCTGCCGGACTACCCGCTCCTGGACGCGATCCTGGAGCTGTACGTGGACCGGGACCAGGGCGCGGACGCGATCGTGGCGGCGGGCTTCGACCGGGCGCTGGTGACGAAGACGCTGCGGATGGTGGACACCGCCGAGTACAAGCGGCGCCAGTACCCGCCGGGCACGAAGATCTCCGCGAAGGGCTTCGGCAAGGACCGCCGCCTGCCGATCACCAACGGCTGGCGCGAGACGGCGTAGGACGGCGCGGTACGGCGAACGGCGAAGGGGCGCCCGGTCTTCGAGGACCGGGCGCCCCTTCGTTCTGCCATACGACGGGCGCGGTGCGCCGTACCGTGCCGTGCCGTACCGTCAGCCGACCGGCGTGCGCGGGCGGGAGAAGTTCGGGGCGGGCTCCTGCTCGTCGCCCGCCACGAGCAGCGGGTCGAACATGACGACGACGGCCGCGAGGATCAGGAAGACGGCCGGGCCGAGCAGCATCGGCAGCACCAGCGAGGCGGCGTTGTCGCCGTAGCCCGAGGCGGCGGAGTGGACGTGGACGTCGACGGCGGCCATGCCGGTGTAGTGCATACCGGTCACGGCGACGCCCATCACGAGGCTGGCGCCGAGCGCGGGGACGAAGCCGCGGATGGAGACGGCGGCCCACAGCGCGGCCGTCGCGGCGGCCACGGCGATGAGCACGGAGAGCGCGACCGTCAGGTTGTTGTAGGTGACGGTGCCGTTCACCTGCATCGCGGCCATGCCGAGGTAGTGCATCACGGCGACGCCGAGGCCGGTGATGACGCCGGCGGTGGCCAGGGGCATCGGGGAGACGCCCCGGTAGCCCACGATGAACATGCCGACGCTGACCATGACGATCGCCACGACCAGGCTGAGCACGGTCAGCGGGGCGTCGTAGGTGATGTCCGCGCCCGGGACCGAGAAGCCGATCATGGCGATGAAGTGCATGCTCCAGATGCCGCAGCCGAGGGCCGCCGCGCCGAGGCCGAGCCAGGCGGCCTTCCGGCCCTTCTCCGCGTGCACGGTGCGGACCACGCAGCGCAGTCCGAGAGCGGCGCCGAGGCAGGCCATGAGGTAGGCGGCGAGCGGCGTCAGCAGCCCGTAGTCGAATCCGGCCGAACCCATCGGGGTCCTCTCCCTATGTCCAGTTGTGACATGCGTGTCTGATGTGACAGGTGTGTCTGGTGTTACTGGAGTGTCATGTGTTGGTGGTGTGAAGCTTTACGGGAGAGGGGGTCAACTTCAAGCCACCTTGGCCGGAAATGAACGAATGTTGTACAACCGTAGTTTGTGCGACTTCACTGCCGTGAACGCTCGTTGGCCTGCGGAACATGGGTCGCCACCAGCCGTCCCGTGGCACCCGGAATCGCACCGGTTTGCTGGAGCGTCGCCGCCCGGCCGCGGTCCACGCCGTAGGCCACCGCGGCCACTCCGATGCCGAGGACGGCGAGGGCCGCTCCGGCGAGCGCCGGGGAGGTGGCGCCGAGGCCCGCCGCGAGGGCGAGACCGCCGATCCAGGCACCGCCCGCGTTGGCCAGGTTGAAGGCCGCCTGGTTGGCCGAGGAGGCGAGCGACGGGGCGGCCGCGGCCTTGTCCATCACCATCAGCTGGAGCGGCGAGCCGGTGACGAAGGCCGCCATGCCGAGCAGGGCCACCGCGAGCGCCGCGCTCCACTCGGCCCGCATCATCAGCGGGAACAGCAGCAGGACCGCGCCGAGTGCGGCGAGCCCGCCGAAGAGGGTGCCGCGCATGGCGTGGTCGGCGAGGCGGCCGCCCAGCAGGTTGCCCGCCGTGGCGCCGACGCCGAACAGGGCGAGCAGCAGGGTCACGCTGGCCGGGGCGAACCCGGCGGCGTCGGTGAGCATCGGCGTGACGTAGCTGTAGGCGGCGAAGAGCGCGCCGAAGCCCGCGACCGTGGTGCCGAGCGCCAGCCAGACCGGCAGGGACCGCAGCGCGGCCAGTTCGCCGCGCAGGCCGGCCGGGGAGGCGTGGGTGTGGTCGTGCGGGATGAGCAGCGCGAGCGAGCCGATGGCGGCCAGACCGATGACGCTCACCCCGAGGAAGGTGGCCCGCCAGCCCAGATGCTGACCCATCAGCGTGGCGACGGGGACGCCCACGACGTTGGCGACGGTCAGGCCGAGGAACATCAGCGAGACCGAGCGCGCCTTGCGTTCGGGGGCGACCATGGAGGTCGCGACGACCGCGCCGACGCCGAAGAACGCGCCGTGCGGCAGTCCGCTCAGGAAGCGGGCGGCGAGCAGGGAGTCGTAGCCGGGGGCGAACGCGGAGAGCGCGTTGCCCGTGACGAACAGCGCCATCAGGCCGATCAGCACCGTGCGGCGGGACATCCGCGCGGTGACGGCGGCCAGCAGCGGGGCGCCGATGACGACGCCGAGCGCGTACGCCGAGACCAGATGACCGGCGGCCGGGATGGATATCCGCAGGTCGCCCGCGACATCGGGCAGCAGGCCCATCATCACGAACTCGGTGGTACCGATGCCGAAGGCGCCGACGGCCAGGGCGAGCAGAGCCAGGGGCATGAGGGGACCTCTCAGAGGAGTGCCGTACAGGGATGGGATCGCCTATGTTCCCGTACGGAACAAAGTCTCTCAGGTCCAGTATTCCAGCGGGTACGAACCGGGTTAAGACTCCGTGTCGAGTCGGGTCAGGACTCCGTGTCGAGACTGAGCCGGGCCGCCACCGGGAGATGGTCGCTGTCGGTGCGCGGCAGGGTCCAGGAGCTCTCCGGCTCGACACCCTTGACCATGATCTGGTCGATCCGGGCCATCGGGAACGAGGCGGGCCAGCTGAACCCGAAGCCGCTGCCCGCCGCGCCCTGCGTGGAGCGCAGCTGGGAGGTGACGGCGTTCAGCGAGCGGTCGTTCATGGTGCCGTTGAGGTCGCCGAGCAGCACGACCCGCTTGAGCGGCTCGTCCGCGATGGCCTCGCCGAGGGCGTCGGCGCTCTTGTCGCGCTGCCGGGCGGTGAAGCCCGCCTTCAGCTTCACCCGCACCGAGGGCATGTGGGCGACGTACACCGCGACGAGCCCGTCGGGCGTGGCCACGGTGGCGCGCATCGCGCGCGTCCAGCCGAGCTTGATGTCCACCGGGTGGACCTGGCTCATCGGGTACTTGCTCCACAGCCCGACGGTGCCCGCCACCGCGTGGTACGGGTACTGGCCCGACAGCGCCCGGTCGTACGTGGCGACGGCGGGCGCGGGCAGCTCCTCCAGGGCGAGCAGGTCGGCCCCGGAGGCGGCGACCTGCTCGGCGGTGGCGGCGGGTGCCGGGTTGTCGGCGTTGACGTTGTGGGTGGCCACCACCAGGTCGCCGCCGGTGCCGGACTTGTCGGTGAGCAGCCCGCCGAAGAGGTTCAGCCACACGATGGCCGGGAGCAGCACCGCGATCAGCGCGGTCGCGGACTTGCGCAGCAGGCCGACGAGCAGCAGCACCGGGACCGCGAGGCCCAGCCAGGGCAGGAAGGTCTCGGTGAGGCTGCCGAGGTTGCCCACCCGGTTGGGGATGCGCGAGTGCAGCAGCATCACGAGGGCCAGCGACAGCGCCACGACGGCCGTGACGACACCCCGGCGCCAGATGCGCGGATCGTCGCGCCAGCCGCCGAGCAGACGGTGCGCCAGGCGACGAAACCGGGATGTCGGCCGCTCGGGTCCCGAGCCGTCGTTGTCCGTCTCCGTCATGTACGCCTGCTGCGCCATACCGTCTGCCTCACTGCCTGCCGTGCGCTCCGTCGTCCCCCCGTGTATGCATCTACGACCCTAGGGGGTTGGCTCCCTCCCCCGCCTGAAGGCGGGGGAGTCCAGCGGTCGCCCGCCGGGTTTCCTGCTTCATCGACGGCTGCCCCGTCCGGGATGACTCCCGTTGAGGTCTTACACCGTCTCCACAGGCAGACGCCGCCAGCCCGGCGGCCAGGATGTTGCGTGCCGCGTTCACGTCGCGGTCATGCACCGCGCCGCAGTCACACGTCCACTCACGGACGTTCAGCGGCATTTTCGCGCGGACCGTGCCGCACGCCCCGCACAGTCTGGAGCTGGGGAAGAAGCGGTCGATCACCACGAGTTCCCGCCCGTACCAGGTGCACTTGTACTCCAGCATGGAGCGCAGTTCCGTCCACGACGCGTCACTGATGGCGCGCGCCAACTTGCCGTTCTTCAGCAGGTTGCGGACGGTGAGGTCCTCGATCACGACCGTTTGGTTCTCACGGACGAGCCGAGTGGTGAGCTTGTGCAGGAAGTCCCGGCGGCGGTCGGCGATCCGCGCGTGGACCTCGGCGACGCGTCGCCGGGCCTTCTCCCGGTTCGCCGAGCCCTTCGCCTTGCGGCACAGCTCCCGCTGCGCGCGGGCGAGCCTCTTGCGGTCGCGGCGCTCGTGCCGAGGGTTGGTGATCTTCTCCCCGGTGGACAGTGTCACCAGGGATGTGATGCCCGCATCGATGCCGACCGCCGCGTCCGTGGCGGGTGCCGGTGCGACGGTGTCCTCGCAGAGCAGGGACACGAACCAGCGCCCGGCCGCATCGCGGGACACGGTCACCGTCGTCGGCTCCACCCCCTCCGGGAGCGGACGGGACCAGCGGATGTCCAGCGGGGAGGCCATCTTCGCCAGGGTGAGGTGACCATCGCGCCACTTGAAGGCACTGCGGGTGTACTCGGCAGACGCACGCGACTTCTTCCGCGACTTGTAGCGTGGGTACTGCGCACGCTTGGCGAAGAAGTTGCCGAACGCCGTCTGAAGGTGGCGCAGCGCCTGCTGAAGCGGAACGGAGGACACCTCCGCCAGGAAGGCCAGCTCTTCGGTCTTCTTCCACCCCGTCAGCGCGGCCGACGACTGCACATAGGAGACACGCCGCTGCTCGCCGTACCAGGCGCGGGTGCGCTCCTCCAGCGCCTTGTTGTACACGAGGCGGACGCAGCCGAACGTGCGCGACAGCTCAGCCGCCTGCCCGTCCGTGGGGTAGAAGCGGTACTTGAAAGCCCGCCTGACCTGTTGCGTCACGCCTCACAACCTATCAGATTCGGTGTAAAAGACCGGTGTCGACCCGTGGGCGAGGGACACCGAATCGCCGGCGATCCATCCTCCCCATGACGGCCGTTCGGAAGACGAGGACGAACGGATGGGCCGGGTAGTTCCGTTACCGGCGGGACCGAGGGGTTCTGTGACGAAACGCGTACATCAGCGCTGCTCGGGCGGCGTACTGACGGGGTGTAGGCCCGCGAGGACCGTGTCGACGATCTCCTCGGCCAGGCCCTCGGGCAGATCGGCGTCGGGGCGCAGGACGGTACGGGCCAGCATGGGGCCGACGAACATGTCGTTGGCCAGTTCCACGTCGATGTCCGGCCGCAGCTCGCCCTCGCGCTGCCCCCGGCGCAGCACCTCCATCGTGAGGGCCCGCCGGGGCGCTATCACCCCGGCCTGGTAGGCGGCCCAGATGCGCGGGCTGCACTTCGCCTGGACGAACACGTTGTGCATGATGGCCGAGGAGCGGCTGACCAGGCCCCGGCGGCGCAGGGTCTCCAGGAGGACGACGAGGTCGTCGCGCATGGAGGTGCCGGGCAGCTCGGGGTCGGCGGGTTCGGCGGCGCGCATGACGTCGACGAACAGCTCCTCCTTGCCGCTCCAGCGGCGGTAGATGGTGGCCTTGCCGACTCCGGCGGTGCGCGCGACGCGCTCGATGGAGAGCTCCGCGAGGGGCACGCCCTCCTCCAGGAGCTTCATCGCGCCCTCCAGGATGGCGCGTTCCACGGCCTCGCTGCGGGGCCGGCCCCGGGCGGGGCCGGCCTGCGGGGGCCGGCTGTCGGCAAGGCTCACGTCGTCTCGTCCTCTCGCTGTGCTGCGGCAATTCTCCCGCAGCCGCCTCCTCCCCCGTTCTCGCTTCCGTCCCTACCCCGGTGCGTGGCGCGGTGATCGGTCCGCCGCGCGGTGCGGTGCGGTGATCAGTCCGCCGCGGCGACCAGTTCCTTCTCGGTGTCCTTCTGCTCTCCGGCGGGCGGCTTGCCTGGCAGGAAGAGCGCGGTGACCACGGCGCCGAGGAGCGCGACGCCCGTACCGCACAGGGCGGTGATGTGCATGGCGTGCAGGAAGGCGTCGTGGGCCGGGGTGACCAGGACCTGGCCGCGCGGGCCCAGCTTCTCGGCGATGCCGAGGGTGGCCTCGATGGACTCGCCCGCCGCTGAGCGCAGGCCGGGCGGGAGCAGGCCGAGCTTGCCCTCGATGCCGTTGCGGTAGGCGGCGGAGAGCACCGAGCCGAGCACGGCGATGCCGAGGGCGCCGCCGACCTGACGGAAGGTGTTGCTGAGCGCGGAGGCGGAGCCCGCCTTCTCGCGGGGCAGCGCCTGCATGATGACGACCGAGGTCGGCGTCATGATGTGGGCCATGCCGGTGCCCATGAGGAAGAAGACGACCTCCAGGAGCCAGATCGGCGTGTCGGCCTCGAAGGTCGCGAACGCGGCCAGCGTGGCGGCGATCAGCACCAGGCCCGCCGTGGTGGTGGCCTTGTTGCCGAACCGGTCGACCAGGAGCCGGGCGCGCGGCGCGAAGATCATCTGCGCGGCGGCCAGCGGGAGCATCAGCACACCGGACTCCAGCGGCGAGTAGCCGCGCACGCTCTGGGTGTAGAAGACACCGAAGAACGTGACGCCCATGAGGGCGAAGAAGACCAGCGCGATGGCGCTCATGGCGGCCGAGAAGACCTTGTTGCGGAAGTAGGTGACGTCCAGCGAGGGGTGGTCGCTGCGCTTCTCGAAGATCACGAACGCGGCGAGGACCACCAGGCCGGCGATGATCGTGGCCAGCACCTTGGGATCGGTGAAGTCGGCCAGCTCGCCGCCCTTGATGATGCCGTAGACGAGCAGCACCAGGCCGACCACGGACAGGACCACGCCGACGGGGTCGAGGCGGCCCGGCTTCGGGTCGCGGGAGTCGGGGACCAGCCAGAGCATCAGGCCGAGGGCGAGGATCACGATCGGCACGTTGATGAGGAAGACCGAGCCCCACCAGAAGTGGTCGAGCAGCGCGCCGCCGGTGATCGGGCCGATGGCGATGCCGAGGCCGACACCGCCCGCCCAGATGCCGATGGCCTTGGGCTGCTCCTCGCGCTCGAAGACGTTCATCAGCACGGCGAGGGTCGCGGGCATGACGAAGGCGGCGCCGAGGGCCATCACCGCGCGGAAGGCGATCAGCTGGCCCGGGGAGCCCGCCTCGGCGGCCAGCGCCGAGCCGATGCCGAACACGGTGATGCCGCCGAGCAGCACCTTCTTGCGGCCGAGGCGGTCACCGATGAGACCGGCGGTGAACAGCAGCCCGGCGAAGACGAGCGTGTACGAGTTGATCGCCCACTCGATCTCGCTCTGGGTGGCGCCGAGGCCGGTCGGCGCCGGGGTGGCGATGGTCTTGATGGCGACGTTCAGGATCGAGTTGTCGAGCACCACGATGAGCAGGCTCAGCATCAGCACGCCGAGGATCGCCCAGCGGCGCCTGTGCACCGCCTCCGGTATCCGGGGTGCGGGGACGGAAGTTGTCATGCGTTCGAGCCTAGGGGCATTTCAATACGGAACCGTCTCGTATCTGAATTACTTTACCCAGGCCTTACACACGGAGGCTTGTACGGGGACCTCCCTCTGGCCAGGTGCGGCACGAGGTGCCACCATGGAGGCGATCCGGGGACGCCGAAAGGGCGCCTCGAGATGACTTGTAAGGAGCCGTTGCCATGACGCAGCTCTCGGCTGCCCAGACGAAGCCCTCCGACGGCAAGACGCTGTACGGAGGAAAGGGCACCCGTCGCATCACCGTCCGCGACATCGCACTCGCCAAGGAGCGGGGCGAGAAGTGGCCCATGCTCACCGCCTACGACGCGATGACCGCGTCCGTCTTCGACGAGGCCGGCATCCCCGTGATGCTGGTCGGCGACTCGGCGGGCAACTGCCATCTCGGCTACGAGACGACCGTGCCCGTCACCCTCGACGAGATGACCATGCTCTCCGCCGCCGTCGTACGCGGCACCAGCCGCGCGCTCATCGTCGGCGACCTCCCCTTCGGCTCCTACCAGGAGGGCCCGGTGCAGGCGCTGCGCTCGGCGACCCGGCTGGTCAAGGACGCCGGGGTCGGCGCGGTCAAGCTGGAGGGCGGCGAGCGCTCGCACGAGCAGATCAAGCTGCTCGTCGAAGCGGGCATCCCGGTGATGGCCCACATCGGCCTGACCCCCCAGTCCGTCAACGCCATGGGCTACCGCGTCCAGGGCCGCGGCGAGGAGGCCGCCCAGCAGCTCCTCCGCGACGCCAAGTCGGTCCAGGACGCGGGCGCGTTCGCCGTCGTCCTGGAGCTGGTCCCGGCGGAACTCGCCGCCGAGGTGACCCGCGTCCTCCACATCCCGACGGTCGGCATCGGCGCGGGCCCCGACACCGACGCCCAGGTCCTCGTCTGGACCGACATGCTCGGCCTGACCTCGGGCCGCGTCCCCAAGTTCGTCAAGAAGTACGCGGCGCTCCGCGAGGTCATGACCGACGCGGCCAAGTCCTTCGCCGAGGAGGTCGTCGGCGGCACGTTCCCGCTCGACGAACACTCGGTCCACTAGCCACTGCGGCAACACCCCGGGCAGCCCGCCGATCTTCCCCCGTCGGCGGGCTGTCCCCTTTTTGCGCCTAAGCCGGCGCCGCTCTCGCGGAGGGGGTGCTCGCCGTCGTGGTTGCTCAATTGGTGGTTGCGGTGGGCTTCGGGGATGCCTGTGGTGACCGGATGTTCCGAGAGAGGTCATCGGACCATCGGCGAGGGCCCGCCAGGCCTTCGTCTCAACTCCCCCACCCCTGGCTCGCGTTAGCGTAGTTCCGTACGTGCTGTTCGTGCGAGCCGAGTGACATTCGCGGGACAATCCTGGCTGTCGCACGTACTCTGCGGTGATGGGATTGGAGCGTCTGGCCGCTTTCCTGACCGTGGTGACCGTACTGATCGCCGTGCCGGGTCCGAGTGTTCTGTTCGTGGTGAGCCGGGGGGCGTCACTGGGCCGACGGGCCGCCGTGTCGACGGCGGTCGGCAACGAGGCCGGGCTGCTGGTGCAGGTCGTGCTGGTGGCGTTCGGCCTCGGGGAGGTGCTCGCCCGCTCGTACGTGGCGTTCTCGGCCCTGAAGTTCTCCGGCGCCCTCTATCTCGTCTACCTCGGCGTCCAGTCCTGGCGGCACCGCCACCAGCTGATCGTGGCCGACGAACAGGACGGAGCGAAGACCGAGCCGCCTGCCGGGATGTTCCGAGAGGGGTTCATCGTCGGGGTGAGCAACCCCAAGGGCCTGCTGATCTTCGGTGCAGTCCTGCCGCAGTTCATCGACCCGTCGGCCGGAAACGCCCACCTGCAACTGTTGCTGCTGGGCCTGATCTGCGTACTGATCGCGCTGATCTCCGACGCCACCTGGGGCATCCTCGCCGGCACCGCCCGCGGTTGGCTGGCCCGCTCCCCTCGCCGGCTGTCGTGGATCGGCGGGACCTCGGGCGTCGTGATGGTCGGCCTGGGAATCCGGCTGGCGTTCAGC
Source organism: Streptomyces sp. SID4985 (assembly GCF_009863025.1). Lineage (GTDB taxonomy): Bacteria > Actinomycetota > Actinomycetes > Streptomycetales > Streptomycetaceae > Streptomyces. The sequence goes on along the minus strand of NZ_WWIR01000143.1, from coordinate 10,928 downwards.
GGGCGGGACTGAACGACGGCGGGACTTCGACGCCAGGAAGCCCCACGATGCCGGTGACCGTGAGGCTTTCCCAGAACCGAGTCCCGCTGGGTTCAGGTCGCTTCCTCACGTGCGGACTGCCCAGGGTCAGGGATCACCACGAAAAAGGTGGTCACCACACCCCGGAATCGCATGTGCCCGGTCTCATCGGCATGACCCCTGCACCACCCTTGTACGGCGACTTGGTCCTCGGTTTCCCGCGATCGCATTCCGCACGTCATGCACCATGCGTGGGCGGCACCCTGCCGCGCGTCCGGGTCGAGGCGCAGCGTGTATTCCGCGAGCCCCTTGACGCCTTTGGTCATGTGGCGGCCTCTGCGGGCTTGATGAGCAGCACGGCCCACACGGTCTTGCCTACGACCTGATCGGTGACTTCCCACGCTTCGGAAAGGACGTCTACGATCTCCAGTCCCCGACCGGAGGTCGCCAAGGGATTCCTCTTGGACCGCTTACGGGGCCGTCCGTCGCCGGTGTCGCGCACTTCCACGCGAACCCTCCCGGAGTCGAGCTCGATGGTCACCGCGACTTGCCGTCCGGGAGAGGTCTTGCCATGAAGGACAGCGTTGGTTACCAACTCCGAGACGATCAGGACCAGATCGTCCGACAGGCTGTCAGCGCCGATGTCGTCGGCGAAGGAACGGGCGGACTCACGTGCCCTACTGACACTGGCGCGAATTTTCGGATACCGAGCATTTAATCGATTGATGTTCCTCGTGCGCTCTCTGACCAAGGGTGCGCTCTCACGCGTCGGCGCAAGATCCCTGCCCTCCGCCCTGGGAGGGGCGGCGGTAACGTGATCCATGTCGGCTCCTGCCGGTCGGTCAATCTCCGGAACCGCTCCACGCGGTCGCCAGAGCGCTTGCCGTGTTTGCTGTTCACTCAACCGATCCGCCCTACTTGCAGGGGAGTTGACCAGCGTTGACTATGCTCGGGGTCAACAGTCAACGGGAGCAGCTCTCATGGTCGATTTCGCCGACGCGGCGCGTAAGGCACTCAGGGAGCAAGGCAAGAGCCTCAGGGGTGCGGCCAAGGAGTTGCACTACGACGTTGCCTACTTGAGCCGCGTCCTCAATGGGAAACAAGCACCGTCTTCCGAGTTGACTCAAGCACTGAACGAATTTCTTGGACTGTCACTCGAAGTCGATTCCACTTCGCGCCACGACGACGAAATGGACGCGTGGGAACTCGCGCGACGCGTCCAGGCAAGCGATGTGGGCCCGGCGACGCTGAGTCGACTGGAGCAGTCGTTCGACGAATTGGCGATGGCCTATCCCAAAGCAGACCCCGAAGACCTGCTACGGAAGGTACGTAAGCATTCCGCCTACGCAGTAAGGCTCTTGGAAGCGAAGAAAACGCTGTCCGAGCATCGCCGCCTGCTGGTCGTCGGCGGTTGGCTGTCTCTCCTGGGCGCCACCGTTCACATCGATCTGATGGAGGACGACGCCGCCACCGCGCGTCTTCGCACAGCCGCAACGCTGGCGAGAGAAGCCAACCACCCGGAAATCGAAGCCTGGTGTCAGGAAACCGAGGCATGGCGCGTTCTCACGGATGGCGACTACGTGCGCGCGGTGGAGATTTCCCATACGGCGCAGGACATCGCCCCGGTCGGCACCTCCGCCATGATTCAGGCGACCGCGCAGGAAGGCAGGGCTCACGCGCGGCTGGGAAACGCGTCGGAGACCTATCGGGCCATCGAGCGGGTCCAGAAGATGTCGGCGTCCATCGGAAGCCCTGACACACCGGAGCATCACTACCGGTACGACCCCACCAAGGCGCTGTCCTACACGGCGACGACTCTTGCCTGGCTGGGAGATTCGGCGGCGGAGCCGTACGCCCGAGAGGTGATCAGGCGACTGAGCCCGAGCGACGATACGTCCAAGTGGCCGCGTCGCGTGGCCTCCGCGAACCTGGATCTGGCTCTGGCCCTCCTGAAGGAGGACCGACTGGACGAGGCTTGCGATACCGCGCAGAAGGCCATCCTCTCGGGACAGGTGGCACCGTCCAACCACTGGCGCGCGCTGGAAGTCGTCAGAGCGGTCGAGGCCCGGGAGCTACCGGAGAGCGCTGATCTGCGAGAGGCGTACCAGATACTCAAGGCCATCGAGCCGTAGCGCTCGACCGGCTCACAGGCGGGTCCTCGTCCGAACCGACACGGCGAAATCCTTCGCCGGGCAGGTCGACTTCCCCCATCGACGGGACTGTCCCCCTGTTCTTCAGGGGGCGTCGTCCGAAGCCGTCGCGGGCTTGGTGTGGAGGACCTCGCGGGCCTGTTCGGCGGCGCGGGTCATGCTCTCGCTGATGAAGTCGAGGAAGCGGGCGATGTTCTCCAGGCGGGCGGCGGCGGGGGTGTCGCGGCCGAGGACCGCGGCTCCTTCGCGTGCGGTCCTGACGAGCAGGTCGTGGGAGCGGGCGGCCGCGATGGTCGACTGGTAGAAGAGTTCGTTGTCGACGGTGTAGCGGTCGCGGCGGCGTTCGTCGCGTTCCCGGCGGACCAGGCTCTGGCTCTCCAGGAAGGTGATCGCCTTGGAGATGGACGCCGGGCTGACCTGGAGGTGCCGGGCGAGTTCGGACGCGGAGAGGCTGCCCGCGTCGGAGGTGTACAGGCAGGTCAGCACCCGGGCCGTCATCCTGGGCAGGCCCGAGGCCATCAGGACGGTCGTGAACGTCTCCTCGTACTCGGCCACGGCCGCGGCGTCGCGCCCGTGCGGCTGGGGGGCCGCCCGATGTCCTCCGGGGGAGGCGGGCCTGCGCCGGTGGGCGCGGCGTTCGGTGGCCCGGTGGGCCAGGTCGGCACGGTAGGCGGTGGGGCCGCCGTTGCGCATCACCTCGCGCGTGACCGTCGAGGTCGGACGGTCGATACGGCGGGCGATCTCGGCGTAGGGAAGGCTCTCGGCCAGCCCCAGCGCGATCTGCTGACGTTCCTGCTGGGTGAGTCTGCCTCCCGGCATCGCGATCCCCTCACTCGTTCCCGGCCCCGGGACGGTCCCCGGTCGGCCCCATGTCCCCCACCGTAGCGTTCACTTCTCGCTCATTGCAATGGAGCGAGCGGCCGTCGTTGCATTGAATTCAGAGCCGTTGCAACACTTTCATGGCTTCCACCTGCACATACGTAAGTAGCGTGCAACAAGGCCGTTGTCGTCTTATGGAAAGCAACGTAGCGTTTCCGATGTCAGAAAGAGCGAGCGACACGGGAGAGCATGATGCAGAAGTTCGACACCACCGCCCCGATCTCCGCCGTCCTGGACATCCCCGCCGGACGCGTCCAGTTCATCGCCGCCGACCGCGCCGACACCACCGTCGACGTCCGGCCCGCCAACCCCTCCAAGAGCCGGGACGTCAAGGCCGCCGAGCAGACCGTCGTCGCCTTCGCCGACGGCGTCCTGCGGGTCACCGCCCCGGCCGCCGACAAGCAGCTCTTCGGCCCCTCCGGCTCCCTGGAGGTCACCGTCCAGCTGCCCGCGGGCTCCGGCGTCGAGGTCAAGGCCGCCGCCACCGGGCTGCGCGGCGTCGGACGCCTCGGCGACGTCGTCTTCGACGGCGCCTACCAGCAGATCAAGATCGACGAGGCCGCGAGCGTCCGCCTCACCGTCACCGACGGCGACGTCGAGGTCGGCCGGCTGAGCGGTTCCGCGGAGATCAGCACCGCACGGGGTGACATCCGTATCGCCGAGGCCGAGCGCGGCACCCTCGTTCTGCGCACCCAGTCCGGCGACATCTCGGTCGGCGCCGCCCCCGGCGTCTCCGCCGCCCTGGACGCCGGTACCGGCTACGGCCGCGTCAGCAACACCCTCAAGAACGACGGCACCGTCGAACTCGACATCCGCGCCACCACCTCCCACGGCGACATCACCGCGCAGAGCCTCTGAAACGACGCCCGCGACATCTGAGAAGCAGCACCCGGACGACAGCGGCCGCGCCCACCGCGATCGGGATCCCCCCGGTCCGCACCGAGGGCGCGGCCGCCCGTCCCGGGGGAGCCCGCGTATGTGAGTGGCCCTCATGCACCCCCCTCGCTAGCCTCACCGGCCATGAAACAGCGGCAGCGCAAGAAGCTCTCCCGGCGGCTCTTCCAGGCAGTCCTGGCAGGTGATGTCAGGGGCGTGAAGGCGGTGTTGGGCAACGGGGCGAGCCCGGGGTGGGGGGACACCGACGGCACCACTCCGCTGTATCTGGCGTCGGTGCAGGGCGAGGCCGAAGTGGTGCGGCTGCTCCTGACGGGCGGGGCCTGCCCGGACCAGGAGAGCGGCGGAGCCGGGGCGGAGGGGACTCCGTTGTGTGCGGCCGCCTGTTGGGGACACACGGAGGCGGTCCGGGAGTTGTTGGCGCATGGTGCCGATCCCGCGCTGCGCGAGGACCGGGGTACGGGCTGGTCTCCGCTGGAGTGGGCGGAGCGCGGCGCGCACTCCGAGACCGCCGAAGTCCTCAGGGCGGCAAACCCGGCCCCGTAGCCGACAGGCACGCTCGCCCGTGCAGCTATTCGGACAACTCTCGCCGCCCCCGAAACCGTCCGCCCCCGCCCGTCCGTCTGCCCCAACGGTAGGTCTGGGGACGGACGTGCCACGGGGAGCGTGGGGACATGCTGCGTATCGGCTTCGGCACGGACGACCTCAGTCGGCTGCGGGTGGCGGCGGGCAGTGACTTCATGTGGGAGGTGGTCCTCAGCCTCCATCTGCTCCAGAACCGGCACGCGGCCCTGGTCTTCGACCCCTGGCGCAGACAGGTGCGCGAGGGTCTCGCGCGGGCGGGGCTGATCCGGACGACCCGGGCGCTGATCGAGGTGAACCCGTGCGCCTCCTACTTCCCGGACTTCCTCACCCCCGGCCTCGGCGACCCCGACCCGGACACCGGACTGGACGCGGTGCTCTCCACACCCCGCGGACGCCTACGGTCCGAACTCGCCCGGCTCTACCCCGACCGCCCGATGCCGTCGGGCGCCCGGCGGCTCGCGGAGGGCGGGAGCGAGGCACTGCGCCGACTGGGGCGGGCGGTGCGCGCCTATCACGCGGTGGCCGTCGCGCCGTACCGGACGGTCATCGACCGGGCCGTCGGCACGGACCTGGCCAGACGCGCCGAGTCGGCGCTCGCGGCGGGGGCGGAAGGGTTGCTGGGCAGTTACCAGCCGGACCTGCTGTCCCGGCGGGACGGCCGCCTCGAATGCGGCTACCCCTTCGACCGGGGGCTGGAGCTGAACGGCCGCCCGCTGACCCTGATCCCGTCGTTCTTCTGCGTCCGGCAGCCCGTCGCCCTCACCGCCCGCGAGCTCTCCCCCGTACTGGTGTATCCGCTTCCGCTCGCGCCGGGCTGCCTCACGGTGGCCGGGTCCGGCGGCGCACCCGGCCTGCAGCGGCTGCTGGGCCCTACCCGGGCCCGCGTGCTGGAGCTGCTCGGCCGCCCGATGTCCACCAGCGGTATCGCCGCCGCCCTCCACCTGTCACCGGCCAACGCCAGCCGCCACGCCACCGTGTTGCGGGAGGCGGGCCTGGTCGGCTCGTTCCGGGACGGGCACCGGATGCTGCACCGGCGCACCGGGCTGGGGGAGGCATTGCTGAACGGGAACTGGGGGGTGTGAAGGGCACCGCGGCAGCGCCCGCCTCGGGCCGGAGTACGGCCGTACGGCGGGCGCTGTGGGGTGCGTGACGCGTGGTGTGTGACGCGGTGTGCTGGTCAGCAGTTCTTGATCTTCCAGATCGGGTCCCAGCTCCATCCCCCGGGGGCCACGCCGTACGCCGTCGAGCTGAGGACGACTCCGCCGCTCTGGTTGTAGAACCGTGCGACCGTACCGGTGGTCTGGTTGTTGTAGAAGCCACCGCCGCCGCCCCAGTAGGACAGCGAGTAGGTGTGACAGGCCCACAGGTCGAACACCTTGTACCGGCCGGCGTTCGGGTCCCACACGCGGGCGCACAGCCGTCCGGACGGGCAGTCGTAGGTGTCGCCGTCGACGTACCGGATGCGTTCGGCGGCCGGTGAGATCACCGGCGAGTTCGCCGGCACACCCGCGTTCACGTGCTCGTCCGCCCGCTGCGCGACGGAACCGGTCCGCTGGGCGGCCGAGTCGGCCGCCTGCGCCGGTGCCGCGCCGAGCAGCATGACGAGCACCAGGCCCGCCCCCGCGACGAGTCCGGCGAGCTTTCTGGGTATCGGCTGGGTCCGGGGTAAGTGCATGGACTGTCCTCCGTGTCCTGGTTGCGCTCCGCGAAGCGAACGGCCGTCCGCCCGCGCCCCATCGTGGGGCGATCGGTACCGGGCGGACGAAACATTCGACGCATACGCAATCAAGGCGGCGGACACGAGGGCGTCGGCGGGCTGTCGGGCGTCTGTCGGTGGATTGTCAGTGGGGCGTGCGACCTTATGGCCATGACGCGAATCGACGACAACTCCGACGGCCGCCGGACGGCGGTCTCCGTGCGGGGGCTGGTCAAGCATTACGGCGAGACGAAGGCCCTGGACGGGGTCGACCTGGACGTGCGTGAGGGCACGGTGATGGGGGTCCTCGGGCCGAACGGCGCGGGCAAGACCACCCTTGTGCGGATTCTGTCCACCCTGATCACCCCGGACGCCGGGGAGGCGATCGTCGCCGGGTACGACGTCGTACGGCAGCCCCGCCAGCTGCGCCGGGTGATCGGCCTGACCGGGCAGTACGCCTCGGTGGACGAGAAGCTCCCCGGCTGGGAGAACCTGTACATGATCGGCCGGCTGCTCGACCTGTCCCGCAAGGACGCCCGCGCCCGCGCCGACGAGCTGCTGGAGCGGTTCTCGCTGACGGAGGCCGCCAAGCGCCCCGCGTCGACGTACTCCGGCGGTATGCGGCGGCGGCTGGACCTGGCCGCCTCGATGATCGGCCGCCCGCAGGTGCTCTTCCTGGACGAGCCGACCACCGGCCTCGACCCCCGCACCCGCAACGAGGTGTGGGACGAGGTGAAGGCGATGGTCGGCGAGGGCGTGACCGTGCTGCTCACCACCCAGTACATGGAGGAGGCCGAGCAGTTGGCCTCCGAGCTGACCGTGGTGGACCGGGGCAAGGTGGTCGCCGCGGGTCAGATCGAGGAGCTGAAGGCCCGCGTCGGCGGCCGTACCCTGCGCATCCGCCCGGTGGACCCGCTCCAGCTGGAGCCGCTCGCCGCGATGCTGGACGAGCTGGGCATCACCGGGCTCGCGACCACCACCGTGGACCGCGAGAACAACACGCTGCTGGTGCCGATCCTGAGCGACGAGCAGCTGACCGCCGTCGTCGGCGCGGTGACCGCGCGCGGCATCACCATCTCCTCCATCGTCACCGAACTCCCCAGCCTGGACGAGGTGTTCCTCTCGCTCACCGGCCACCGCGCCGGTGCCCCGCAGGACGCCACGCCCGCCGACTCCGACGCCCGCGAAGAGGTCGCCGTATGAGTACTGCCAACGCCACCGCCCCGGCCGCCGTCACGGCCGACTCCCGGATCACCCTGCGCGGGCATCTGCGGCACACCGGCGCCCTCGTCCGGCGCAACCTGCTCTGGATCAAGCAGGACCCGGAGTCGATGTTCGACGCGCTGCTGATGCCGATCATCTTCACGCTGCTGTTCGTGTTCGTCTTCGGCGGCTCGATCGGCAAGGCGCTGGGCGGCGGTCAGGACCAGTACGTCCAGTACGTCATCCCCGGCATGCTCGCGATGATGAGCATGACGATGTCGCAGGGCGTCGGCACCGGCTTCAGCCAGGACTTCAACAGCGGTGTCATGGACCGTTTCCGGTCCCTGCCGATCGGGCGCGGCTCGGTGCTGTTCGCGAAGATCGCGGTGGAGCTGGCGCGGATGCTGTTCGCGACGGTCGTGCTGATGATCGTGGCGGTGCTGGTCGGCTTCCACATCACCAGCTGGTCCGGGCTGCTCGCCACGGTGGGCCTGTCCACGCTGTTCGCGTCCTCGATCATGTGGGTGTTCCTCACCCTCGGCGTCGTGATGAAGAGCGCGCAGTCGGTGCAGGCGATGGGCTTCCTGGTGCTGTTCCCGCTCCAGTTCGGCTCGTCCATCTTCGCGCCGACCCAGTCGATGCCTGGCTGGCTCCAGGCGTTCACCGACTACAACCCGCTGTCCACGCTCGCGGACGCCGCGCGCGGCCTCATGGTGGGCGGTCCGGTGACGCACGACCTGTGGGTGACGGTGGGCTGGTCGGTCGCGATCACCGCCGTGATGGCGCCCGTCGCGATCCACAAGTTCCGCACCAAGAGCTGACCTTGACGCGCTCACACCAGGGCGGTGGCCTCCGCGAGGGAGAGGCCACCGCCCTCGGCGTGCGCGACGCGGAACGCGGCGTCGCCGAGGGCTTCACGGATACGGGCCTCGGCGCGGTCGTAGGCCTGCTGCTCGACATGGGAGCGCAGATGCCCGTTCGGCATCAGGGCCACCGAGGCGCCCAGGCAGCGGGCGCCGTCCACGGCACGGGCGGGGTCGCCGGTGGCCGCGAGGGCCTGGGCGGCGGCGGTGAGACAGAGGGACGGCATCTGCGGGACGACGACGTCGCACAGCGGGTCACCGGCCAGCCCGAGCGCACGGCGGACCGATTCCAGCGCGCGCTCCACATGCCCCTCCTCGGCGTCCAGCCACGCCTCCTGGGTGAGGATCATGGCGTCGAAGACGACGAACCGGGAGAGGACGAACTCCTCCCGCAGCAACTGGAGTTGTGCGCGGGACTCGGCGGTCCTGCCGTCCACGAGCAGCCAGGCGGCCAGAAACAGCCGGGCCACCGGCATCGCCTCGCTGTGTCTGCCGTCCAGCTCGTGGACGACCTCGCGCAGCAGGCGTTCGCCGCGCTCCTTCTCCCCCGCCTCCATCAGCATGTTGCCGAGGCGGGCGCCGAGGACGGCCAGCTGGGCGCGGGCGCCGAGGTGTTCGGCGTGTTCCATCGCGCCCTCGTAGTCGGCGGCGGCCTCGCGGCTCATGCCCTTGCGTTCATGGGCCTCCCCGCGCGCGGACAGCGCCTCGGCGATGCCCCAGGCGTCCCCGAGGCGCCGGTAGATCTCCAGTGCCTCGTCGGCGTCGCGGGCGGCGTCGCCCGCCCAGCTGGCGCGGTTGGCGAGCAGGTTGGCGCGGGTCTGGAGGGCGCCCGCCAGTTCCCATTCGTAGCCGGGGGTCTCCCGGCAGGTGCGCACGGTGGCGTCGGTGATCTCGGGCAGCCGCCCGGCGCCGTTGACGAGCATCTCCGCGAACCACCAGAGCATGCCGGGCGAGCGGCAGGTCTGGGGCATGCCGGGGTGGTAGACCTCGGTGACGACGCGCAGCTTGGCCCGCGCCTCGGGGTTCTGCCAGGCCTCCAGGTCGGTGTCCATGCAGGCGAGGTGGGCGAGGTGCAGCCCGCGCCGGGCCTCGGCGAGGAGTTCGCCGGTGAGCGGGGGCGGGGTGTCGGTGCAGCGCTCCCACACCGGCTCCGCGGGCCGGACCGGTTCCGCGAAGGGGTCCGGGCCGAGCGCCATGACGTCCTCGCACCAGGCCCGGGTCTCCAGCCGCTGGTCCCGCATCTGCCAGTACCAGAGCAGGGACAGCACCAGGATCAGCCCCTCCTGCTCGTCGCCCACGGAGACGGCGTGCCGGAAGGCCGTACGCAGGTTCTCGTACTCCAGCTGGAACAGTCCGATGGCCTCGCGCTGGCGGGGGCCGCGCAGCAACGGGTCGGTGGTGCGGGCGAATTCGCGGTAGTACGTCAGATGCGCGCGCTCGGCGGCGAGGCGCTCGCCCGTCTCGTCCAGCCGCTCCCCCGCGTACTCGGCGACGGTCTCCAGGAGCCGGTAGCGCATCCCGCCGTCGGCCGAGGGGGTGGCCACCACCAGGGACTTGTCGACCAGGGAGCCGAGCGCGTCGAGGGCGGCGGGGCCGCAGACGGCCTCGGCGGCGGCGAGGTCGCAGCCGCCCGCGAAGACGGACAGGCGGCCCAGGACCTCGCGTTCGTCCTCGTCCAGGAGTTCCCAGGACCAGTCGACCACGGCGCGCAGGGTCTGCTGGCGGGGCAGCACCGTGCGGCTGCCGGAGGTGAGCAGCCGGAAGCGGTCGTCGAGCCGGTCCGCGATCTGACGGGGGGTCAGCATGCGCAGCCGGGCGGCCGCCAGCTCGATCGCGAGGGGCAGTCCGTCCAGGCGGCGGCAGATCTCGGCGCACGCCTCGGGGTCGGCCTGGATCTCGAAGCCGGGCCGGGCGGCGGCGCCCCGGTGGCCGAGCAGCCGCAGCGCGACCGGCTCCGGCAGCGGCTCCACCGGACGCACCAACTCCCCCGGCACGCCCAGGGGTTCACGGCTGGTGGCGAGCACGGTCAGCCCGGGGCAGGCGGCGAGGAGGCGTTCGGCGAGCCGGGCGGCGGCGTCCACCACGTGTTCGCAGTTGTCGAGGATCAGCAGCATCCGGCGCCGGGCGCAGTGCTCCACCAGGCGCTCGACGGGGTCGCCGTAGCGTTCGGAGACGGCGCGGGCGCCCTCGACGCCCGCGCCGTGCAGCACGGTCTCGCGGGCGCCGATGGCGGTGAGCACGGCCTGCGGGACGGCCTCGGGCTCGTCCACGGGCGCGAGTTCGGCCAGCCACACCCCGTCGCGGACGGTGTCCCGGACCGCCTCGGCGGCCTCCTGGGAGAGCCGGGTCTTGCCCGCGCCGCCGGGGCCGAGCAGGGTGACCAGGCGGGAGGCGGCGAGGTCGGCGCCGATGGCCTCGATGTCGCTCTCGCGGCCGACGAAGGAGGTGAGCCGCGCGGGCAGGTTGCCCGGCGCGGGGCGCGGTGCGGCGGCCGGGGCGGGACGCGGGGGCGGCGGGGTGTCCTCGGTGAGCAACTCGGTGTGCAGCGCGCGCAGTTCGGGCCCGGGGTCGGAGCCGAGCCGGTCGGCGAGGAGCTGTCGTACGTCCTCGTAGGCGGCCAGTGCCTGGGCGGGGCGGCCC
>NZ_WWIR01000018.1 GCF_009863025.1 Streptomyces sp. SID4985 | reverse complement strand
CCGTAGGAGCCCCGGCCCGCGTCGTTGTCCAGGATGGACACGGGCGAGCAGATGCCGTCGTGGGACAGGTTGGTGGCGACCGCGACCAGCGGCAGGCCGATGCGGGCCGCCGCGTACTTGGCGCAGTCGATGACCTTCCCGCCGCCGAGGCCGACCACCGCGTCGTACCGGCCGGACTTCATCTCGTCGGCCAGGCGCACGGCGTCGTCCAGCGTGCCGCCGCCGACCTCGAACCAGGTGGCACCCGGCAGGGACGGCGCGACGCGCTCGCGCAGCCGGGCGCCCGAGCCGCCGCTGACGGCGACGGCGAGGCGGCCGGAGTGCGAGATGCGCTGGTCGGCGAGGACGTTCGCCAGGTCGGACAGGGCGCCCGGCCGGATGTCGACGACGACCGGCGAGGGGATGAGCCTCGTCAGTA
>NZ_WWIR01000142.1 GCF_009863025.1 Streptomyces sp. SID4985 | reverse complement strand
GCGTACGGCCCGACGGAGACGACGGTCTGCGCGACCATGAGCGACCCGCTCTCACCGGAGCACGGCACACCGCCGATCGGCCGACCGGTCGCGGACTTCCGGGTGTACGTGCTGGACGAGCGGCTGTGCGTCGTACCGCCGGGTGTGACGGGCGAGTTGTACGTCGCGGGCCCGGGTCTGGCGCGCGGATACCTGAACCGGGCGGCACTCACGGCCGGGCGGTTCGTCGCCTGCCCGTTCTCCGAGGACGGCGCACGCATGTACCGCACCGGCGACCTCGTACGCCACCGAGCCGACGGAGAGCTCGAATACGTCGCACGCGCCGACCACCAAGTGAAGGTACGCGGCTTCCGCGTCGAACCCGGCGAGATCGAGACGGCACTGACCCGCCACCCCGCCGTCGCCCAGGCCGCGGTCCTCGC
>NZ_WWIR01000141.1 GCF_009863025.1 Streptomyces sp. SID4985 | reverse complement strand
CCATTTGTCGCTGCGGGCGAAGATCGGCCACTTCTCAGGATCCGGATCCTCGACATGCCAGCAGAACGAGTGCCCGGCCGAGGTCATGGCCCACTGGAGGAGCCGGATCGTAGGCCCACCGACGGGAGCGGAGCCGGCGAACTGGGTTCGATCCGCAATGATCAGTTCAAGGGCCAGATGCCGTGCCCCCGGCGCGCAGATGTCGA
>NZ_WWIR01000140.1 GCF_009863025.1 Streptomyces sp. SID4985 | reverse complement strand
ACGCCGTACTCGCCCGCGCGGGCCTCGCCACCGGGGCCCCGCCGTCCCCCGACCCCGAACACCCCGCCCCGACCCGGGCCGCCCGCCTGTGGTGGCTCGCCACCGCGGGCACCGGCTGGGTGGCCCGGCGCTGCACCGACCTGCTGCCCGGACTGCTGCGGCTGGCCGCCGAGGAGGTACGCCACGGCACGGGGGCGGAGCTGGACGCGCGCGCGTCGGCGGAGACGGCGGGGGCGCTGGCCGCGCTGGTGCCGCCGCGACCGGTGTTCACCACCCGCCCCGGCATCCGGCGCGTGCCGGTGGGGCGGCCCGACTCCGACACGGTTCACCCGGCCCGGTCCCCGGCGCCATGACCCCTCGTACGACCGGCTCTTGGGCGCCCCGGGCGGGTGGTCTCGCGCCGGTGTGACGTCCGTCGCTTCTGCGCCGTTTGGGTTGTTGTCAGATCGAGGACCTAATCTGTGCACCGTGAC
>NZ_WWIR01000139.1 GCF_009863025.1 Streptomyces sp. SID4985 | reverse complement strand
CGCCCTGCTGCCGACCGCCGTACGCACCGCCGTCGGCACCGCCGTGGCGGGCGGCCTCGCGCTGTTCCTCGGCGTCGGCCACAGCTACTGGGCCGCGATCTCCGCCGCGGCCGTACTGCACTCCGTCAACGTCTGGAGCACCGTCCAGCGCTCCGTCCAGCGCACCATCGGCACCGCCATCGGGCTTCTCATCACCAGCGCCGTCCTGGTGATGCACCCCAGTTCCCTGGCCATCATCTGCCTGATCATCGTCTTCGAGTTCCTGCTGGAATACGTCGTCGCCCGCAACTACGGCCTCGGCGTCGTCTTCCTGACCCCGCTCGCGCTCCTGCTGAGCGAACTGTCCTCCCCGGTCTCCGCCGAGCGGCTGCTGCACGACCGGGTCATCGGGAGCGTCATCGGCATCAGCGTCGGCCTGGTCTGCGCCCTGCTCCTCGTCCACGGCCGCGCCGCCGAACGCCTGCGCGACGCCCTCGCCGCCTCCGTCTACGCCGCCGACCGCGCCCGGCGCGCCCTCTCCGGCACCCCGGGCCAGCGCCGCTTCGCGCAGGTCCAGCTCGCCGCCGCCTCGGTCGAGCTGTACGAGGCGAAGGAGGCCGCCCGGGGCGAGCTACGACCCTCCCGCGTCGACCCCGCCGCCATCACGGCCGCCCAGCACCGCGCCTACGACCTCCTGGGCCGCCTCAGCCACTCGATGCTGCGCGACGAGCGCGGTAACAGGAACCGCACCGGGCCCCCGGTCGGCCCCACCTTCCCGGACACCTGACCCCGGCGGCCCCGGGACACCCGGTTCCGGCCGTCGCTCCGGCCCCTCGGTTCCCGGAACGTGTCCCCAACTGCCCGACTGCGTCTATGTTCGTGCTGCGTACAAGCGATGAGAAGGCAGGTTTTCCCGTGATCGAGACGCAGCCGATAGTCGTCCCGCCGGCCAGGGCGGCCGTGTTTCTGGTGGCCACCGTGGACGCGGGCGGTGAGGAGAAGGTCCGGGAGCTGCTCGGGGACGTGGCCTCGATGCGGCGTTCCACCGCGTACCGGGTGCCGGACGCGGAGCTGAGCTGTGTCGTCGGCATCGGCTCGGACGCGTGGGACCGGCTGTTCAGCGGACCGCGCCCGGCCGGGCTGCACCCGTTCGTCGAGCTGAAGGGCGAGCGGCACCACGCGCCCTCGACCCCCGGCGACCTGCTCTTCCACGTGCGCGGGCGCCGCATGGACGTGGTGTTCGAGCTGGCCCGGCAGTTCGGGGAGCGGCTCAAGGGCGCGGCCACGATCGTGGACGAGGTGCACGGGTTCAAGTTCTTCGACGACCGCGACCTCCTCGGCTTCGTCGACGGCAGCGCGAACCCGGAGGGGCAACTCGCCGCCGACTCGGTGCACATCGGCGACGAGGACCCGGACTTCACCGGCGGCAGCTACGTCATCGTGCAGAAGTACCTGCACGACATGGACGCCTGGCAGGGCACCTCGCTGGAGCAGCAGGAGGCGACCATCGGCCGCTCCAAGCTGGAGAACATCGAGTTCCCGGACGACGTGAAGGCCCCCGACTCGCACGTCGTGGTGAACACCATCACCGGCCCGGACGGCCGCGAGCTGAAGATCGTGCGCGAGAACATGCCGTTCGGGCACATCGGCGACCGCGAGTACGGCACGTACTTCATCGGGTACGCCCGCACCCCCGAGGTCACCGAGCAGATGCTGCGGAACATGTTCCTGGGCCGCGAACCCGGCCTGCACGACCGCATCCTGAACTACTCGACGGCCGTCACCGGCAGCCTCTTCCACGTGCCCACGGCCGACTTCCTGGCCGACCCGCCGCCCGCGCCGAAGCCGAAGGACAGCGCGGACACCTCCGCGTCGTAACGCAACGGGCCCCGCGCACCGCCGAGTCGGAGCGGCGGTGCGCGCCGGGGCCGTACCTGACGCACCCAACAGCCTTTCTTTGCCAAGCCTTTCCCGCCGACCCCGCCCCATCTCCCTTGCCACGACCGGCGATCCGGGTTCCCCTGCGAAGCCGTGACCTAGGCTGGGCACACTCGCGACATGCAGGCGCTGCGAGTTGACCCGGAGCACAGGGAGTTGCCATGACCCAGGAAACGTCGGGACGGTCCGCAAGCGACGAAGAGACGCGGTCTCCGGAATTCCACCCCTACCACCACCCGGCGGCGGGCTGGGGGGCGGCGAAGAGCGTGTCACGCTTCGTGATACGCGAGGGCGAGTTCGTCGACGGCCCGCGCGCCATACGCAAGATGAACCACGAGGACAAGGGCTTCGACTGCCCCGGCTGCGCCTGGCCCGACGACCTCAAGGGCCTCAAGCTCGACATCTGCGAGAACGGCATCAAGCACGTCACGTGGGAGATGACCCGCAAGCGTGTGGACCCCGAGTTCTTCGCCGCGCACACCGTCTCCGAGCTGGCCACATGGAGCGACGCCGCCCTGGAGGACCAGGGCCGCCTGACGCACCCGATGCGCTACGACGCGGACACCGACACCTACGTCCCCGTCTCCTGGCAGGAGGCGTTCGACCTCGTCGGCAGCACCCTGCGCGGCCTCGAGAACCCGAACCAGGCCGCGTACTACACCTCCGGCCGGCTCGGCAACGAAGCCACCTTCCTCTACCAGCTGATGGCCCGTGAGCTGGGCACCAACAACCTGCCCGACTGCTCCAACATGTGCCACGAG
>NZ_WWIR01000138.1 GCF_009863025.1 Streptomyces sp. SID4985 | reverse complement strand
GCGGCAAGGCCGCGGCGGCCGACCGCGCGTCGGCCACGGGCGCGACGGGCTCCTCCGGTCTGCGGGTCGCCGAGGGCGCGGCCCTCACGGCGCTGCTGCTCGGTGGCGGTACGTGGGCGGTGCTGCGACGGCGGCGTGGTCGTACGGCGTCGGCGGCGGCCGGGGTCGAGGTGGAGAGCGGTGCCGAGGCGGCGCCCGCCACCGAGTCCACACCGGTGTCCAAGGAGTCCAAGGAGACGGAGTCCGGCGGACGCCACCGCCGCTGAGGGGCTCGCACGTCGCAGATCCGGCCGTGGGGGCGGGTTCCCCGGATGAGTGCGTCTGCCCGCCTGTCGACCGCGCGCAGGTGGGACCAGCCCGTACCCCGCGCACCCCGCGCACGACGGCGTCCCCTCGCACGGCCGGGCAACGGCCCACCAGGCACCCCGGATACTTCGCGCACGCCAGGCACCCGCCCACCCCCGGCTCGCCCGACCACGACTCCCGCACTCCCGGGAGCTGAGAACATGGATGGCCTCCGGGGTCGTCCGGGAGTCCGAGGAGGGGACACATGACCGAGCACACGGCGGCGCCGGGGACGGCGCCGGAAACACGGCACGCCTCCAGCGGCGTCGCGCTCGTCCAGGGCGGCCGGGGGAACCGGATGCTCGTCACCTTCCTGCTCGGCGCGCTGACCGCCACCACGCCCCTGGCGATGGACATGTATCTCCCGTCCCTGCCGGAGGTCACCCGCGCCCTGCACGCCCCCGCCGCGACCGTGCAGCTCACGCTCACCGCGTGCCTCGCGGGGATGGCGCTCGGGCAGCTGGTCGTCGGGCCGATGAGCGACCGTTGGGGGCGGCGCCGCCCGCTGCTCACCGGCCTCGGGGTCTACGTGGTCGCCACCGCGTTGTGCGCGTTCGCGCCCGACGTGGAGACGCTGGTCGCCTTCCGGCTCGCGCAGGGCCTCGCGGGTGCCGCCGGGATCGTCATCGCGCGGGCGGTCGTACGCGATCTCTACGACGGCGTCGCCATGGCCCGCTTCTTCTCCACCCTCATGCTGATCTCCGGCACCGCGCCGATCATCGCCCCGCTGATCGGCGGGCAGATCCTGCGGTTCACCGACTGGCGGGGCGTGTTCGTCGTGCTGACCGGCATCGGGGCCGTCCTCACGGCGCTGGTGTGGTGGCGGCTGCCCGAGACGCTGGCGCCCTCCGAACGGCACCGGGGCGGGGTGGGGGAGTCGCTGCGTACGATGCGCGGCCTCCTCGCCGACCTGCCCTTCACCGGGTACATGCTCGCGGGCGGCTTCGCCTTCGCCGCACTGTTCGCCTACGTCTCCGCCTCGCCCTTCGTCGTCCAGGAGGTCTACGGCGCCTCCCCGCAGACCTTCAGCCTGCTCTTCGGACTCAACTCGGTGGGCCTGGTGGCCGCCGGGCAGATCAACGGCAAGCTGCTGGTCGGACGGGTCCGGCTTGACCGCGTGTTCGCCTGCGGGCTCACGGTGATCGTGCTCGCCGCGACCGCGCTGCTGCTGATGTCCACCGGGGTCTTCGGGCGGGTGGGGCTCGTGCCCGTCGCCGCCGCGCTCTTCGTGCTGATGTCGGCGATGGGCTTCACCCTGCCCAACGCCCAGTCCCTCGCCCTGCTCCGCACCCGGCACGCGGCCGGTTCCGGCTCGGCCCTGCTCGGCACGTCCTCGTTCCTCATCGGCGCGGTCGCGTCCCCGCTGGTGGGGATCGCGGGGGAGCGGACGGCCGTTCCGATGGCGGTCGTCCAGCTGTCGGGCGCGCTGGTCGCCGCCGCGTGCTTCGTGGGACTGGTCCGCCCGTGGAGGACGGCGGAGACGAGGCTGACGGAGCCGAAGCCCGCCGAGGCGAGAACGGCAGACGCGATCACCGCCGCTCCAAAGCCCGCCGAGGCGACAACCGCAGACGCGATCACCACCGCCCCCAAGCCCACCGCCCCCAAGCCCACCGCCCCGAACCCCGCCGACACCCCCACGCACCC
>NZ_WWIR01000017.1 GCF_009863025.1 Streptomyces sp. SID4985 | reverse complement strand
CGAGCCCGCCGCGCCGAGGTCGGCCAGGAGGGCCGCCGCGACGCGGTGGGCGGAGCGCAGGGCGCCCTGGACGGTGCCGGAGTCGCGGTGGTCGCCGCACACGTACAGCCCCGCCATGAGGCGCACCGGGCGGCGCGCGTCGTACGGCGGGCGCTGGGCGGGGACGGCCTCGGGGGTGTGGTGCACGGCCAGGGTCTCCCAGCGGTGCGTCGAGGTGCCGTAGAGCCGGGCCAGCTGGATGCGGACGGCGCTGTCCAGCTCGCCGGGGGCGCCGGGCGGGGTGCCGAGGACGGTCGAGGAGATCAGTACGCGTCCGGCGGGCGCCCGGCCCGGGTCCACGGTGCTGAGCACCGCCGTGTGCGCGACCGGGCCGCTCCGGTCGGCGTCGAGCAGCAGCGCGGAGCCGGTGGCGAGCGCGGGAGCCGGGTCGTCGGTGGTGTGGTGGACCACGGTCACCGGGTGGAAGTCCGGCACGCGCAGGCCGGGCAGCAGCTCGGCGGCGGCGCGCGCGCCGGTCGCGAGGAGCACCGCGCGGCAGCGGATCACGCCGTGCTCGGCGGTGGTGACCGAGGTGGTGGAGACCGAGGTGACGCGTACGCCGGTGCGCACGGTGCCGGGCGGCAGCGAGCGGGCCAGCCGGTCGGGGAGCGCCTGGGCGCCGCCCTCCGGGACGCACAGCCGTCCGCTCGCGAAGGCGTGCAGCGCCAGGTCGGCGGCCCGGCTGGAGGTGGTCAGCTCCGGGTCGCACAGCAGGGCGGCGAGCAGCGGGCGCAGGAAGCCCTCGACGGTGCGGGGCGGCAGGCCGCGCGCCTGGAGGGCCTGGGCGGCGGGCAGTTCGGGGCGGGCCAGCAGGCGTTCGACGGGGGTGGCGGCGAGCCGGTTGAGCGCGCTGCCGAGCCGGGCCCGGTCCATGGCGCCCCCGGCCGCCCCGCTGGTACGGCTCTCGCGGGCGCTTCCCGCGCCCCGAGGGGCGCTCGCGAGGGCGCGCGCGATGTGAAGTGCGCCCCTTGCGCCCCCGGTGACCGCCGGAGCGCCCGCCCGGTGCCGGTGCCCGTCGCGGTGCAGCAGGACCCCGGGCGCGAAGCGGCGCAGCGGCAGGGCTTCGAGGCCGGGGGTGGTGCGCGGTTCGGGCCAGGACGTGAAAAGCGGCTGTCCGAGACGGTCGAGCCGGAAGCCGTCGACCTTCTCGGTCGACATGCGGCCGCCGACACACGGCTCTGCCTCCAGGACCGTGGTCGTCACTCCAGCACTGGCGAGCCGACGGGCCGCCGCGAGTCCGGCGGTCCCGGCTCCCACGACGACGACGTCCACCTGGTACGCGGGCTCAAGCACGAGGCCCCTCCTGTGGTTGCGCGGCCGGTGGAGACGTGATGCCCCCAACAGGCCCCGGGGATACCCGAGTTCGGGTCGAGGTTAGGGCCCCGAACGGTCAGGGGCAGTCGCGCATCGACAGGGCACGGTCGCATGGAGGTCGCATACGGTCACTCCGCCGCGCGGATCGTGTCCTCGATCCCGGGGAACGCGAAGGCGAACCCCGACTCCAACAGCCGCCGGGGCACCACCCGTTGACTGCCCAGCACATCCCCGGCCATCTCGCCGAGCACCGCCCGCAGCACCGCCGCCGGGACCGGGAACGGCGTCGGCCGGTGCAGCACGCGCCCCATCGCCTCGGTGATCTCCTGATTGGTCAGCGGGTCGGGCGCGGTCAGATTGAACGGCCCCGACAGATCCGCACGGTCGATCAGATGCCGGATCGCCGCCACCTCGTCGTGCAGCGCGATGTACGACCAGTACTGCCGCCCGTCCCCGAGCCGCCC
>NZ_WWIR01000137.1 GCF_009863025.1 Streptomyces sp. SID4985 | reverse complement strand
CTGCTGGGCGGGGTGGAGCGCTGGCTGCGGCTCGCGGGCGACGCGATCGATCCGGCGGACGCGGAGTATCTGCGCGCCCGCCGCGACGGCTTCGCCCCGGCGGCGGCCGCGCTGACCCCGCATCTGACACCCGGTCCGATCCACGGCGACGCGCTGCCGCGCAATGTGCACATCGGCCCCGAAGGACCGGTCCTGGTCGACCTGGAGACCTTCTCCGCCGACCTGCGCGAGCACGACCTCGTGGTGATGGCCCTCTCCCGCGACCGCTACGGCCTGCCCGCCGGGAAGTACGACGCCTTCACCGAGACCTACGGCTGGGACGTGCGCGAGTGGGAGGGCTGCTCGGTGCTGCGCGGCGCCCGCGAGACGGCCAGCTGCGCCTGGGTGGCCCAGCACGCGCCCGCCAATCCCAAGGCGCTGGCGGAGTTCGAGCGCCGGGTGGCGTCGCTGCGGGACGGGGACGAGTCGGTGCGCTGGTACCCCTTCTGAGCCCGGGGCTCTCAGGAACCGGGCCGCCTCAGACCCGCTCCTCCACCAGTTCCCGCACCGGCCAGGTGCCGTCCACCACGGCCTCGGTGTCGCCCTTGCGGCGCAGGAAGCCCTGGAAGTCGGCCGCCCAGGCCGCGTACCACTCGATCTGGCGCCGGTGCAGCTCGGCCGGGCCGAGCGCGGCGATCTTGGGGTGCCGCTCGGCTATCGCGACGGCGAGGCGGGCGGCGGCGAGGGCGTCGGCCGAGGCGTCGTGGGCGGTGCCGAGGACTATGCCGTACTCGGCGCAGACCGCCTCCAGGTTGCGCTTGCCGCGGCGGTAGCGGTCCACCCAGCGGTCGATCGTGTACGGGTCGACCACCGGGCCCAGCGGCTCGCCGCCGAGCCGCTCGGACAGCGACGGCAGCCCGTGGCGGCGCAGTTCGGCCGAGAGGAGGGTGAGGTCGAAGGCGGCGTTGTAGGCGACGACCGGGACGCCTGCCTGCCAGGAGGAGGCGAGCGCGTCCGCGACGGCGTCGGCGACCTCGTCGGCCGGGCGGCCCTCGGCGGTGGCGCGTTCGTTGCTGACGCCGTGCACGGCGACCGCGTCGGCCGGGATCTCCACGCCCGGGTCCGCGAGCCATTCCCGGCGGCCCGTGAGCTCGCCCGCCCGGACCTCCAGAACGGCGGCGGTCACGATGCGCGACTCCTGCGGGTCGGTTCCGGTCGTCTCCAGGTCGAAACCGGTCAGTGCTTGGCGGTGCCAGGCCATGGGTGTCCCCCTTCGTGGTGGTGCGTTCCCCCAGTGGCCTCCACCATGGCACGCGGCACTGACAATCCCGGGGCGGCCCCCGCCTCCCGACGGGACGAAATCAGGACACCGGGCGCGAATCGACCCAAGCCGTCTCGAATTCCTCACGGTAGGTCGGGAACAGTCCGGATTCGCCCACCTGGTCGGGGCGGACCACCCGGCTGCCGCCCCGCAGCACCAGGACCGGCGACTCCATGCCCCGCGCCCCGCGCAGATAGGACTGCACCACGCCGACCCCGTCCGCGCCGTCGCCGTCCACCAGGTAGGCGGTGAAGCGCGGCGTCTCGTCGTACACCTGGATCTCGAAGGCGCCGGGGTCGCGCAGCCGGGAGCGGACCCGGCGCATGTGCAGGATGTTCATCTCGACCGAGCGGCTCAACTCGCCGCGCTTCATGCCAAGTTCGCGCTCGCGACGCTTGACCGCGCTGGAGGCGGGGTTGAGGAAGAGCAGCCGCACCCGGCAGCCGGTCTCCGCGAGCCGGACCAGGCGGCGCCCGGAGAAGTTCTGCACCAGCAGGTTGAGCCCGATGCCGATGGCGTCCAGCCGCCGGGCCCCGCCGAACAGGTCCTCCGCCGGGAACTGCCGCATCAGCCGCACCCGGTCGGGGTGGACGGCCACCACGTCCGCGTACCGGTCGCCGACCAGGTCCTCCACCGCGTCCACCCGCAGACGGCCCGCCGAGGGCACGTCCCCGCCCGCGCCGAGCAGTTCGAGGAGCCGGGCCGAGGCGCGCTCGGCCTGACCGAGGACGGCCTCGGACAGGGCGCGGTTGCGGGAGACGACGTTGCGCGTCACCTCCAGCTCGTCCAGGGCGAGTTCGAGGTCGCGGCGCTCGTCGAAGTACGGCTCGAAGCAGGGCCAGTGCTGCACCATCAGCTCGCGCAGCTGGGGCAACGTCAGGAAGCTGAGCACGTTGTCGTCGGCCGGGTCGAGCAAGTAGCCCTTGCGTCGGCTGACTTCACGCACCGCGACGGCCCGCTGCACCCATTCCTGTCCGGCGGGTCCGGCGGCGGCCACCACCCAGTCGTCGCCGTGGACGGGCTCGTAGACCGGGCGCAGCACGGCGGCCACGACGGCGCGCAGCCGCTGTTCGACGAGGTTCAGCCAGATGTAGGCCCGGCCGGCCCGCTGGGCGCGGGTGCGCACCTCCCGCCAGGCGCTCGCGTCCCAGTCCAGTTCCGGTCCGATCGACCCCGCGTCCATCGGCCGTGCCAGGGACACCGCGCCGGGCGGGACGTCCGTGGAGCTCCCCTCGTGACCCTCGCCACCAGGGGGCAGCTCCAGCCCTCCCGAGCCCACCCTGCACCGCCTTCCGTCCCCCGGACCTTCCCCGTCCCAACGATCAAGGAAGGGTACTCCGGGAGCGGCGGGCGGTGCAGCCGGATCGTCAGGTCGGTTTCCCAACTTCCCCGCCGCCAGTGGCCGTTCCGCGCCGCGCGGACGACGGGAGTGAGCGGATTCATAGCGGTGAGGGCGCCGGGGCGGCCGCGTCCCCGCAGGTACCGGCGCCGGCGGGCCGTCCTGGCACCGGGGGCGACGCGGCGGAACCCCACGTTGACCCGGCGCCGTGTCCCGGCCGATATCCGTCCGGCTCGCGACCGAGGCGCCATGGGGGCGCCGGACGGGGTAGTCCTCTGAGGGTTCCTCACTTTCGGGGAGACTCGCCGCCGACGCGCCCCCAGCGGGGCCGCCCACCTGAAAGAGTCGTGTCCATGCAGGTCTGGCCTGGAGAGGCGTATCCACTCGGTGCCACCTATGACGGCGCCGGAACCAACTTCGCGGTCTTCACGGAGGCCGCCGACCGAGTAGAGCTGTGTCTGCTGCACGACGACGGCTCCGAGACGGCGGTGGAACTGCGCGAGAGCGACGCGTTCGTGCGGCACGCGTACGTCCCCGGCATCATGCCGGGCCAGCGCTACGGCTTCCGTGTGCATGGCCCCTACGAGCCCGGGCGCGGACTGCGCTGCAACTCGGCCAAGCTGCTGCTCGACCCGTACGCCAAGGCGGTCAGCGGGAAGGTCCGGTGGGGCGAGGAGGTGTACGGCTACCACTTCGACGCCCCGGACCAGCGCAACGACCTGGACTCGGCGCCGCACACCATGGCGTCGGTGGTGATCAACCCGTACTTCGACTGGGGCGACGACCGTCCGCCGCGCACCGACTACCACCACACGGTGATCTACGAGGCCCACGTCAAGGGCCTGACCATGCGTCACCCGGACCTGCCGGAGGAGCTGCGCGGGACCTACGCGGCCCTCGCCCACCCCGCGATCATCGAGCATCTGACCAAGCTCGGGGTGACGGCCCTGGAGCTGATGCCGGTCCACCAGTTCGTGAACGACCACCGCCTTGCCGACATGGGCCTGACCAACTACTGGGGCTACAACACCATCGGCTTCTTCGCCCCGCACAACGCCTACGCCTCCTGGGGCGACCGGGGCCAGCAGGTCCTGGAGTTCAAGTCGGCGGTGCGGGCGCTGCACGAGGCGGGCATCGAGGTGATCCTCGACGTGGTCTACAACCACACCGCCGAGGGCAACCACCTGGGCCCCACACTGTCGTTCAAGGGCATCGACAACCCCTCGTACTACCGGCTGGCCGAGGACCCGCGCTACTACATGGACACCACGGGCACCGGCAACTCCCTGCTCATGCGCTCCCCGCACGTCCTCCAGCTCATCATGGACTCGCTGCGGTACTGGGTCACCGAGATGCGCGTCGACGGCTTCCGCTTCGACCTCGCGGCCACACTGGCCCGGCAGTTCCACGAGGTGGACCGGCTGTCGTCGTTCTTCGACCTGGTACAGCAGGACCCGGTGGTCTCCCAGGTGAAGCTGATCGCCGAGCCATGGGACGTGGGCGAGGGCGGCTACCAGGTGGGCAACTTCCCGCCGCTGTGGACCGAGTGGAACGGCAAGTACCGCGACACGGTACGGGACATGTGGCGGGGTGAGCCGCGCGCGCTCGCGGAGTTCGGCTCCCGGCTCACCGGCTCCTCCGACCTCTACCAGGACGACGGCCGCCGCCCGCTCGCCTCGGTCAACTTCGTCACCTGCCACGACGGTTTCACCCTGCGCGACCTGGTGTCGTACAACGAGAAGCACAACGCGGCCAACGGCGAGGACAACCGGGACGGCGAGAGCCACAACCGGTCCTGGAACTGCGGGACCGAGGGCGACACCGACGACCCTCAGGTGCGCGAGCTGCGCACCCGGCAGACGCGGAACTTCCTCGCCACGCTGATGCTTTCCCAGGGCGTGCCGATGATCAGCCACGGCGACGAGTTCGCCCGCACCCAGCGCGGCAACAACAACGCCTACTGCCAGGACAACGAGCTGTCCTGGGTCGACTGGCCCGAGGACGGCGGTGAACTCCTTGAGTTCGCACGGGCGATGGTGTGGCTGCGCCGCGACCACCCGGTGTTCCGGCGGCGCCGCTTCTTCCACGGCCGCCCGGTGGAGGGCACCCACGACGAGCTGTCGGACGTCGCCTGGTTCACGCCCGAGGGCGAGGAGATGACCCAGCGGGACTGGGACTCGGCGCCCGCGTCCGCGCTGACCGTGTTCCTCAACGGCAACGCGATCTCCGAACCGGGGCCGCGCGGCGAGCGGATCACGGACGACTCGTTCCTGCTGATGTTCAACGCCTCGCCCGAACCGCTGGACTTCGTGGTCCCCGCCGACCACGGGCGGCAGTGGCAGGTGGTCGTCGACACCGCCCGGCCGGACGGGGTGCCGCCGAACACGGGGCCGAAGGTGGCGGGGGGCGAGCGGATCACCCTGCCGGACCGGAGCATGACGGTGCTGCAACGGCCCGCGTGAGCGGACCGGGGGCGGTCCGCGCGGGCGCATGGCCGGTCCGCGCGGGTCGCCGCTGGTCCGTACGGGGACCGATGACACGAAAGCGGGCGCACGGGGTACGTAGCAGAGCATGACTGCTGCCGCGCGACCCCGGCCGGGCGTGCCCACGGCCACCTACCGACTCCAGCTCCAGCCCTCGTTCCCGTTCGCCGCCGCCGAGGCGGCCGTCCCCCATGTGGCGGAACTCGGCGTCTCCCACCTGCACCTCTCCCCGGTCCTCGAAGCCGTACCGGGTTCCACCCACGGGTACGACGTGGTGGACCCCGGGCGCGTGCGCGAGGAACTGGGCGGCGAGGCCGGGCTCCGCTCGCTCGCGCGGACCGCGCGGGAGCACGGGCTCGGCCTGGTGGTGGACATCGTGCCCAACCACATGGCGATGGCCCCCCGGTACAACCGCGCCCTGTGGGAGGTGCTGCGCGAGGGCCCCGAGTCGCCGTACGCCCGCTGGTTCGACATCGACTGGGAGTCGCGCGGCGGACGGCTGCTGCTGCCCGTGCTCGGCGCCCCGGTCGGCGCCGTACGGGACGAGCTGGTGGTCGACGGCGACGTGCTGCGCTACCACGACCACGCCTTCCCGCTCCGCGCGGGCACTGGGCACCTGCCGCTGCCGGAGCTGCTGGACGCGCAGTGGTACCGCCCGGTGTGGTGGCGGCTGGCCCGCACCGAGCTGAACTACCGCCGCTTCTTCAGCATTTCGGAGCTGATCGGGGTCCGCGTGGAGGACCCCGAGGTCTTCGACGCGACCCACGGGACGATCCTGCGGCTGCTCGCGGAGGGGGTGATCGACGGGCTGCGCGTGGACCACCCGGACGGCCTCGCGGACCCGGACGCCTATCTGGCTCGGCTGCACGAGGCGACCGGCGGCCGCTGGACCGTGGTGGAGAAGATCCTCGCCGACGGCGAACGGCTGCCCGCCTCCTGGCCCGTCGCGGGCACCACCGGCTACGACGCCCTGCGCCATATCGACGGCCTCTTCACCGACCCCCACGGCACCGGTGAACTCCTCGACCACTACCGGGCGTTCGCGGTCCCGCAGACCGACCGGGGCGGCGACTGGGACGCCACCGTACGACGCGCGGCCTACAAGGTGCTCACCCACGAACTGGCCGCCGAGACCGACCGTCTCACCCGCGCCGCCGTCCGCCTCTGCGCGGCCTCCCCCGACCTCGCCCTGCGCGACCGCGCCCCCTGGGCCCTGCGCACGGCCCTGGAGGAACTGCTCGTCCGGCTGCGCGTCTACCGCCCGTACGCCTCCGAGGACGCCGCCACGGTGATCACGCCCCAGGCGGCGGAGGAAGCCCGGCGTGCCTTCGCGGTGGCCGAGGAGGCCAAGGCGGTGGATGTCGTACGGGCGCTGCTGACCGGTGAGGACGACGGGTCGGTCCCCGAACTCACCGAGTTCCGCACCCGGTTCGCGCAGACCGCGTCGGCGTTGCGCGCCAAGTCCGTGGAGGACACGGCCTTCTACCGCTATGTGCCGCTGCTGTCGGTGAACGAGGTCGGCGGCGATCCGGGCCGACCGGGCGTCTCACCGGCCGAGTTCCACGCGTACTGTGCCCGCCTGGCCCGCGACTGGCCCGGTACCGGCACGGTCGTCACCACGCACGACACCAAGCGCAGCGCCGACGTCCGGGCCGCGCTCGCGGTGCTCGGCGAGTGCCCGGGCCGCTGGGCCGCCCTGCTCGCCGACCTCTCCCGCACCGGTGACCCCGCCCCGGACGGTCAACTCGCCTGGGCCGCCTGGCAGACGGTGTTCGGCCTGGGCCCGGCGGAGGAGGAGCGCGTCCGCGAGTCCCTCCTGAAGCACGTGCGCGAGGCAGGCACGTACACGAGCTGGACGGAACGCGAGGCGCCCTACGAGGAGGCGGTCACCGCGTTCGTCGCGGCGGGCCCCTGCGGACCCCCCGGCGAACGCGTCGCCGCTCTGCGCAAGGCCCTGGACCCTCACATCCGCGCCAACGTCCTCGGCACCGCGCTGGTCCATCTGACGATGCCGGGCGTCCCCGACGTCTACCAGGGCACGGAGGCCGAATACCGGTCCCTGGTGGACCCGGACAACCGCCGCCCGGCCACCTTCCCCGCGAAGGCCCCCGGCGAGAAGGGCGCCCTGACGACGGCGGCCCTGCGCCTGCGCGCCCGTCGCCCGGGCGCCTTCGGACCCGCGGGCACGTACACCCCCCTGCCCGCCGAGGGCCCGGCCGCCGACCACTGCCTGGCCTTCTCCCGCTCCGACGAGGTGATCACGGTGGTGACCCGCCTGTCCCTCCGCCTGACCGAGTCCGGCGGCTGGCGGCAGACGACCCTCTCCCTGCCCCCGGGCCGCTGGCGGGACGTCCTCACGCCTGACCGGGAGTTCAAGGGCTGCGTACCGGTGTCGGACCTCTTCGGCCCGCTGCCGGTGGCGCTGCTGGAGCGGGCCGAGGACGAGGATTCAGAAGCTCCCTGAGGACGTCCCGTGGTCGTCCGTCACGCGTCCAGCGCGAACACCGCTCCCGTCTGCGCGGACATGACGCACCCGTTGGAGAAGGTGTGGGTGTACTCGACCCGGTGGCCGTGCCAGATTCCGGAGGCGTGGGCGGTGACCGGGGCGTAGAGCATCGTGCAGAAGACGTCCTTCGGCGGGATGCGGTTGATGTCGCCGCCTGCGGCGGTGAGTTGGGCGCATGCCTCCCTCGCGTGGGCTGTGCCCCGGGGCGGGTCGCACAGGAGGAGGGCGCTGCGGGAGCCGGGCGCGAGGGTCTCGCCCTGGCTGACGGTGAGGTGGAGCCAGCCGCCGGGGAAGGCGGGACTGGAGGCAGCGGAGGCCGGTGTCGCGGTGAGGAGGCCGAGGGCGGCCACCAGGGCTCCGGCGGCCGCCGCTGTCGCACGGGTGAGAGGGTTCATGCCCGGTGCATCGGCACGGCCGGGCGGGTTCCGCAGCGGGGATCACCCGAACGATAGGCCCCCACCCCCATGAGGGAACGCCAGTTCGAGCTGCCTCAGCTCGCCGACAGCCGGTACGTGATCTTCCCGAAGCCGACCTGGTCGCCGTCCCGCACGACCGTCGCGCCGAGCACGCGGTGGCCGTTGACCGTGGTGCCGTTGGTGGAGCCGAGGTCGCGCAGGACCCAGAGGCCGCCCTGGTGGCGGAGTTCGGCGTGGACGCGGGAGACGGTGTCGTGGTTGAGGCGCAGCCCGTTGGCAGGGTCGCGGCCGATGCGCAGGGGGTGGCCGTGGCCGGGGTGGGGCAGCAGGAGCTTGGGCAGCCGCTCGGCCTGCCAGGCCCTGCGGAGTCGTACGGTGAAGCCGGAGACGGCCTCCACGGTGCCGAACAGGGCGCGGGCGAAGCCCTTTCCGCCGGGCAGGTCCGCGGTGACGGCGGCGAGTTCGGCGTGGCTGCGCGCGGCGAGGACCAGTTCCATGCGCTGCAGGAACGTGTCGTGTGACATCCGGCCCATGGCGGCGCCGTCGCGCAGGACCCGCAGCGCCTTGTCGCGCTCCGCGTCGGAGATCCGCGCGGCGCGGACGGGGAACTCGAAGGACGACGTCACGCTGCTGATTGTCGGTCAGGCGGCCCGTGGTGTCCAGATCAGGAAGTCCGCTCCCCCTGCGCGCACTTACGTGCCCCTCGCACGCCCCCGCGACACCCGCCCGGAAAGCCCTGATCCGACGGCGGATTGATCGCTTTCGCGGCACGATGGACGGACTACCTCACGATGAGCAGACGAAGGGGAACCGTCCGTGCAGTTCGAGGTGTGGGCACCACAGGCAGAACGGGTCACGCTCCGGTGCGGAGAGACTCAGCAGGCGCTGGCGCGCGATCCGGGGCGCGCGGGATGGTGGACGGGGGAGGCCGACGCGGCGGACGGCACCCGGTACGGCTTCGCGGTGGACGACGGCCCCGAGCTGCCCGATCCGCGCGCGCGCCGCCTGCCGGACGGCCCGGACGGGCTCGGCGCGGTCGTGGACCACGACCGCTACGAGTGGCGGACCCCCTGGACGGGACGCGGGCTGCCGGGCGCGGTGCTCTACGAGCTGCACGTCGGCACCTACACCCCCGAGGGCACCCTCGACGCGGCGGCCGACCGCCTCCCCCACCTCGCGGACCTCGGCATCACCCACGTCGAGTTGATGCCCCTGTCCTCGTTCCCGGGCGAGCACGGCTGGGGTTACGACGGCGTGGCTCCCTGGGCGGTGCACGAGCCGTACGGTGGCCCCGAGGCGCTGAAGCGGTTCGTGGACCGGGCGCACGCGCTGGGTCTCGGCGTCGTCCTGGACGTCGTGCACAACCACTTGGGCCCGTCGGGCAACCATCTCCCCGCGTTCGGACCGTACTTCACCGACACACACCAGACTCCGTGGGGTGCGGCGGTGAACCTGGACGCGCCCGGTTCGGACGAGGTGCGCGCGTACTTCCGGGAGAGCGCGCTGGCCTGGCTGCGGGACTACCGCCTTGACGGGCTGCGGCTGGACGCCGTGCACGCGCTGCACGACACCCGCGCCCGTCACTTCCTCGAAGAGCTGTCGGAGTCGGTGGACGCGCTCGCCGCCGAGGTGGGCAGGCCGCTGTTCCTGATCGCCGAGTCCGACCTCAACGACCCCCGGCTCATCACCCCGCGCGCCGCGAACGGCCTGGGGCTGCACGCCCAGTGGAACGACGACTTCCATCACGCCCTGCACACCGCGCTGACCGGTGAATCCCAGGGCTACTACGAGGACTTCGCGGCCGCACCCTTCGCCGCGCTCGCCAAGACGCTCACCGGTGGCTACTTCCACGACGGCACGTACTCCACCTTCCGGGGGCGCCGGCACGGCCGTCCGCTGGACCGTGCCCGGCTCGGCGGACACCGGCTGCTCGGCTACAGCCAGACCCACGACCAGATCGGCAACCGCGCCCAGGGCGACCGCCTTTCGGCCCGGCTCTCCCCCGGTCTGCTGGCCTGCGCCGCCACGCTCACGCTCACCGCGCCGTTCACGCCGATGCTGTTCATGGGCGAGGAGTGGGCGGCGGGCACGCCCTGGCAGTACTTCACCGACCACACCGATCCCGAGCTGGCCGAGGCCGTACGGCGGGGCAGGCGGCGGGAGTTCGCGGCGCACGGCTGGTCCGAGGACGAGGTGCCCGACCCGCAGGACCCGGCGACGAGGGAGCGGTCCTGCCTGGACTGGTCGGAGCCGGAACGCGCCCCGCACGCCCGCGTCCTGGACTGGTACCGGCGGCTGATCGCGCTGCGCCACGCGTACCCCGACCTGACCAGCCCCGGCCTCGCGGGCACCAACGTGGCGTACGACGCGGACGCCCGCTGGCTGGCGTTCCGGCGCGGGGACGTACGGGTCGCGGTGAACCTGGGCAGGGAACCGGCGCCCATCCCGCTCGGCAGCGGCCGTATGGAGGTCCTCGCCGCGTGGGACGAGATGGAGGCGCCGGGCGCGGACGGACGGCTCCGGGTGCCGGGCGAGTCGTGCGTGGTGCTGACGCGGGTCTGAACGCACCTGATCCACAACGGACTTGACGGCCGTTGCGGCTCACTCGAACTCGGTGACCCGCTCCAGCAGGATCGGCTCCCAGGCCCGCCGCAGCCGGGCGCGCAGCAGTGTCGGGTCCTCGGAGGTGCGGCCGTCGAGGCGGTCGGCGAGGCGGACGAGGGTGTCGCAGCGGGCCAGCCACAGCCCGCGCAGACAGGGGCGGGCGCCGTAACCGGCGAGGGTCGCGGCGCGGACGGCGGCCGGGGCTCCGACGGCTGCGGCGAGT
>NZ_WWIR01000136.1 GCF_009863025.1 Streptomyces sp. SID4985 | reverse complement strand
TGCGGCTCCGCCGCGTGGGCGCGATCAGCCACGATGGACCGGCACCCGCCAGACCACCCCGCCCCCTCCTCGGTAGGCGCCCTCAAGACCGCCGAAGACTCATCGCTTCGGCGACGATCGCCTCCAACTGCGAATGATGCGCCCCCTTCCAATACGCCCGCCCACACTCCCCACACACCGCGAAAACGTCGTACGACCTCCGCGTACCGTCCTCCAGCCGGTCCGCCACCTCCTCCGCCGAAGCCGAGCGCAGCGGGCCGTTGCAGGCGGTGCACCGCGTCCACGGCCGCAGCTCGGGCTCGAAGCGGTCCAGGATCTCGCGGAGCTGCTCCTCGGGGCGGGTGCTGTAGACGTACGCGCCCGCCCACAGCTCGCGGCGCCGCAGCAGCCCCCGGTCGCGGCTGAGCATGACCCGCTGCTCGGCGGCGGAGCGCGCGGCCAGCGCAGGGTCGCCGATGTCGAGGGACTCGTACGCCGTGTCCACGCCGAGGAGGCGGAGGCGGCGGGCGAGGGTGCCGAGGTGGACGTCGAGGAGGAAGCGGAGCGGGGCGCCGGGTACCCGCTGGGGGTGGGGGACCGGGCGGACGGTGACCGACTCGCCCGGTGCCGGGAGGTGGGAGGGCGGTACCTCGTGGCCGTCGGCGAGCAGGGTGCCGACCTCGGTCAGGGGGATGCCGAGGGACTCGACGAGGTGGCCGAGGGTCGAGACGCCGTCGATCGCGACCGCGCACGCCCCCGTGCCGCGCCGTGCCTGAGGGAGGAACAGGCGCAGGTCGGGGGCGACTTCGACGTGGATACCGGGTGTGCTCACTCCGCCAGCATGGCACGGCGTCCGGCGCCGTACGCAGCGGATTTCGGAGGGCTCAGGCGTGCTGGTAGGCCACCAGCGAGATGCAGACGTAGTGGACGATGAACGCGGCCAGGGTGAAGGAGTGGAAGACCTCGTGGAAGCCGAACCAGCGCGGTGAGGGGTTCGGCCGCTTGATGCCGTAGATCACGCCCCCGGCGCTGTAGAGCAGGCCGCCGACGATCACCAGGACCAGGACGGCGATGCCGCCGGTGCGCAGGAAGTCGGGCAGGAAGAAGACGGCGGCCCAGCCCATGGCGATGTAGCACGGAGTGTAGAGCCAGCGCGGGGCGCCGACCCAGAAGACGCGGAAGATTATCCCGGCGGCGGCGGCCCCCCAGATCCCCCACAGCAGCCACTGTCCCTTGGCGCCGGGCAGGAGCAGCAGGGTGAGCGGGGTGTAGGTGCCCGCGATGATCAGGAAGATGTTGGCGTGGTCGAGGCGGCGCAGGACGCCGTCCATCCGGGGGCTCCAGTCGCCCCGGTGGTACAGCGCGCTCACTCCGAAGAGCAGGCATGCCGTCAGGGCGTAGATTCCGCAGGCGATTCTGCCCCGGGTGGAGTCGGCGAGGGCGGTGAGCACCAGGCCCGCGATGAGCGCGGCCGGGAACATCCCGAGGTGCAGCCAGCCGCGGAGCCGGGGCTTGACGGACTCTGGCAAGGAGAGTGCGGCGGGAGCGGACGCAGTCATGAACCGCATCGTACCTACGGCACCGTAAGTTACGGATCAGACCCCCGCCGTATGCGTCCAAGGTCATCGTCTCACGCGCGGCCGGGCTCTCACGCGTAAAGAATGCGCCAGCAAATCATCATGCGAAAGCAAAGCGTGTCCGGGTTGTCCAGCGGGAACACGGACGGCGTGGCCGTGCTCACTCCGCTCACCTGTGACGCGCTATGGACAGATGGGCGCTCGCATCGGATGATCAAATGAGTGCGATCGGCACCGGATGAGCGGCCACCCGACCGGGATGCCGTACGGCATCCGGGCCGCAGCCCCCGGGGGCGTGCGACGCAACCCTTGCGGGGCCGACGGAAGAAGACCCCCACCGGGGTCACGGAAACCCTCACCTAGGAGCGATCGTGGCGCGCGACAACGCGGCTCCCACCGTCATCCCCACCACCCATCAGGAACTGATCTCGTGGGTCAACGAGATCGCCGAACTGACGCAGCCGGACAACGTGGTCTGGTGTGACGGCTCCGAGGCCGAGTACGAGCGCCTGTGCCGGGAGCTGGTCGACCGGGGCACCTTCACCGAGCTGGACCCGGTCAAGCGCCCGCACTCGTACCACGCCGCCTCCGACCCGACCGACGT
Organism: Streptomyces sp. SID4985; assembly: GCF_009863025.1. Classification (GTDB taxonomy): domain Bacteria; phylum Actinomycetota; class Actinomycetes; order Streptomycetales; family Streptomycetaceae; genus Streptomyces. The sequence goes on along the minus strand of NZ_WWIR01000136.1, from coordinate 1,780 downwards.
CGCCCGGGTCGAGGACCGCACCTTCATCTGCTCCGAGAAGGAGGAGGACGCCGGTCCCACCAACCACTGGAAGTCCCCCGGCGACATGCGGGAGATCTTCCAGGGCGCCGGGGGAGAGGGCGGCCTGTTCCGCGGCTCGATGCGCGGCCGCACGATGTACGTCGTCCCCTTCTGCATGGGACCGCTCGGCTCCCCGCTCTCCGCGCTCGGCGTGGAGATCACGGACTCGCCGTACGTCGTCGTCTCGATGCGCACGATGACCCGCATGGGCAGCGCCGTGCTCGACGAGCTGGGCGAGGACCGCGACTTCGTGAAGGCCGTCCACTCGCTCGGTGCCCCGCTGGAGGAGGGTCAGGAGGACGTTCCCTGGCCCTGCAACCAGACCAAGTACATCTCGCACTTCCCCGAGACCCGCGAGATCTGGTCCTACGGCTCCGGCTACGGCGGCAACGCCCTGCTCGGCAAGAAGTGCTACGCCCTGCGCATCGCCTCCGTCATGGCCCGCGACGAGGGCTGGCTGGCCGAGCACATGCTGATCCTCAAGCTCACGCCCCCGCACGGGGAGTCCAAGTACGTCGCCGCCGCCTTCCCGAGCGCCTGCGGCAAGACCAACCTCGCCATGCTGGAGCCCACCGTCTCCGGCTGGAGCGTGGAGACCATCGGCGACGACATCGCGTGGATGCGCTTCGGCGAGGACGGCCGGCTCTACGCGATCAACCCCGAGGCCGGTTTCTTCGGCGTCGCGCCCGGCACCGGCGAGCACACCAACGCCAACGCCATGAAGACCCTGTGGGGCAACGCGGTCTTCACCAACGTCGCGCTCACCGGCGACGGCGACGTGTGGTGGGAGGGCATGACCGAGGAGCCGCCCGCGCATCTCACCGACTGGAAGGGCAACGCGTGGACGCCCGGGTCCGAGACCCCGGCCGCCCACCCCAACGCCCGCTTCACCGTGCCCGCCGACCAGTGCCCGATCATCGCGCCCGAGTGGGAGGACCCGCGCGGGGTGCCGATCTCCGCGATCCTCTTCGGCGGGCGCCGCGCCACCGCCGTACCGCTGGTGACCGAGTCCTTCGACTGGGACCACGGCGTCTTCCTCGGCGCCAACGTGGCCAGCGAGAAGACCGCCGCCGCCGAGGGCAAGGTGGGCGAGCTGCGCCGCGACCCCTTCGCGATGCTGCCGTTCTGCGGCTACAACATGGGCGACTACATGGCCCACTGGATCGACGTGGCCAAGGACAAGGACCCGGAGAAGCTGCCGCGGATCTACTACGTCAACTGGTTCCGCAAGGACGGCGAGGGCCGGTTCGTGTGGCCCGGCTTCGGCGAGAACAGCCGCGTCCTGAAGTGGATCGTGGACCGGCTCGACGGCCGCGCCGAGGGCGTCGAGACCCCGATCGGCGTGCTGCCGACCCGGGACTCCCTGGACACCCGGGGGCTCGCCCTGTCCGACGCAGAACTCGATCTGCTGCTCACGGTGGACCGGGACATCTGGCGCGAGGAGGCCGCGCTGGTCCCCGACCATCTGAACACCTTCGGGGACCACACCCCGAGGGAGCTGTGGGACCAGTACCGCGCGCTGGTACGACGCCTGGGCTGAGCGGGGTCAGCGGGCCGCGCTGAGCTGCCTCGGCGCGGCCGGCCCCTGCTCGGAGGGCTCGGGGGCGTGCGCGTCCATCCGCTCGGCGGCGAGGATCGCGGCGCCCGTGTCCGCACGCGAGGCGGCGACGACCAGGGCGCGCCCGGCGAGCGTGTGCGCCCGGCGGTGCAGCCGCACGAG
>NZ_WWIR01000135.1 GCF_009863025.1 Streptomyces sp. SID4985 | reverse complement strand
GGGGCGTGCGGTTGTCAGGGGGCGGTGCTTGGTGGTGCGGGTTTCGGCACCGGGCGGCACGGGGGCTCCGGCGTGGGGTAGTGCGGGTTCCGGTGTGGAGTGGTGCGGGCTCCGGCGTGGGCGGGTCGGGCTTCGGTGCGTGGCGGCGCGGAGTGCGGCGCCGGACGGTGCGGCCGTCTACCGGACCGAGCCGACACGGCCCGGTCCGTGCGGTCAAGGCTCGGGCCGCGCATCCCCGGCAAGGGGAGTGACCGGCTAGTTCCTGCCCCGGGAGCGGGCGGCCCTGGCGATGATGACGACCGCCTTCTCCAGGGCGTACTCCGGGTCGTCGCCGCCGCCCTTCACTCCCGCGTCGGCCTCGGCCACCGCGCGCAGGGCCTCGGCGACGCCGTCCGGGGTCCAGCCGCGCATCTGCTGGCGAACGCGGTCGATCTTCCACGGGGGCATTCCCAGCTCGCGGGCGAGGTCGGCGGGGCGACCGCCGCGGGCCGAGGACAACTTGCCGATCGCCCGCACGCCCTGGGCGAGCGCGCTGGTGATCATCACCGGGGCCACTCCGGTGGAGAGCGACCACCGCAGCGCCTCCAGCGCCTCGGCGGTCCGCCCCTCGACCGCCTTGTCGGCGACGGTGAAGCTCGACGCCTCCGCGCGGCCGGTGTAGTACCGCCCGACGACCGCCTCGTCAATCGTGCCCTCGACGTCTGCCACGAGCTGGGCCGCCGCGGAGGCCAGCTCGCGCAGATCGCTGCCGATCGCGTCCACGAGCGCCTGGCACGCCTCCGGCGTGGCCGACCGCCCGAACCCCCTGAACTCCCCTCTCACGAACGCCAGCCGGTCGGCCGGCTTGGTCATCTTCGGACAGGCCACCTCCCGCGCGCCCGCCTTACGCGCGGCGTCGAGCAGCCCCTTGCCCTTGGCGCCGCCCGCGTGCAGCAGTACGAGGGTGATCTCCTCCGCGGGCGAGCCGAGGTATGCCTTCACGTCCTTGACCGTGTCGGCGGACAAGTCCTGCGCATTGCGTACGACCACGACTTTGCGCTCGGAGAAGAGCGAGGGGCTGGTCAGCTCGGCGAGGGTGCCGGGCTGCAGCTGGTCCGGGGTGAGGTCGCGTACGTCCGTGTCGGCGTCGGCGGCTCTGGCGGCGGCCACCACCTCCCGCACGGCACGGTCGAGCAGGAGGTCCTCCTGGCCCACGGCGAGAGTCACCGGGGCGAGAGGGTCGTCATTCGCAGTCTTTCTTGCCATCGCTCAAAGCATCCCACGCGGCACCGACAACGAACCGGCCCGCACACCCTGACCGGACCCCGATCCGACCCCGAGACGCTTTCGGGGTCCTGCGGAAGCGGGCCTGTCAGTGCGGCCAAGGTGTGCCCGGGGCGCGGCCGAGGTCGTCCATCGGCTACGACTCAGGCGTGCCCGGGCACCCGCCATCACGGCTCCTCGCGCCAGCCGTCCCACTCGCCCGCGAAGGCGTCCAGCTCGGCGGGGTCGAGGCGTCCCGCCTCGTCGCGCAGGACCACCAGCCACTGGGCGTCCTCGGCGTCGTCCTCCCCCGCCAGGGCGTCCCGTACGAGCCGGGGCTCCTCATCGATCCCGAACCGCTCCCCCAACGCCTCGGCCGCCTCCTCGGCGGCATCCCGGTCGGGCAGCACCAGCACGTGTCTCACATCGCTCACCGGGACATTCTCCGGCACCGCGCGGGAGGCCGGACGCGTGGCCCCTGACTCCTCAGCCCTTCGGAACGATCTGTATGTCCAGTTCCACACGGATGCTGCGGCCGACCACCGCGATGCCGCGGGCCAGCATCGTCTGCCAGCTGATGGTGTAGTCGTCGCGGTGGAGTTCGGTGGTGGCGCGGCAGGCGGCCCGGGGTTCGCCTTCCATGCCGCTGCCGAGGCCGAGGTACTCGGCGTCGAGGGTGACCGTGCGGGTCACGCCGTGGAGGGAGAGCGCGCCGGTGACGGCCCAGCGGTTGCCGCCGCGGTGGGTGAAGCGCTCGCTGTAGAACTCCAGCGTCGGGTACCGCTGCACGTCCAGGAAGTCCGGGGAGCGCAGGTGGTCGTCGCGCATCCGGACGCCCGTGTCGATGGCCGCGGCGTCGATCACCACGTGCATCGCGGAGTTCTCCATGCGGTCGGCGATGCGCACCGCGCCCGCGAAGGAGTTGAACCGGCCGTGGATCCGGGCCAGTCCGATGTGCCGCGCGGTGAAGGCGATGGAGGAGTGCGCGGGGTCGATCTCCCAGTCGCCCCGCGCCGGGGGCTCCGGGGGCTGCGCGACCTGGAGGGTCACATCGCCCAGCGAGGCCAGGGAGTTCTGGCCGACCATCGCGGTCGCGCGATAGGGCGCGTACCCCTCGGCCGCGATCGCGAGCCGGTACTCCCCCGCCGGGACCGTGGCCATGAACTGGCCGTAGGGATCGGTGCCACCGCTGACCACCTTGCGGCCGACGCTGTCGACGACCGTGAACTCCGCGTTGCCCACCGGTTCGTAGACCGGATCGAGCACCCGGCAGCTCAGCACGCCGGCGTCGGCCGGTGTCCTGACCGCCGCCAGGGGACTCGTCCGGTGGAACCGGTTCGTTCGTTTTTCCAGCCACCGGCCGAACATGTACGACACCTCTGTACGCCTCGACATCATATGTTGCCGAAGATTCATTCGATCACCTGATGTGGCTTTCGAGCAACACGAGCCCACATCAAGGCAATCCAGCCCATGCGCCGGACTAGACCGAATTGGCGGTTACGGGAGTCCCCGGTCAGCCCGTCGCCACCTGGAGCCGCCCGTCGGCACCGCCTCCTCCAGTGAGCGCCAGGGCGCCGTCCCGGTCCGTGCGCAGCACCACCGCTCCGCCCGCGCGCAACGCGGCCACCGTGGACGGTGCCGGGTGCCCATAAGGGTTGTCGGCGCCACAGGACACGAGGGCGAGCCGTGGGGACGCCAGGCGTATCAGGTCGGGGTCCTGGTAGGCGGAGCCGTGGTGGGCGACCTTCAGCACGTCCACGCGCGCCAGGTCGGCCGCGTCCGGCGACAGCAGCAGCTCCCGTTGCGCGGGCGGTTCGAGGTCGCCCAGCAGCAGGAGCCGCAGGCCACCGGTCCGTACGAGCACGGCGACGCTCGCGTCGTTCGGCCCGTCCGGGTCCGGCGCGGCGCCCGCCGGGGGCCACAGGACCCGCCAGGCCAGCGGTCCGACGCGGCGCTCCTCCCCCGCCACGGCGCGGGTGACCGGGATGTGCCGTGCGGCAGCCGCTCCGCGCACGGCCTCGGCCTGGTCCGCCGGTTCGGCGAAGCCGGTGGTCTCGATGGCGGCCACCGAGCGGCCGCGCAGCACGCCGGGCAGTCCCGCGACATGGTCGGCGTGGAAGTGGGTGAGGATCACCAGGGGCACACGGGTGATGCCCAGTTCCCGCAGGCAGTGGTCGACCGGCTCCGGATCGGGTCCGGCGTCCACGACCACCCCGGCGCCCGGCCCGGCCGCGAGAACGGTGGCGTCGCCCTGCCCGACGTCGCACATGGCGAACCGCCAGCCCGGCGGCGGCCAGCCCGTGACCACCCGGGTCAGCGGAGCGGGCCGCACCACCGCGACGAGCAAAACCACGCCGAGCGCCCCGCACCACCACGGGTGCCGCACCAGTCGCCGCCCGGCGAGCACGAGCACCACCGTGACCACGGCCAGCAGGAACGCCCCCGGCCAACTCCCCGGCCAGTCCACTCCCGCACCGGGCAGCGCCGCCCCGGCCCTGGCCACCCCGGCGATCCACTGGGCGGGCCAACCCGCGCACCAGGCAAGCGCCTTGGCGGCGGGCATCGCCACCGGAGCGGCCGCGAGCGCCGCGAACCCCAGCACCGTGGCCGGAGCGACGGCCACCTCGACGAGCAGATTGCACGGCACCGCCACCAGACTCACCCGCGCCGACAGCACCGCGACCACCGGCGCACACACGGCCTGGGCGGCGGCAGCGGCGGCCAGGGCCTCGGCCAGGCGGGCGGGCACCCGGCGTCGTCGCAGTGCCTCGCTCCAGCGGGGCGCGAGGAGCAGCAGCGCGCCGGTCGCCAGCACCGAGAGCAGGAAGCCGTAACTCCGGGACAGCCACGGGTCGTAGAGGACCAGCAGCAGGACCGTCGCGGCCAGGGCGGGGACCAGGGATCTGCGGCGACCGGTGGCCAGCGCCAGCAGGGCGACCGCGCCGCAGGCCGCCGCCCGCAGCACGCTCGGATCGGGGCGGCAGACGATGACGAACCCGAGAGTGAGGGCCGCCGCGAGGAGCGCGGTGGTCCGCAGCGAGAGACCCAGGCGCGGGGCGAGTCCGCGCCGTTCGGCGCGCTGGGCCAGTCCGAGCGGTCCGATGAGCAGGGCGAGCAGGATGGTGAGGTTGCTGCCGGAGACGGCGAGCGTGTGCGCGAGATCGGTCTCCTTGAACGCCTCGTCCAGCTCCGGGGTGATCCGCGACGTGTCCCCGACGACCAGCCCCGGCAGCAGCGCCCGCGCGTCCGACGGCAGCCCCTCGGTCGCCTCGCGCAGCCCGGC
>NZ_WWIR01000134.1 GCF_009863025.1 Streptomyces sp. SID4985 | reverse complement strand
AGACGGCGAGCACGGCCGCGCCGGGGTAGCGCGCGGACCCGGCGGCGACGCCGAGCACCCCGCGCCGGTACTTGTCGCTCTCCGCCGAGGGCACCGGCAGCAGCCGGGCCACGTCCGCGTGCTGAAGGGCCTCCACGGCCGGGTCGGGCGGCAGTTCGAGCCCGATCTCCACGAGGCGGACCGCTCCGGCGTACTCGTGCCCGGGGTCGATCAGCAGGCCCGGCTTGTACGCGCCGAAGGTGACCGTCAGATCGGCTCGCACCGCGGCCCCGCGGACCTCGCCGGTGTCCGCGTCCACCCCGCTGGGCAGGTCGACGGCGACGATCCCGGCGTGCGAGCGCTCGGCGGCCTCCGCCAGCCGCCGGGCGTCGGGGCGCAGCCCGCCCTTGCCGCCGATGCCGACGATGCCGTCCAGGACGAGGTCGGCCCGCCCGATGGCCCCGAGCGCGTCCCCGGGGTCCGTGACGACACGGCCCCCCGCTCCTCGCAGCGCCTGGAGTCCGCCCGCGTGCGCCCGGTCGGGTGAGAGGAGTACGGCGGTGACGCCCGCGCCGCGCCGGGCCAGCCGGGCCCCGGCGTACAGCGCGTCGCCGCCGTTGTCGCCGCTGCCGACGAGCAGCACCACCCGGCTGCCGCGCAGCCGCCCCAGGAACTCCGCCGAGGCCGCGGCCAGACCGGCCGCCGCCCGCTGCATGAGGGTGCCCTCGGGCAGCCGCGCCATCAGGGCCCGCTCGGCCGCCCGTACCGTCTCCACGCTGTACGCCGTACGCATGTCTTCGAGTCTGCCCCGCGAGCGCGGACCCGCGCACCCGGATGGATCAGTTCTCGGCGATCACCACGGCCGAGGCGACGCCCGCGTCGTGGCTGAGGGAGACGTGCCAGGACCGCACGCCCAGCTCCGCCGCGCGGGCGGCCACCGTGCCCTTGACCCGCAGCCGGGGCTGCCCGCTGTCCTCGACGTACACCTCGGCGTCCACCCAGAGCAGCCCGGACGGCGCGCCCAGCGCCTTGGCGAGCGCCTCCTTGGCCGCGAACCGCGCCGCCAGGGAGGCGATCCCGCGCCGCTCACCACCCGGCAGCAGCAACTCCCCCGCCACGAACAGCCGGTCGGCCAGCCCGGGCGTGCGCTGCAGAGCCGCCCGGAACCGCTCGATCTCGGCCACATCGATCCCGACCCCGACAATGCCCATGCGAGGAGCCTACGGTCACTCCTCGGCGAACAGATCCTCCACCCGCTCGACGGCGACGGAGCGGTCGAGCCACGTGTCGATCACCTCGGAGTCGGTGCAGGCGTGGACCCGCTCACGCACGTCGTCGGAGACGGTCAGCCCACGAGCCTCCAGCACCCGCAGCACGGCCTGCTTCTTGCCGGCCAGCTCCCCCTTGACCTCCCCTTCGGCCTCTCCCTTGGCCTTCCCTTCGGCTTCTCCCTTGGCCTTCCCGTCCAGGTACGCCTCCTCGAAGACCGTCCCCCGCCCGGGAAAGAACGTGACCACCATCTTCTCCAACTCCCTCCACATGCCCCGGGCCGGAGTGTTCTCCAGCCCGATTTCCAGAAGTTCCGACCAGTACAGGGCGGTGGCTTTGTCGAACGAGCGCATTCCACGAGCCATCAGATGCAGTATGGCGTCGCTCTGCTCGCTCTCGCTGTGAACAATGGCGGAAAACGTGGCCAGCGCGGGCTCACGCGCCACCATCGCCTCGTCGGTGATCCGGGGCACCGTGTCGGGCCCCAGCACGAAGGGGCGCGTGACCTGGGTCGCCCAGGGTCCGACCCGGCACTCGAAGGGGCCTGCGGCCCAGGTCGCGGTGGAACGGTGCCTGCAGACGGCGACGAGCAGCACCGGAAGTTCGAACTTGGCGTGCAGATAGCTGACGTAGTACGCCCAGTTGACGCCCTTGTCCGGCGCCCGCTTCGTCTGGGCCTCGATGGCGAGCAGAAACCCGTCACCGTCGGACGGCACCACCTTCAGCACCGTGTCGACGCGACGCTCCAGCGGCTTGAGCTCCGTCGCGTCCGGAGTGATCGCCTCGATCTCCGCCTTGGCGGGCGGCTCCAGCCCCAGCGCCTGGAAGACGGGGGCGAGTACCTCGGGATGGTCCTGGAAGATCCGGTGCGAGGTCTCGTGGGTGGATGTGACCATGTCCGCGATCGTGGGGGCGCGGGAGCGGCGACGTCTCGACAATCGCGCGGCATTCACCCTTTCGAGGACCGGAAAAACGTTCCCCTTCACTCTGCGGGAAACTCCGGGCCTCCCTCAGCAGACCGGCCCGGAGTTTCGTCCGCGCTATTCCACCGTCACCGACTTCGCCAGGTTCCTCGGCTGGTCCACCTCGTTGCCGCGGGCCGCCGCCAGTTCGCAGGCGAAGACCTGGAGCGGGACCGTGGCGACCAGGGGCTGGAGGAGAGTGGGAGTGGCGGGGATGCGGATGAGGTGGTCGGCGTACGGGACCACCGTGTCGTCGTCCTCGTCGGCGATGACGATGGTGCGGGCGCCCCGGGCGCGGATCTCCTGGATGTTGGAGACGATCTTGTCGTGGAGGACGGAGCGGCCGCGCGGGGAGGGCACGACCACGACCACCGGGAGGTCCTTCTCGATCAGCGCGATCGGACCGTGCTTCAGCTCGCCCGCCGCGAAGCCCTCGGCGTGCATGTAGGCGAGTTCCTTGAGCTTGAGGGCGCCTTCGAGGGCGACCGGGTAGCCCACGTGGCGGCCGAGGAAGAGGACCGTGTCGTGGTCCGCCAGGGAGCGGGCCAGCTCGCGCACCGGCTCCATGGTCTCCAGGACGCGCTCGACCTCGCCGGAGATCCGGGACAGGTCCCGTACGACCGCGCGGATCTCGTCGCCCCACTTGGTGCCGCGCACCTGGCCCAGATAGAGGGCGACGAGGTAGCAGGCGACCAGCTGGGTCAGGAACGCCTTGGTGGAGGCGACGGCGACCTCGGGACCGGCGTGCGTGTAGAGCACCGCGTCCGACTCGCGCGGGATGGTGGAACCGTTGGTGTTGCAGATGGCCAGCACCTTGGAACCCTGCTCGCGGGCGTGCCGGAGCGCCATCAGCGTGTCCATGGTCTCGCCGGACTGGGAGATCGCGATGACCAGGGAGCGGCCGTCCAGGATCGGGTCGCGGTAGCGGAACTCGCTCGCCAGCTCGACCTCGCAGGGGATGCGGGTCCAGTGCTCGATGGCGTACTTGGCGATCAGGCCCGCGTGGAAGGCCGTACCGCAGGCGACGATGACGACCTTGTCCACCTCGCGCAGCTCGGCCGCGCCGATGCGCACCTCGTCCAGGGTGAGCGAGCCGGAGGGGTCGACGCGGCCCAGCAGCGTGTCGGCGACGGCCTTCGGCTGCTCGGCGATCTCCTTGAGCATGAAGTAGTCGTAGCCGCCCTTCTCGGCGGCCGAGACGTCCCAGTCGACGTGGAAGGCGCGGACCTCGGCCGGGGAGCCGTCGAAGTCGGTCACCGTCACGCCCTCGCGGCGCAGTTCGACGACCTGGTCCTGGCCCAGCTCGATGGCGTCCCGGGTGTGCGCGATGAACGCGGCGACGTCGGAGGCGAGGAACGCCTCGCCGTCCCCGACTCCCACCACCAGCGGGGAGTTGCGGCGCGCGCCGACGACCACGTCCGGGGCGTCCGCGTGGGCGGCGACCAGCGTGAAGGCGCCCTCCAGGCGGCGGCACACCAGCCGCATCGCCTCCGCGAGGTCGGCCGTCGCGGAGTACTCCTCGGCCAGCAGGTGCGCGACGACCTCGGTGTCGGTCTCGGAGGCCAGTTCGTGCCCGCGCTCGGCGAGTTCGGCGCGCAGCACCGCGAAGTTCTCGATGATGCCGTTGTGCACGACGGCCACCCGGCCCGCGTTGTCCAGGTGCGGGTGCGCGTTGGCGTCCGTCGGTCCGCCGTGCGTGGCCCACCGGGTGTGCCCGATGCCGGTCGTACCGGCCGGAAGCGGCCGTTCGGCCAGCTCCTTCTCCAGGTTGACCAGCTTCCCGGCCCGCTTGGCCGACGCCAGTCCCCCGTCCGCGAGCACCGCGACACCGGCGGAGTCGTACCCCCGGTACTCCAGCCGCTTCAGACCCGCCATCACGACTTCGAGCGCCGAACGCGCCCCTACGTATCCCACGATTCCGCACATGCGCGGCAGCCTACGGTCCGTCAGCTGTCAAAAACGGCCGCTCTGTGCCCGAATTCGGAAATTCCCACCGGTGCACGCAGCACCGGCGGGAACACCGAGGGGTCGATTCAGCCCAGCTTGCCCATCTGTGCCGCGATCACGTCGGCCGGGACCTGGAAGTCCTTGCCGGTGGCCGCAGTGGCGAAGTTGATCGCGCTGAAGGTCACGAGCGTGGCGCCCTTGCGGACGGCGACGAGCTTGGCCGGAGCCTTCACGCCGTCCCCGGCGTCCATGGTCAGGGTGATCGCGGCACCCTCGTCGCCACCCTTCGGCGCGGCGGTGGCGACGGCCTTGACGTACGGGGTCTTGTCGCTGTCCACGGTGGACGTGAAGCCGCCGGGGCACTTCTCGACGGCCGCGCTCAGCGCCTTCAGCGCCTCCTCGGCGCCACCGTCCTTGTAGGAGGCGAGCGTGACCAGCATCTTCTCCCGGTCGAGCGAGGCCACCAGCGCGTCCTCGGGCTTGGTGCCGGCCGCCGGCGGCTTCGCGTCGCCCATCCAGGACCGCTTGACCGTCGCCACGGGCTCGCCCTGCGCCACACCGGCCTGGGCGTAGGCCAGCGGCAGGCAGGCCGCCTTGTCCGTCTTGATCCGCCCCTTGGCGATGTCGTCCGTCGCCGCGAGCTTGGCGGGGACCTTGCCCTTCTTGACGTCCGACTGGGCCAGCGCGGCCTTCTCCAGCTCGGCGGCGGTCAGCGGCTCGGCCGCCGGAGCGGCGGCCGCGGAGGCGGAGGCGGAGGCGGAGGCGGAGGCGGAGGCGGAGGCGGTCGAGTCTCCCTTGACCTCCGCACCCTTGGCGCCGTCGTCGGAGCCGCCACAGGCGGTGGCGAGCAGAGCGAGGGCGGCGGAGGCGGCGACGAGGCCGGCGCGGCGGGCGGCGGTGGTACTCACGTGGGGACTCTTTCTTCGGACCCGCGGAAGGAACCCGCGGCAACGGCTTGCGCTTTACACACAGTTGCCTCGCACTTTAGTCACAGATGCCCCACAGATGATCATCTGATGACCATCCGGCTCCGGACCGTGACGATCACGTGATCTCCGCGAGGGCTCCTCGTCCGCCACAAGGCGAAGGCGCACCGCGTGGACGGCAGTCCGTCCGCGGTGCGCCTCCGTTCCCGGCGTCCGAGTGCTTCCGAGTGCTCAGCCCCGGCGCGTCGCGGGCGCCTCCAGACCGAAGGAGGCGCTGTTCAGCCAGCGCCGCATGTACAGCGCGATCGGGCGCTCGACGAGCCGGTGCACCACGTAGGACAGCACGACCAGTCCGGCCACCGTCGACACGACCAGGACACGGGGGTCGATCCGGTCGCCGAAGTGATGGACGATGGTCAGGCCGATCACGTCGTGCAGCAGGTACAGCGGGAAGGTCAGCGTCCCCGCGACACTCAGCCACCGCCACTGGATGCGGCTGGTCCAGCCGAGCGCGATGGCGGCGATCAGCGCGAAGCAGCCCGAGATCGCCAGCACCAGCCAGCCCCGCCACGGGTGCCAGGTGGCCCAGTTGAGGCGGCCGCCGTGCGGGGCCAGGACGAAGTGCAACGCCAGCAGCCACGACATGAGGACGATCCCCCACAGCAGCGGGGTCGGACGGAACCGGTACATCAGGTAGAAGGCCATGCCCGCGATGAAGTACGGCGCGGAGGTCGGGTTGACCAGGACCGTCATCAGGGGGAGATGGGCGGCGGGCGCGAGCACCGCGGCGACCGTCCAGATGCCGCAGAAGACCGCCACCCGGGTGTAGGTCAGGCCCATCCACACCACGATCGAGAAGGTCAGGTAGAAGCAGAGCTCGGGCCAGAGCGTCCAGTACACCGCGTCCAGGTTGGGCACGCCGAGCGGCTTCTGAAGCATCGTGAGGTTGGCGAAGAGCACCCGCGGGTTGGGGTTCCCCACCGGGGCGTGGAACAGGTAGATGACGGCCGCCGACACCAGCACGCCGATCCAGTACATCGGGTAGAGCCGGGTGACGCGGGATATGAAGAAGTCCCGCGGGGACCGGCCCCACGCGCTCATGCAGATGACGAAGCCACTGATGAGGAAGAACAGGTCGACACCGAGCCGGCCGTAGGCCAGATAGCGGTGCGAGTCGGGGAAGATCGCCTGGTAGGGGCGCCCCCAGACGTGCTCCATGGTCGCCGGGACCTGGCCGGTGAAGTGGAAGACCACCACCGCGACGGCGGCCAGGAACCGCAGTCCGTCCAGCGCGGCCAGCCGCCCCTTGCGGCGGGCGGGGGCGGCCTCCTTCTGCTCCGACTTCTGTTCCGAGGGCGCCTGGGACACCCGGACATCTGCGGTGGCGGTCTCCTCAGTGCTTCGCTCATCGGTCTTTTCGGCCACCGCCGTGTCATCCCTCAGGGTCATCCATCCACCGTTTCAGTGCCAGTCTCTGCGTCCGTGCTGTGTGAACTCACGCTCACATGACAGCCAGGCGGGAGGAACGGTTGCCCTGCCGTCTCCGGACAACCTTCGACCCTGCCACACACCACGCTCACACCCTTCATCCGGTCAACGTGACCGACCCCACCCGCCTGCCCCGTTCGAACTCCGTTAACAATGGAATGTGATCTCACCGGTCTCCGAGTTCCCGAGGAGCGCCCACCGGCACCGGCCGGAGGCGACTCCCTACGTCGACCTCACCCGCGCGGAGTGGAGCGCCCTGCGCCACAAGACTCCGCTGCCGCTCACCGCCGAGGAGGTGGAGAAGCTGCGCGGGCTGGGCGATGTCATCGACCTCGACGAGGTACGGGACATCTATCTGCCGCTCTCGCGCCTGCTGAATCTCTACGTCGGCGCCACCGACGGCCTCAGAGGGGCGCTGAACACCTTTCTCGGCGAGAAGGGCTCCCAGTCCGGGACGCCCTTCGTGATAGGCGTCGCGGGCTCCGTCGCGGTCGGCAAGTCCACCGTGGCCCGTCTCCTCCAGGCCCTGCTGTCCCGCTGGCCCGAGCACCCGCGCGTCGAACTGGTCACCACGGACGGCTTCCTGCTGCCCACCAAGGAGCTCCGGGCGCGCGGCCTGATGTCCAGGAAGGGCTTCCCGGAGTCCTACGACCGCCGCGCCCTGACCCGCTTCGTCGCCGACATCAAGGCCGGCAAGGACGAGGTGACCGCCCCCGTCTACTCCCACCTGATCTACGACATCGTCCCCGGCGAGAAGCTCACCGTGCGCCGCCCGGACATCCTGATCGTCGAGGGCCTGAACGTCCTCCAGCCCGCCCTGCCCGGCAAGGACGGCCGCACCCGCGTCGGCCTCGCGGACTACTTCGACTTCAGCGTGTACGTCGACGCGAGCGCCGAGGACATCGAGCGCTGGTACCTCAACCGCTTCAGGAAGCTCCGCAACACCGCCTTCCAGGACCCGGACTCGTACTTCCGCAAGTACACCCAGGTCTCCGAGGAGGAGGCCGTGGACTACGCGCGCGGCCTGTGGCGCACGATCAACAAGCCGAACCTCGTCGAGAACATCGCCCCCACCCGCGGCCGCGCCGGTCTCGTCCTGCGCAAGGGCCCCGACCACACGGTCCAGCGCCTGCGCCTGCGCAAGCTGTGACGCCTCCGGTTGGATGGGCGCCATGCTGCATCTGCGCCTGATCACCCCGCCCGACCGCACGGACGACGCCGTACGCCTGATCGAGGACACCGTCGGCACCACCCATCTGGTGGTGCTGCCGGGTGCCGCCCGGAACCCGGCCGGGGACGTGGTGATGTGCGACGTCGCCCGGGAGGCGGGCGACGACCTGCTCTCCGGTCTCCAGCGGCTCGGCATCGACCGCGACGGCTCCATCGCCGTGGAGGACATCGACCTGTCGCTGTCCCACCGGGCCGACCGGGCCGAGGAGGAGGCGCCCGGCGAGGCGGCGGACGCCGTGCTGTGGGAGCACCTGGTCGAGGAGACCCACGAGGAGTCCACCCTCTCGGCGACCTACGTCGCGTTCCTCGCCATCGCCACGATGATCGCGGCCTGCGGCGTCGTCCTGGACAACGCGGTGCTGATCGTGGGGGCGATGGCGGTGGGGCCGGAGTTCGGGCCGCTGGCGGGCATCAGCACCGCCATGGTCCGGCGCAGGCCCCGGCTCGCGGCCCGCTCGCTCATCGCCCTGCTGGTCGGCTTCGCCGCCGCGATGGCGCTGACGGCCGGTTTCGCCGTACTCATGGACGCGGCCGGGCTGTTCAGCGAGGCGCAACTGGAGGGCGACCGCCCGAACACCGCGTTCGTCTACGCGCCGGACGCGTTCTCGTTCGTGGTCGCGCTGCTCGCGGGCGCCGCCGGAACCCTCTCGCTGACCTCGGCCAAGTCGGGTGCCCTGGTCGGCGTCGCCATCTCGGTGACGACAGTCCCGGCCGCCGCCAACGCGGCCGTCGCCCTGGCCTACGGCGACACGAACCAGACCGTCGGTTCCAGCGAACAGCTGTTGCTGAACCTGCTCGGCATCGTGATCGCGGGCGTCCTGACCCTCCTGGCCCAGAAGTGGTACTGGGCCAGGAAGGGCAGCACGAGTTAACCCAGCGCCGACTTCACGGCATCGGCCAGCCGTCCCGCCACCGAGCGGGCCTGGTCGATGTCGGCGGCCTCGACCATCACGCGGACCAGCGGCTCGGTGCCGGAGGGGCGCAGCAGCACCCGGCCGGTCTCGCCCAGCTCGCGCTCGGCCTCGCCGACGGCCGCCGCGAGGTCGGCCGAGGTCTGGACCCGGGACTTGTCGACGTCCGGGACGTTGATCAGGATCTGCGGCAGCCGCTCCATGACGGAGGCCAGCTCACGCAGCCCGCGCCCGGTCTCGGCGACCCGCGCGGCAAGGAGCAGACCGGTCAGCGTGCCGTCGCCGGTGGTCGCGTGGTCCAGGACGATGACGTGCCCGGACTGCTCGCCGCCCAGCGCGTAGCCGTGCTGCTTCATCTCCTCCAGCACATAGCGGTCACCGACCCCCGTCTGCACCAGCCGGATGCCCGCCCGCTCCATGGCCAGCTTGAAGCCCAGGTTGGACATGACGGTCGCGACCACGGTGTCCGAGCGCAGCTCCGAGCGCTCGCGCATCGCCAGCGCGAGGACGGACAGGATCTGGTCGCCGTCCACCTCCTCGCCGGTGTGGTCCACGGCCAGGCAGCGGTCGGCGTCACCGTCGTGCGCGATGCCGAAGTCGGCGCCGTGCTCGAGCACGGCGGCCTTCAGCGGGCCCAGGTGAGTCGAGCCGCAGCCGTCGTTGATGTTCAGGCCGTCCGGCTCGGCGCCGATCGTGACGACCGCCGCACCGGCCCGCTCGAACGCGGCCGGGGAGACAGCGGCGGCCGCGCCGTGCGCCTCGTCCAGGACGATCTTCAGCCCGTCGAGGCGGTTCGGCAGCACCGACAGCAGATGCGCGACATAGGTCTCGAAGCCCTCGTCGTACGTGCGCACACGGCCGACCCCGGCACCGGTGGGCCGCTCCCAGGGCTCACCGTGGCGGTGGGACTCGTAGACCGCCTCGATACGGTCCTCCAGGTCGTCGGCCAGCTTGTGACCGCCGCGCGCGAAGAACTTGACGCCGTTGTCCGGCATGGCGTTGTGGCTCGCGGAGAGCATCACGCCGAGGTCCGCGCCGAGCGCGCCGGTCAGATGCGCCACGGCGGGCGTCGGCAGCACGCCCACGCACAGCACGTCCACGCCCGCGCTGGCCAGACCGGCCACCACGGCCGCCTCCAGGAACTCCCCGGACGCCCGCGGGTCGCGGCCGACCACCGCCTTCGGCCGATGGCCCGCGAAAGTACCCGCCTCGGCCAGCACATGCGCCGCCGCGACGGACAGGCCGAGCGCCATCTCGGCCGTCAGGTCCGCGTTGGCGACGCCACGCACGCCGTCGGTGCCGAAGAGTCGTCCCACTTGTCCTCCTGAAGAAGCGCAACTGCTGCGAGGAATCATGGCATGTGCCAGAGCATCCAATCGCACAAGCCTTTGAGCGTCTTGTGTCGTTATACGCCCTTGACGGAGATAAACGAACGCCCCGGCGGCACACAGGCGTGCCGTCGGGGCGTTCGGAGTACGCGCGAAGCGCCGCTGTTTAGCGCTTGCTGTACTGCGGAGCCTTACGGGCCTTCTTCAGACCGGCCTTCTTGCGCTCGACCGCACGGTCGTCGCGCTTGAGGAAGCCGGCCTTCTTGAGGGCGCCGCGGTTGTTGTCCACGTCGGCCTCGTTCAGCGCACGGGCGACACCGAGACGGAGCGCACCGGCCTGACCGGAGACACCGCCACCCGCGATGCGGGCGATGACGTCGTAGCGGCCCTCGAGCTCGAGCACCTTGAAGGGCTCGTTGACTTCCTGCTGGTGCACCTTGTTCGGGAAGTAGTCCTCGAGGGTGCGACCGTTGATCTTCCACTTGCCGGTGCCCGGAACGATCCGGACGCGGGCGATGGCGTTCTTCCGACGGCCCAGGCCGGCGGCCGGCTGGGGCTCACCGAAGCGGGACGCGACGGACTCCGAGGTGTACTCACCCTCGACGGGGAGCTCGGTCTCGGTGGTGTAGCTCTCGATGTCGACGAGCTCGGTCTCTTCGAGCGGCTGCTCGGCAGTGGTCTCGGCCACGATTCTCCTCAGATTCTGTTCAGTCTTAGGGGGCGGCCGGAATTACTGCGCGACCTGGGTGATCTCGAACGGCAC
The DNA here is from genome assembly GCF_009863025.1 of Streptomyces sp. SID4985. Taxonomy (GTDB): domain Bacteria; phylum Actinomycetota; class Actinomycetes; order Streptomycetales; family Streptomycetaceae; genus Streptomyces. Next base: position 3,237 of record NZ_WWIR01000134.1, on the reverse strand, counting down.
CGGCTGCTGGGCAGCGTGCGGGTGCTGGTCGCCCTTGTAGACCTTCAGCTTCGAGAGCATCTGACGGCCGAGGGTGTTCTTGGGGAGCATGCCCTTGACGGCCTTCTCGATGGCCTTCTCGGGGTTCTTGTCGAGCAGCTCGTCGTAACGGACCGAGCGCAGACCACCCGGGTAACCGGAGTGGCGGTACGCCATCTTCTGGGTCCGCTTGTTGCCGGACAGGTGCACCTTGTCGGCGTTGACGATGATGACGAAGTCACCGGTGTCGACGTGCGGCGCGTAGATCGGCTTGTGCTTGCCGCGCAGCAGGGAGGCGGCGGTGGTGGCCAGGCGGCCCAGGACGATGTCCTGAGCGTCGATGACGTGCCACTGGCGCGTCACATCGCCGGGCTTGGGGCTGTACGTACGCACGGTTCGTAGCCTTCGCTTCGAGTGAATGGTCCTGAACAGGTCACCGAAACGATCACGACAGCCTCGATCGCACTGCGGTGACGCAACCGCGTGCAGATCGCTGGTCATCGGCCCGGTGGACCGGTGTAAGGGCCCGTCCCGTGAGAATGAGCAAGCCAATACACAACGAGGAGCCAGCCTACCGGGGCACCCCCGGACGGGTCAAAACGCGTCGGAACCGAATCCCGGCGCGCCGAGATGTTCCCCCCTGCGCGGTAGGTCCCCGTATCGCCTCCCGGGCCCGTCCCCTCGGGCGCACCGGCACCCTCGGGGCCCCTCTAAGATGCGCCCCATGAGTTACGGGCAGGGGGGCTCCCAGAATCAGTGGGACCCCTGGACACCTCAATCCGAACAGCCGTGGAGCGCCAAGAGCGGCGACGGGTCCCCCGACTGGGCCGCACTCGCGGACCAGTCCGAGAACCGGAGCAAGCGCCGCAAGGTGCTGCTCATCGTCGGCGGCGCCCTGGCCACGGCCGCGATAGGCACGGCCGTCGCGATGGCCGTCGTCAACGCGGGCGACGACGACACCGCCGGCGGCCCCTCCGCCCTGCCCCCGAGCGCCTCGCTGCCGGGCACCGCCACGGCGCCGTCCTTCGAGCCGACCAGCGCGCCGCCCCCGCTGGACCCGAAGGACTTCATCTCCAGCGCCCAGAAGGACACCGCCGCGCTCAGCCCCGAGACCCTGTTCCCGGGCACCCAGCTCACCATGGGCGAGACGGTGTACAAGAAGGGCGCCACCGCCGACACGAAGAACTGCGCCTCCGGCGCGCGCGGCACCCTGCCGAAGCTCCTCACCGCGAACAAGTGCACCCGTCTGATGCGGGTCAGCTACGTCAACGACGGCGTCGCGGTCACCGCGGGCGTGGCCGTCTTCGACACCGCGGCCGAGGCCACCGCGTTCAAGGGCCAGACCGACACGAAGAGCATCATCTCCTCGCTGTCCGGCAAGGGCGTCAAGCCCTTCTGCGAGTCCGCGATCTGCCGCACCACGACCAACACCCTTGGCCGGTACGCCTACTTCACCACCGCGGGCTTCACCAACGGCAAGGACGTCACCCTCAAGGACAACAAGGTGTTCTCGGCGGGCAACGACCTGGCGCAGTTCACCTTCCGCCAGCTCCTGCGCCGCGGCGAGGCCCAGGCGTCGGCCGCCGCCAAGTAGCCGCGAGGGGGCTCCCCGGGGCCCCCGCGCCGCGTCCCGTGGCTCAGCAGCAGCCCGCCGACGGCAGCGAACGCCGGTTCCGGGCCTCCTTGTTCCGGGCGGCCAGCAGGTCGTCGGCCGGGTAGCCGACCTCCTCCAGGGTCAGCCCGTGCGGCCGTACGACATGCACGGCCGAGTCCCGCACCCCGGCCGCCAGCACCTTGCCCGGCCACTCCGGTCCCCGGTGCCCGTCGCCGACGAACAGCAGCGCGCCGATCAGCGAGCGGACCATGTTGTGGCAGAACGCGTCCGCGCGGACCGTCGCCGTGACGACACCGTCCGCACCGCGCGTGAGGCTCAGCTCCTGGAGCGTCCGGATGGTCGTCGCGCCCTCGCGCCGCTTGCAGTACGCGGCGAAGTCGTGCTCGCCGAGCAGCACGCGCGCGGCCTCGTTCATGGCGTCCACGTCGAGCGGCCAGTCGTGCCACAGCACATGGTTGCGCAGCAGCGGGTCGACCCCGCCGGGGTTGTCGGTGACGCGGTAGGCGTAGCGCCGCCAGACCGCCGAGAAGCGCGCGTTGAACCCGGCGGGCGCCTCGGTCAGGCTCCACACCCGTACGTCCTTGGACAGCCGCCCGGCGAGCCGCTTCAGCAGCTTCTCCCGGTGCTCGGCCCACACGTCCTCGGGCAGGTCGACGTGCGCGACCTGGCCGCGCGCGTGCACCCCGGCGTCCGTGCGCCCGGCCACGGTCAGCTCGTACGTCTCCTTCGACCGCGTGACCGTCCTGAGGGCGTCCTCGATCTCCCCCTGCACGGTCCGCCTCCCACCGGCCTGCTTGGCCCAGCCGTGGAAGTCGGTGCCGTCGTACGACAGGTCGAGGCGGATACGGACATGGCCGGGCTGTGCTTCGTCACTCACAGGGAAATCCTCTCAGGGCGCCGCCCATGGAAAAACAAGAAAACGGGCCCGCCCCGGAGGGCGGACCCGTTCTCACGCGTCAGGCAGTGCCTCAGGCGTCCTTGGACTCCTCGGCGGGGGCCTCGACGGCCTCGGTCTGCTCGACCTTGGCCTCCTCGGACTCCTTGACCGCACGCTTGGTGGCGGCCTCGGCCTCACCGGTCGCCTGCTGGGCAACGGTCAGGGCCTCGACCAGCTCGATGACGGCCATGGGCGCGTTGTCGCCACGACGGTTACCGATCTTGGTGATGCGGGTGTAACCACCGGGGCGGTTCTCGTACCGCGGGCCGATCTCGGTGAAGAGCGTGTGGACGATGCCCTTGTCCGTGATGACCTGGAGCACCTGGCGGCGGTTGTGAAGGTCGCCCTTCTTCGCCTTGGTGACCAGACGCTCGGCGTACGGGCGCAGACGGCGCGCCTTCGCCTCGGTGGTGGTGATACGGCCGTGCTCGAAGAGGCTCTTCGCGAGGTTCGCGAGCAGCAGCTTCTCGTGCGCGGCACTGCCGCCCAGACGGGCGCCCTTGGCAGGCTTCGGCATGGTGTTTCTCCTAGGTGTCTGCCCCGGCCGTATCAGGTACCGGAGTCAGTATCCGAGCAGGCGGTCGCCTGTCGAAGATCCGGGAGCCTTTTCAGACTCCCGGAGTGGTCCGCGCCCCAAAGGGGCGCGGGGAACTGCGCGACCAGCCAC
>NZ_WWIR01000133.1 GCF_009863025.1 Streptomyces sp. SID4985 | reverse complement strand
GCTGTCCGCGCCCGGCGCGGCCACCGTGCCCGCGCTCGCCGTCTCGGCGGTGGCGGGGGTCGCGTTCGTACGGCACGAGCGGCGTGCCGCGCACCCGTTGCTGCCGCCCGGTGTGATCGGCGCGGGGCCCGTGGGAGCGGCACTCGGCATCCTGGTCGCCGTGTCGGCCGCGCTGTTCGGGACGCTGTTCGTGGAGACGTACGTGCTCCAACGCGGCCTGGGACTCGACCCGTTCGAGAGCGCGGTGCGAAGCGTGCCGCTCGCGGTGATGATGATCGCCTCGGCCCCCTGTTGTCCCGCGCTGCTGCGCCGCTGGGGCGCCCGGTGGACGACCAGTGTCGCGACGGCGGTTCTCGCGCTCGGCGGGCTGGTGCTGTCCCGGGCCACGGGGGCGCTTCCCCTGGGCGTCGGATTCGCCCTGTTGGGCGCGGGGTTCGGGACGGTGATGGTGGCGGCCACCCATGTCGTCGTACGTCAGGCGGAGTCGACGGCGGCCGGGGTCGCGGGCGGGCTTCAGCAGACCGCGCTCAACATCGGCCCGGTGGTGGGGGTGGCGGCGGCGACCGCGCTGATGGACGCGGGCCCGCGTGCCGCGCTGTGCGTGTTCGCGGCGCTCGCGGCGGCGGCCGTTCCGGTGGCCCGCGCGCTGCCTCAACGAGGCTCCGCACACGGCGCGTTGGACGCCGACGCGCGGGAGGCCGAGGTGCGGGTCCTTCCCGGCGATCCTGCGCGACCATGAGAAACAACAGGTCGTCCCGGTGACCGAGCCGGACCGCACGGCGTACGACGCGACCGTAGGAGAGCGAGCGATGGCACAGCTGCGACAGGAAGCCGACCCGGAAGAGGCGGGGCTGGACCCGAGGGCGCTGGACCGCCTGGACCGGCACTTCGCCCGCTACGTGGACGAGGGCCGGCTGCCCGGCTTCCTGGTGTCGGTGGCCCGGGGCGGCCGCGTCGCGCATCTCACCGTCCACGGCCACCGTGACCGCGCGGCGGGGCTCCCGGTGGAGCCGGACACGCTGTGGCGGATCTACTCCATGACCAAGCCGGTCACCGCCGTCGCGGTGCTGATGCTGGTGGAGGAGGGCCTGCTGTCCCTGGACGACCCCATCGACCGCCATCTGCCGGAGTTCGCCAACCCGCGCGTGTACGAAGGGGGTTCGGGCGCGGACGTGCGTACCCGCCCGGCGTCCGGTCCGATCCTGGTCCGCCATCTGCTGACCCACACGGCGGGCCTGACGTTCGCCTTCTACCACAGCCACCCGGTGGACGCCCTCTACCGCGAGGCGGGCCTGGAGTCCTCCGTGCCGCCCGGCGCCGACCTGGAGGAGACGGTGGCGGTGTATGCCCGGCTGCCCCTCCAGTTCGACCCCGGCACCCAGTGGAACTACTCCGTCGCCTCCAATGTGCTGGGCCGCCTGATCGAGGTGGTCTCGGGGCGTCCCCTGGACGCGTTCTTCGCCGAGCGCGTCCTCGTCCCGCTCGGCATGACCGACACCGGCTTCCACCTCACCCCCGAACAGCTGCCCCGCCTGGCCGAGTTGTACGGCGAGACCGGGAGCGGCGGCATCGAGCCGATCCCCGGTCTCCCCCTGCGCGGCCGCCCCCGCTTCCTCTCGGCCAGCGGCGGCCTGGCCTCGACGGCCCACGACTACCACCGCTTCATGGAGTTCCTGCGTCGCGGCGGGGAGTTGGACGGCGTGCGTCTGCTGCGGCCGGAGACGCTGGCCCGGATGACCCGCAACCAACTCCCCGGCGACGCCGTCCTGCGCGCCTTCGGCGCCCCCGCCCACCGGGAACGCGCCAACGACGGCCTGGGCTTCGGCTTCAACGTCTCGGTCGTCACCGACCCCGCCCGCACCCTGGTCCCTTCGTCCCCCGGCACCTACGGCTGGACCGGCGTGGCGACCACCGCCTTCTGGGTCGCGCCAGCCCACGACCTCACGGTGCAGTTCATGACCCAGCTCCGCCCGAAGACCCTGAAGGTGTTCCCGGAGCTGCGCCGCCTGGTCCACGAGGCGGTGACGGAGCGGGAGTTCCGGAAACGGCGCGAGTCCGGCCGCGGTGCGGCCGGACTCGTGGGGTGATCCCGCGACGTCGGGATCAGGAGCCATGGCCCACCGCGTCCAGGTGCGGCAGGTCGTGGTCCAGACGTTCGCGCTTGGTGCGGAGATAGGTGATGTTGTTCTCGCTCGGCTCGATCAGGAGCGGGACCGTCTCCGCGACCTCGATGCCGTGGCGGGTCAGCGACTCGCGCTTGCGGGGGTTGTTGGACATGAGGCGGACCGAGCGGACACCGAGGTCGTGGAGGATCTCGGCGGCGACGCGGTAGTCGCGGGCGTCCACCGGGAGGCCGAGGGCGAGGTTGGCCTCGACCGTGTCCAGGCCCTCCGCCTGGAGGGCCATCGCGCGCAGCTTGGCCAGCAGGCCGATGCCCCGGCCCTCGTGTCCGCGCAGGTAGACGACGATCCCGCTGCCCTCGGCGGCGACGGCGCGCAGCGCGGAGGACAGCTGCTCGCCGCACTCGCAGTGCTGGGAGCCGAACGCGTCCCCGGTCAGGCATTCGGAGTGCAGCCGGGTCAGCACGCTCTCCTCGCCTATCTCGCCGAAGACCAGGGCGACGTGTTCGTCACCCCGGTCGTGGTCCAGGTAGCCGATCGCCTGGAATTTCCCGTAAGCGGTGGGCAGCGGGGTATTCACGACGCGTTCCGCGCCCGAACGCCGCGGGGACTTCTTGCCGAGGACGCCGAGGTTTTCTGTCATGATCTGATTCCTAAGCAGAGACGAAAGGCCGTGAAAAAGATGAGTGGTTCGGGCGCGCGTGCGGCGGTGGCACACGGGGTGATGCCGACGGACACCACGGAGGACGTACGGAAGCGGGGGGCGGGTGTCTCAACTCGGGTCGCCGTCCTTCCCGTGGGCAGTTTCGAACAGCACGGCGCGTACCTCCCGCTGGCGACCGACACGCTCGTCGCCTGCGCCGTGGCCCGGGAGATAGCCGCCGCGTACCCGGTACACCTCCTTCCCCCGGTGACGGTCTCCTGCTCCCACGAACACGCGGGCTGGCCGGGAACCGTCAGTATCTCCTCCACCACCCTCCACGCCATCGTGCGGGACATGGCGGATTCGTTGCGCCGTTCGGGTGTCGAGGCCCTCGTGGTGGTCAACGGCCACGGCGGGAACTACGTCCTGGGCAATGTCGTGCAGGAGGCTTCCGCGCGCGGTGAGCGCATGGCGCTCTTCCCGGCCGCGGAGGACTGGGAGGCGGCCCGTGAGCGTGCGGGTGTGGTGACCTCGCTGCTCACCGACATGCACGCCGGGGAAATCGAGACGTCCATTCTGCTGCACGCTCATCCCGAATTCCTCCGCCCTGGTCATGAGACCGCCGATTTCACCGCCGACGACCGTCGTCATCTGCTCACCACGGGAATGTCCGCCTATACCGAATCGGGCGTCATCGGCCGCCCGTCCCTGGCCACGGCGGAAAAGGGCAGGAGCCTGCTGGCGAGCCTGGTGGAGGATTTCGCACCGTACTTCGAGTTGCTGACCTCCGAAAGGCTCCCGGTCTCCGGGGAGCTCGCGCCCTCCGGCGAGGCGCCGTCCGCCGGTGAACTCCCGGGCGCCGTACGGGAGTAGCCCCGCAGTCCGGCGTACCAGCGGACGACGAGGACGACGGCGCCGGGCAGGCTCGCCACGAAGCTGAGGACGCCGTAGACGACGGCCACGGCGACCCCGCTGCTCGCGCCGAGTCCGGCCGCCGCGAACGCCCAGGCGGTGACGCCCTCGCGGGGGCCGAAGCCGCCGACGTTCAGCGGCAGGCCCATCGCGACCAGCGCGAGCACCGCGAGCGGCAGCAGCACCGCGACGGAGGCCCCGCTCCCGGCGACCCGGGCGGCGACGACGAACATCCCGAGGTGACCGGCGAGGACGACGGCCGAGGACAGCGCGACCCCGGGCCCGCTCTCCCGCGACAGCAGCCCCCGGCGCGCGTCGGCGAGGACACCGGAGCGTCCGGCCTCGGCGGCTCCCCGGTTCAGCCGTACGGCGACCGCGACCGCGAGGGCGCCCGCCACCGCGAGGGCCACGGGCGCGGCGACGGTGCGCGCGTCGTCCCGTACCGGCGAGGGCAGTGTCAGCAGCAGGGCGGTGCCGGCCACTGCGAGCGCGATCTGCCCGGCGACCCGCTCCAGCACGACGGCCTTCACCGCGCGCCGTACGTCTCCGGCGCTCTGCCCGTGCCGCACCGCGCGGTGCACATCGCCCAACACACCGCCGGGGAGTGCCGCGTTGAGGAACAGCGCGCGGTAGTAGTCGGCCACGGCGGCACCCAGCGGGAGCCGGATGCCGAGGCCGCGTGCCACCAACTGCCAGCGCCAGGCGCTGAACACGGTGGTGAGGACGCCAACACCGAGGGCGATCAGCACCGTTGGCGTGTCGATCCGCCGCAGTCCGTCCATCAGGGGACCGGTACCGAGCCGCCACAGCAGCCCGCCGAGGATGACGACCCCGGCGACCGTGCCGAAGTGGGTGCGCAGCGCACGGGAGGTGAACCGTCCCCGGGCACGCGTCTCCGCTGTCGGCACGGTCTCGGCCGCCGGTGCCGGACGTGCCTCCGGCACGCGAACCTCCGTCGCGGTGTCCCCCGTTGACGTGTTCATCCCGCGCCTCCCGCCGGGCGGGGCAGTGCGAGCAGATCGCTGTGGTGCACGACGACGCGCAGCTCGCCCGCCTCCAGGGCGGCCAGCCGCTCGGCGAGGTAAGCCGCGGCACGCTCGCGCAGCTCGGGCCGCTGCTCGACCGCCGCGCCCACCCAGCCGCGCAGCCACTGCGCGGTCAGCGCGGCGTGCTCGGGGCCGAGCAGCCACGGGCTGGGATGCACCCGTACGGTCGCCCCGTGGTCGGCGAACGCCTGGCAGGCCATGGCGACCGCGTCGGGGCCGAGCATCCCGGTACGGCGCTGGTGGTCGTTGAACGCCTCGGCAAGCTGCGCGTCCAGCGGGTCGGACGGCTCGAACTCCACCCGCCCGGCGACGGACAGGGTGAGCAGCGCCGGGCAGCCCGCCCCGGCACAGGCGGCGGCGAGGGTCTCGACCTCCTCGCGGGTGAGCACGTCGAGCAGCGCCGAGGCGGTGACCAGGTCGGCGCCGGTCAGCGCGTCCGGGGTGAGCCGGGCGACGTCGCCGCGCCGGGTCTCTACGGTCACCTGGGCGCCGTCGGCGGCGGCGCGCGGGGAGGCGACGGCGGCGAAGTGCAGCAGGTAGGGGTCGAGGTCGTGCAGGACCCAGTGCTGGGCGCCGTCGAGGCGGGCCGCCAGCCAGCGGCCCATGGAGCCGGTGCCGCAGCCCAGGTCGTGCACGACGAGTCCGCCGTCCGTGCCGGGCCGTTCGGCCACCCGGGTGCGCAGCGGCTCAAGCAGGACCTCGGCGCGGGCGTCCGCGTCGGCGGCCTCGCGCAGTTGCAGCCACTCGGGCGCGTAGCGGGGCGCCTCCTCGGCGTCGTCGTCGCGCAGCCGTACGGTCGGCCGCTCGCCGGGGCGGGTCACGGGACCGGCGCCCATGATGACGTCGTCGGTGTTCACCGGGTGCTCCTGGGGTGCCGTGGCGTGGCCGGGGTCGGTCCCGGCGACCGTGGTCGTCTCGCTCATGCGGCCCTCCTCGGCGCGTCGGGGAGCCGGCCGAGGACTCCGGCCAGGCTGCGGGCGGTCGCGGCCCAGCCCCCGAGGGCGGAGCGGCGGCCGCGGGC
>NZ_WWIR01000132.1 GCF_009863025.1 Streptomyces sp. SID4985 | reverse complement strand
TACTGGGTGCGGCACGTCCGGCAGCCCGTCCGGTTCGCCGACGCCGTACGCGCCCTGGAAACCGAAGGCGTCACGACCTTCGTGGAGGTCGGTCCCGACGCCGTTCTGACCGTACTGGCGCAGGACTCCCTGGACGCCGACCAGGAGAGCCTTGCCCTCCCGCTGATCCGGCGCGGCCGGTCCGAGCCGGGCGCGCTGCTGAACGCGGTAGCACTGCTGCACACGCGCGGGGCAACGGTGGACTGGCGGGCCTTCTACGACGGCACCGGCGCCCACCGCGTCGACCTGCCCACCTACGCCTTCCATCGCGACCACTACTGGCTCGCCCCGGAACCCGAGCCCGCCTCCGGTGCGGGCACGCGCTCCACCGGTCACCCCCTCCTGGGTACGGCGTTCTCCCTCGCGGGCGGCGACGACCTCGTGTTCACCAGCCGCGTGTCCACCCGTACGCATCCGTGGCTCGCACGGCACACCGTGTTCGGCACCGTCGTACTCTCGGCGGCCACCCTGGCCGAGACGGCCGTACGGGCCGGTCGTGAGGCGGGGGCCGTCGTCCTGGAGGAGCTGTCGCTGACCGCGCCGCTCGTGCTGCCCTCGCGCGGCGCGATGCAGCTTCAGGTGAGGGTCGGAGCGCCGGATGCCGACGGCGGGCGGCCGCTGACCGTGCACGCTCGCCCCGAGGCGGCGCACGACGGGCTCGGCGAGGCGCCGTGGACGGCGTACGCTCACGGCCGCCTCGGCACGGACAGCGCGCCCCCGCCGGACCACGACCCCACGGGTGACGGCACGGCCACCGAGGTCCGGCTGCCCGCCGAACTCGCCCAGGAAGTCGACCAGTTCGGGCTGCACCCCGCGCTCCTCGACGCCGTGCTCCAGGGTCACCCCTTCGGCGAGGGCACGGACAGCGTGACCGTCCCGGCCGAGTGGCGGGGCGTACGCCTGCACGCCACCGGCGCCACCGCCGTCCGGGCCCTCGTGACCGAGACCGGTGAGCGCACCTTGACCGTGCGGCTGACCGACGAACACGGCCAACCGGTCGCCACCGTCGACTCCCTGAAGTACCGGGACGTTCCGGAGGAACTCTTCGTCCCTCCGGTGGGCGGCACGGAAGACGACCTGCTGCGGCTGGAATGGACGGAGGCGGCCGGGGCCCGCTCCACGGAGCCCTTCTCCCTGGCGGTCCTCGGGTCCGGCGGCTTCGGCGGCTCCGACGGGCTCGATGGGTACGACGGATACGACAGCCTGGACGCCGTCGGCGACGCCGTCGCGTCGGGCGCGGCCGTCGACGCCGTCGTCGTGCCGTGGCCCTCCACGGGAGACGGGGGCGGCTCGGCCGCCCTGCACGACGGGGCGCGTCGCGCGCTGACCCTGGTGCGGGACTGGCTGGCCGACGAACGCCTCGCCGGGACACGGCTGTTGGTGGTGACCCGGGGAGGCGTGGTCACCGGGGGCGACGCGGACGCCGTCGACCCGGCCGCCGCTGCCGTACGGGGCCTGCTGCGTGCGGCGCGGTCGGAGGCGGGCGGCCGGATCGTCCTGCTGGACGACGACACCCCTGGCGACGGGACCGGAGCCGAGGCGTCCCCCGCCCGCTCGGTCCTCGCCTCCCTCCTCGCCTCCGGTGAGCCCGAGGCGGCGCTGCGGGACGGCCGGCTCCTCGTACCCCGCCTGACACGGGTCCCCGCGTCACCCACGCCCACCGCGTCACCCGCGCCCGTCCTCACTCTCGACCCCGACGGCACCGTCCTCGTCACCGGCGGCGGCGCCCCCGCCACCCTGTTCGCCCGGCACCTGGCCGCCCGGTACGGCGTACGGCGGTTGCTGTTCGTCGGTCCCGAGAGCGGGCGCGAGCCCGGTGCGGCGGAGTTGGTGGCCGAGCTGAAGGGGGAACTGGGCGCCGAGGCCGTCTTCGAGACCTGTGATCTCGCCGACCGGGACGCGCTCGCAGCGGTGCTGGCCAGGGTTCCCGGGGAGAGCCCGCTGACCGCGGTCGTCCATGCCGCCGGTCCCGCCGACGGGGGAACGATCCAGGGGCTGGACGTCGACTGCCTGGACGCGGTGCTGCGGACGGTGGCCGACGGGGCACGGAACCTGCACGAACTGACGCGGGACGCCGCCCTGTCCGCCTTCATCACGTTCTCGTCCACGGCGGGCACCGTGGCCGGGCCGGGCCGGGTGTACCGGGCGGCGGCGGATGCCTGGCTCGACGCCCTCGCCCACCGGCGCGCGGCCGACGGTCTGCCGTCCCTGTCGCTCGTCTGGGGCCCGTGGGACGAGCCGGAGCCGGAGCCGTTGCTGGATCCGGAGTCGGTGCCGGTGCCGGAGGCCGGTGCGGGACGCGGGCGAGGGGACCGGACCGGGTTCCTGTCCCTGACGTTCGCGCAGGCCACAGCGGCCTTCGACGCGGCACTCCGGCACGCGGCCACGAACGGTGGCTCCCGGGCCGAGCAGGCGGACCGCACCCCCGTCCTCCTGGCCGCCAGGATCAGCCCGTCCACCCTGCGCTCCGCGGAGGACGGCATGCCCGCGCTCTTCCGCGGCCTGGTCCGCGACCAACTGCCGTCCGCCCCCGACCCGTTGGGCGCCGACGCCGCTGACGCGGCCGAAGCCGAGCGCGAGGCGCTCGTACGACGCCTGGCCGGACTGGACGAGGACGCGCGCCACCAGGTCGTACGCGAACTGGTGCGCCAGGAGGTGGCCGCCGTCCTCGGACACACCGACCCCGGTGCCGTCGCGCTCGAACGCTCCTTCCAGGAAGCCGGGTTCGACTCGATGACCGGCGTGGAACTGCGCAACCGGCTCGGCGCGGCCACCGGTCTGCGCCTGCCCGCCACCGTCGTCTTCGACCACCCCTCGCCCGCCGTCCTCATCCGGTACCTCCTCGGCGCGGCCGCCTCGGCGGAGGAGCAGGGAGGGGCCTCGGAGCGGCCGTCGTCCCTGCTCACCCAGCTCGACCGGCTGGAGGCGACCGTCGCCGGACTGCGGCCCGGCGCGGCAGACCTGGACCTCACCGCGATCGGCGCCCGTCTGCGAACGATCCTGACCCGGCTCGTCCCCTCCGTGGCGGAGGAACGGCCCGAGGAGGGCCCCGAGGACGCGGCGAGCCGGATCGCCACCGCGTCGGCCGACGAGATCTTCGACTTCATCGACAGCGAGCTGGGCCGCGGGTCCGGCCGATGACGACTCACCAGCCTCACCACAGGGCTCACCCCCAGGTTCACCACACGACTCACCACCAGGAGAGCGGGCAGCACATGTCCAAGGAAGAGAAGCTGGTCGAATACCTGAAGTGGGTCACCGCCGACCTGGAGAAGACCCGCAGGCGCGTCGCCGAGCTGGAGGCGGGCGACCGGGAGCCCGTCGCGATCGTCGGCATGTCGTGCCGCTTCCCCGGCGCGGCGTCCCCCGACGAGCTGTGGCGGCTCGCCGTGGAGGAGCGCGACGAGATATCCGACTTCCCCACCGACCGCGGCTGGGACCTGGACGCCCTCTACGACCCCGACCCGGCCAAGCCCGGCAGCATCTACATCCGCCAGGCGGGCTTCGTCGACTCCGCCACCCGCTTCGACGCCGCCTTCTTCGGCATCTCGCCGCGCGAGGCCCTCGCGATGGACCCCCAGCAGCGGGTGTTGCTGGAGACCGCGTGGGAGGCGCTGGAGCACGCGGGCATCGACCCGCTCGCCCTCAAGGGCAGCAGGACCGGCGTGTTCGCGGGCCTGGTCGAGCAGAGCTATCTGGACCTGGACGCCCCGGAGGAGTTCGAGGGCTACCAGATGACCAGCAAGCTCAGCAGCATGGCGTCCGGGCGCATCTCGTACGTCCTCGGTCTCGAAGGCCCCTCCGTGTCGGTCGACACGGCCTGCTCCTCCGCGCTCGTGTCCCTGCACCTGGCCGCCCAGTCGCTGCGCTCGGGCGAGTCCACCCTCGCCCTCGCCGGAGCCTCGTACATCTCCGCGCACCCCGGCGGCTACATCGACGGCTCCCGGCAGCGGGGACTCGCCGAGGACGGCCGCTGCAAGCCGTTCTCCGCCGCCGCCGACGGCATCGGCTGGTCCGAGGGCGCCGGTCTGGTCGTCCTGGAACGGCTCTCCGACGCGCGGCGCAACGGGCACACCGTACTGGCGGTCGTCCGGGGCAGCGCCGTCAACCAGGACGGCGCCTCCAACGGCCTGACGGCGCCGAACGGCCCTTCGCAGGAGCGCGTCATCCGGCAGGCGCTGGCCAACGCCGGCCTCACCCCGGCGGAGGTCGACGCCGTCGAGGCGCACGGCACCGGAACCCGTCTGGGTGACCCCATCGAGGCACAGGCCCTGCTCGCCACCTACGGGCAGGCACGGCCCGAGGGACGGCCGCTCCTGGTCGGCTCGCTGAAGTCCAACATCGGCCATGCGCAGGCCGCTTCGGGCGTCGGCGGCCTGGTGAAAACGGTGCAGGCCCTCCGGCACGGCGTCCTGCCCAGGACGCTCCACCTCGACGAACCCACCCCGTTCGTGGACTGGTCGGCGGGCGAGGTCGAACTGCTCACCGAGACCCGGCCGTGGCCGCGCACGGACGAGCCGCGCCGCGCGGCCGTCTCCGCCTTCGGCGCCAGCGGCACCAACGCCCACGTCATCCTGGAACAGGCACCGGCGGAGGAGACCGCACAGGAGGCCCCTCGGGAGGCCCCTGAGTCGTCCCCCGCCCTGCCCTTCCCCGTGTCGGCCCGCTCCCCGCAGGCACTGCGGGCCCAGGCGGCCCGTCTCGCCGCCCATCTGCGCGACGAGACGACGCCGGGCCGCGCCACCAGTGCCCAACTGCTCGACACCGCCCACTCGTTGGCCACCACCCGCGCCGCCCTGGAGCAGCGTGCCGTGGTCGTCGGCCGGGAGCGCGAGGACGTGCTCGCCGGACTGGACGCGCTGGCCGCCGGTGAGTCCGCGGGCAACCTCGTGCGGGGCGTCGCCGGTGAGGCCGGCAGGACCGTCTTCGTCTTCCCGGGTCAGGGCAGCCAGTGGGCCGGGATGGCGACCGCGCTGCTGGACACGTCGGAGGTCTTCGCGAGCAGTGTCGCGGAGTGCGCGCGGGCCCTGGAACCCTTCGTGGACTGGTCGTTGGAGGAGGTGCTGCGCGGCGCCGAGGGCGCACCCGCCCTCGAACGGCTGGACGTCGTCCAGCCCGCCCTGTTCGCCGTGCACGTCTCCCTCGCGGCCCTGTGGCGGTCGTACGGCATCGAACCCGCGGCCGTCGTCGGGCACTCCCAGGGCGAGATCGCGGCGGCCTGCGTCGCCGGGGGACTGAGCCTGCCGGACGCGGCACGCGTGATCGCCCTGCGCAGCCGGATCGCCCTGACCCTGCAGGGCACGGGCGGCATGGGCGCCGTCGGACTGCCGCGCGCCGAGGCCGAGGCGCGGCTGAAGAAGTGGGAGGGGCGGCTCTCGGTCGCCGTGGAGAACGGCCCCACCTCGGTCCTGGTCGCCGGAGAGCGGGACGCCCTGGGCGAGTTCATCGCCGAGTGCGCCGCCGACGGGGCGCGCACCAAGCGCTTCCCGACCGACTTCGCCTCTCACTCCCCGCAGGTCGAACGCGTCCGCGACGAGATGCTGGCGGCACTGGCCCCGGTACGGCCACGGACGGGCTCGGTGCCGTTCTTCTCGACCGTGACCGGGGACTGGCTGGACACCGCCCGGCTCGACGCCGGGTACTGGTACGCCAACATGCGCCGCCCGGTGGAGTTCGCGCGCTCCGTGCAGGCCCTGGCCGCCCAGGACCACGGTGTCTTCGTCGAGGTCAGCGCGCATCCGGTGCTCACCTCCTCGCTCCAGGAGAACCTGGGCGACTCCGTCGTCGTCACCGGGACGCTGCGCCGCGACGAGGGCGGCGCCGACCGCTTCCTGGCCTCCCTCGCCGCGCTCCAGGTGCGGGGCGTGCGCGTCGACTGGGCCACCGTCTTCGCCGGTCTCGGGGCGCGGCGCGTGCCGTTGCCGACGTACGCCTTCCAGCACGAGCGCTTCTGGTTCTCCTCCGGCGCCCGCGCCCAGGACGCGGCGGGCCTGGGCATGGCGGCGACCGGGCACCCGCTGCTCGGCGGCGCGGTCACCGTCGCCGGAACCGACGAGACACTGTTCACCAGCCGCCTCTCGCCCCGCCTCCAGCCCTGGCTGGCGGAGCACACGGTGGCCGACGCCGTGGTCCTCCCGTCGGCCGTGCTGGTCGAACTGGCGCTGCGGGCCGCCGACGACGTCGGCTGCACCGCCGTCGACGAACTGAACGTCCGTACGCCCCTGGTCTTTCCCGCGCAGGGCGCCGTACAGGTGCAGGTCAAGGTGGGGGAGGCGGGTGAGCGGGGGCGACCCTTCTCCGTGCACGCCCGGCCCGAGGCGGGCGACACCGAGTGGACCGAGTACGCCACCGGCATCCTCGGCCTGCGCGGCCCCGCGCCCGCCGAGCCGCTCCTGCCGTGGCCGCCGACGGACGCGGCACCGGTGGACGCGGGACCGGTGGACGTGGCACCAGCGGATACGGCTCCGGTGGACCCCGGCACGGCGTACGAGCCGTCGGCCGAGGCGAATGCGGCGTACGGGCCGCGACCGCGCGGGCTCACCGGCCTGTGGCGGGGGTCCGAGGGCGAGGTCTACGCCGAGATGGAGCTCGACGAGCAGACCGCGGCGGACGCCGCCCGTTTCGGACTGCACCCCGCGCTGCTGGACCGGGTTGTGCGAGCGGCTTCGACAACCGGCTCCGGACCCCTGCTCGCGACCCGCTGGAGCGGTGTCCAGCTGCACGCCTCGGGCGCGACGGCCGTACGCGCGCGGCTCGTCGCCTCGGAGGACGGCGAGCTGTCGGTACGGCTGGCGGACCGCACCGGGCAGCCGGTCGCGACCGTCCGCGCCCTCACGCTCACGCCCGTCACCGCCGACACCGTCGAACGCGCCCGCGCCAGGGCCCACGACGCCCTGTTCCACACCGACTGGACCCCGATCGCCCTGGACGAGCCGCCCGCCCCCGTCCACTGGGCGACCCTGGGCGCCACCGGCTACGCCGACCCGGCCGACCTCGCCAAGGCGGTCGAGGCGGGCATCCCCGTGGACGCGGTGCGCCACGACATCGACACGGACCCGCGTCCGGGACACACCGACGGCCCCGCCGCCGCACACGGCCCCGCCGCCGCACACGGCCCCGGCGCCGCCCACCGGCACACGCGGGAGGTGCTGGCCCTGGTCCAGGACTGGCTCGCCGACCGGCGGCTGACCGCGATCCCGCTGGTCCTGGTCACCCGGGGTGCCGTCGCCGCCGACGGGCGCCCGGTGACCGACCCGGCGGCCGCTGCCGTATGGGGCCAGATCCGCTCGGCGCAGTCCGAGAACCCGGGACGCTTCGTCCTGGTGGACCTCGACGAGGACACTCCGTCGGCGGCGCTCTCCGCCCTGCTCCGCTCCGCCGAGCCCCAGGCCGCCGTCCGCTCGGGCCGGATCCTGCTTCCACGCCTGCGCAGGGTGCCGACGGGGCGTAGCGGAATCGGCAGCGCTCCGGCCATGTCTGACGATACGTCAGAAGTCATGACCCCCTCGACACCCCGCTGGCGCCCCGACGGCACCGTCCTCATCACCGGCGGCACCGGCGCCCTCGGCGCGCTGTTCGCCCGGCACCTGGTGACCCGGCACGGCGTGCGCGACCTGCTGCTCACCAGCCGTCGCGGGCCCGGCTCCCCGGGCGCCGAGGCGCTGGTGGCCGAGCTGTCCGCGCTCGGCGCCCGGGTCACCGTGGCCGCCTGCGACGTCGCCGACCGTGCCGCACTGGCCGAGCTGCTGGCGGCCGTGCCCGCCGACCGGCCGCTGACCGGAGTCGTCCACGCGGCGGGCGTCCTCGGGGACGGGCTGATCACCACCGTCACGCCCGAGCGCCTGGAGTCGGTGCTGCGCCCGAAGGCCGACGCGGCCTGGAACCTGCACGAACTGACCAGCGGCCTCGACGTGTCGGCGTTCGTCCTGTTCTCCTCGCTCGCCGGGGTCATCGGCGGCGCGGGCCAGTCCAGTTACGCCGCCGCGAACACCTACCTGGACGCCCTCGCCGAGTACCGCACGGGCCTGGGACTGGCCGCCACGTCGGTCGCCTGGGGTCTGTGGGACCGCGCGGGCGGGGGCGGCGAGCTGACCCCGGCCGACCTGGAGCGCATCGCGCGCGCCGGATATCCGCCCATCGCCTCCGACGAGGGCCCCGCGATGCTCGACGCCGCGTTCGGGACGGGCCGGCCCTGCCTGGTCGCCGCGCCCCTCGACCTGAACGCCCTGCGCGCCCAGGCGAGCCTGGCACCGGCGGTGCTGCGCTCCCTGCTGCGCACGCCCGTACGCCCCGCCGCCCGTGACTCCGGGGCCGCGGCGGACTCCTTCGGCGACGGCCTGGCCGGACTGCCGCCGGAGGAGCAGCACGCGCGCGTGCTGGACATCGTGCGCGCCGAGGCCGCCGCCGTTCTCGGCCACGCCGACCCCACCGGCCTCGACACCGGGCAGCGCTTCTCCGACCTCGGCTTCGACTCCCTGACGGGCGTGGAGTTCCGCAACCGCCTCGGCGCCCTCACCGGCCTGAGCCTGCCCACCACCCTGGTCTTCGACCACCCCACCCTCACCGACCTCGCCGACTTCCTGCTCACCGAGGCGACCGGCACCCGGCAGGACGGGCCGGGCGACCGGGCCGCCGTGGACTTCGCGGCGGAGATCCGGCTCGCCGACGACATCAGGCCCGCCGCCGAGGTCGTCCGCGTCGCCGCCGACCCGCGCGAGGTGCTGCTGACCGGTGCCACCGGCTTCCTCGGCGCCTATCTGCTGCGCGACCTCATGCGTACGACCTCGGCCCGGGTGCACTGCCTGGTGCGCGGGCGCGACGAGGCCGACGCGCGGGCCAGGCTGCACGCCAACCTGGACTGGTACGGCATCCGGGACGCCGTCGACGAGGACCGCCTCTCGGTCGTCGTCGGCGACCTCGCCGAGCCGTCCCTCGGCCTGACCCCGGACCACTTCGACACCCTGGCCCGCACGGTCGACGCGGTGTACCACGCGGGCGCCGCCGTCAACTGGGTACGGCCGTACGCCGTCGTACGCGCCGCCAACGTCGGCGGCACCGAGGAGATCCTGCGCCTCGCCGCCCGGCACCGCACGGTCCCCGTGCACCATGTGTCCACGCTGGGCGTGTACGTCGGCCGGGACACCGGCGGTGTGCCGCTGCGGACCACCGACCCGACCGGGCCGGGCGGGACGCTGCCCACCGGCTACACCCAGAGCAAGTGGGTCTCCGAGCAGATCATCGGCCTCGCCCGCGAGCGCGGTCTGCCCGTGTCGGTGTACCGCGTCGACCTGATCGCCGGTGACGCGGAGACGGGCGCCTGCCAGGCCCGCGACTTCGTCTGGCTCAGCCTGAAGGGGATGCTCCAGGCGGGGGCGGTGCCCGGCGACATCCCGGTCACCTTCCGGCTGATGCCGGTGAGCTACACCAGCGCCGCGATCCTGCACCTCTCCCGGCAGGACGCGAACAGCGGCCGCACCTTCCACGTGTGCAGCCACGACGGCCTGACCCTCGGCGAGATGGTCCGGGAACTGCGGGCGACCGGATACGCGCTGCCCGAACGCGACCTGGACACCTGGCGCGACCTCGTGATCGCCGACCCCGAGAACGCGCTCCTGCCGCTGCTCGACGCCTTCGAGGTGATGGCGGCCCACCCCGACACCTTCTATCCGCCCGTCGACGACAGCGAGACGGCGGCGGCACTGGCGGGCAGCGGCATCACCTGCCCGCCCGCCGACCGCGAACTCTTCCGCAAACACGTCGAGTTCTTCACGCGGGCGGGCTACTTCGAGCCCCCGAGGCCCACGGGCCCGGCAGCCCCCGACCCGGCAGCCCCATGAGCCGGGCCCGCGTCGTCACCACCTCGCGCGAGGGGCCGTACCCGCCCTCCTCCCACGAAAGGCCGTACCCGCACATGCCCACCCAAGCCCCCACCAGCGCCTGGATACGGCGCTTCCATCCGGCACCCGCGGCCGGGAGACGGCTGGTGCTGCTGCCGCACGCCGGAGGCTCCGCCAGCTTCTTCTTCCCCCTCTCGCGCGCCCTCGCGCCCACGGTGGACGTGCTCGCGGTCCAGTACCCCGGGCGGCAGGACCGGCGAGGCGAGCCGTGCGTCGACGACCTGGGCACCCTCGCCGACCTGGTCACCGCCGAGCTGCTCCCCTGGACCGACCGCCCGCTCGCCCTGTTCGGGCACAGCCTCGGCGCCGTGCTCGCCTACGAGGTGGCCCGCAGGCTGGAGGAGCGCGGCACCGTGCCGCTGAAGCTGTACGTCTCCGGCCGGGGTGAGCCCGACGGACGGCGCGGCGAACAGGTGCACCTCCTCGACGACGACGCCCTCGTCAAGACCATGACGCTGCTCGCGGGCACCGAACTGGAAGTTCCGGACGAGGAGTTGCTCAGACTCACGCTGCCCTCACTGCGCAGCGACCACAAGGCGATCGAGAGCTACCGGCACCGTCCGGGCCCACCGCTGAAGACCCCCGTGGTCGCCCTGACCGGCGACCGGGACCCCAAGGTGACCCCCGAGGACGCAGGGCGGTGGTCGCGGTACACCACCGGCGCCTTCGATCTGCGGGTCTTCGACGGCGGCCACTTCTACCTCGTCAGGCAGTTGGACGGGGTCGCGGACGCCGTCCGGGAGACGCTCGTCTGACCGGCGGCGCACACCGGGCCGCCCACCACCGCCCACATCACACGCACCCCTCGAGAGGACTGTCCAGTGTCTGATCTGCTCCAGGCCGTCATCGCCGGTGCCGACCCCGAGGAACTGCTCGCCATCGACCTGCCGTCGTCCTACCGGGCGGCCTACCTGCTCAAGGACGAGGCAGGCATGTTCGAGGGCGAGACCGACAAAGACGTGCGCAAGTCCCTGCACGTCGGCGAGGTCGCCATGCCGGAACCCGCCCCGGACGAGTGCATCGTCGCCGTCATGTCGGCCGCCATCAACTTCAACACCGTATGGTCCGCGATCTTCGAACCGGTCCCCACGTTCGCCTTCCTGGAGAAGCTGGGCAAGCAGGGCTGGCACGGCGGCCGCCACGACCTGCCGTACCACCAGGTCGGCTCCGACGGCTCCGGCGTGATCGTCCGCGTCGGGTCCGGGGTGAAGAACTGGAAGGTCGGCGACAAGGTCGTCATCTCGCCGTCCTACGTCGACGAGGAGGACCACGCCTCCTACGACGACGGGATGCTCACCGAGACCCAGCTCGCCTGGGGCTTCGAGACGAACTTCGGCTCGCTCGGCGAGTTCTGCCTGGTCAAGGCCAACCAGCTGGTCGCCAAGCCCGCGCATCTGTCCTGGGAGGAGGCCGCCGCCAGCACCCTGTGCGCCGGGACCGCCTACCGCATGCTGGTCGGCGGGCACGGCGCGCGGATGCGGCAGGGCGACGTCGTCCTCGTCTGGGGCGGCACCGGCGGCCTGGGCTCCTACGCCGTGCAGTTCGTCAAGAACGGCGGCGGGATACCCGTGGCGGTGGTCGGCTCCGCGGAGAAGGCCGCGCTGGTCCGCGCGCAGGGCTGCGAGCATGTGATCAACCGGTCCGAACTCGACCTCCCGGAAGGCAGCTTCCGCCACCCCAAGGCGGGCCGCGTCCTCGGCGAGGCCGTGCGCTCGCTGGTCGGGGAAGACCCGCAGATCGTCTTCGAGTACCTGGGCGCCGAGACCTTCGGCACCTCGGTGTACGTCGCCAAGCGCGGCGGCAAGATAGTCACCTGCGGCTCGTCGACGGGCTACCGGCACGAGTACGACAACCGTTTCCTGTGGATGCGGCTGAAGCAGATCATCGGCTCCCACGGCTTCAACTACCACGAGGCCGTCCAGACCAACCGGCTGATCGACCGGGGCATGATCCACCCGACCCTGTCGCGGGTCTACCCCCTCGACGCCGCCGGTGAGGCGACCCGCGCCGTCCAGACCAACCAGCACGTCGGCAAGGTCGCGGTGCTGTGCGCGGCGCCGTCCGAGAACCTGGGCATCGACGCCCCCGAGCGGCGCGCGCGGATCGGCGAGGACCGGATCGGCCTGTACCGGAAGTGGACCGAACAGCACTGAGTCGGACACGCGTTCCCGGGGGAGGAGGTCCGTCAGGGCCTCCTCCCTCCCCGGCATTCAGGGCCCTCCTGGCTGGTCAGCCCCGGATGATCAGCACCACCGCCGACGCCGCCCCCGCGAGGATCACCGCCGCCACGCCGTACGCCAGCCGGTGGTTCCGCAGGACGGGTACGAAGCGGTCCAGGGCGATGCGGCCGGGGCCGGTCAGGGTCAGGCCGAGGGCGACGACGGCCAGGAGCAGGGTGAATTCGAAGCCGTTGGGGGCGAAGAAGCCGCTGTCCCAGGTGACGGCCAGGGCGTTGATCATCGTGCCGAGGGCGGCGGCGCCCGCGAGCGGGGTGAGGAGGCCGAGGGCGAGGCCGATGCCGCCGAGGGTCTCGGTGAGGCCCGCGATCAGGGCGAAGGTCGTACCGGCGGGATAGCCGCTCATGGTGAAGAAGTGGCCGGTGGCGTCCAGGCCGCCGCCGCTGCCGAACCATCCGAACAGTTTCTGCGTGCCGTGCGTGAAGAGGATCACGCCGGCCGCCAGCCGGATGACCAGCAGCCCCACGTCGTAGGCGAGCTGGGAAGAAGTGGGGCGGTGGGGGGAAGTCATGCGACGGGCCTTTCGGAAGTGCGTCGAGCCAGGTGTCAGGGATCCCCCCCCTAGTGGGGTGTACCCGCTGGGGCGGGCGCCCTATGATGACCAATGTAGTTGAACGTAGAACAAAACTTGGCGGGAGGCGCCCGGCGTGAGCAATGGCGAAGACAGGCGGGTCGACGTACTGACCCCGCGCGACGTACCCCTCGGCGGCCCCCGCGCCATGACCGTCCGCCGGACCCTGCCGCAGCGCGGACGGACCACCATCGGCGCCTGGTGCTTCGCCGACCACTACGGCCCCGACGACGTCTCCGTGAGCGGCGGCATGGACGTCGCCCCGCACCCCCACACCGGTCTCCAGACCGTGAGCTGGCTGTTCAGCGGGGAGATCGAGCACCGCGACAGCCTGGGCAGCCACGCCTTCGTACGGCCCGGCGAACTGAACCTCATGACCGGCGGCCACGGCATCTGCCACTCGGAGGTCTCCACCCCGGGCACCACCGTCCTGCACGGCGTCCAGCTCTGGGTCGCCCTGCCGGAGGAGCACCGCGACACGGAACGCGACTTCCGGCATCACGTCCCCGAGCCCGTACGGGTCGACGGCGCCGTGATCAGGGTCTTCCTGGGGGACCTTCCCGGAGTCGGAAGTTCACCCGTGCGGACCTTCACGCCCCTGCTCGGCGCCGAGATCGTCCTCCAGCCGCGCACCACCCTGACCCTCGCCGTCGACCCCGCCTTCGAGCACGGCCTCCTGGTCGACCAGGGGGAGCTGCGGCTGGACGGCACGCCGCTGGGCCGGGCCGAACTGGGCCACCTGCCCCCGGGCGGCGACACCCTCACGCTCACGAACGGCACCGACGATCTCGCACGGGCCGTCCTGCTCGGCGGCACCCCGTTCGAGGAGGAGATCGTCATGTGGTGGAACTTCATCGGACGCGGCCACGAGGACATCGTCAAGGCCCGCGAGGAGTGGCAGAGCGCGTCCGCCCGCTTCGGCGCCGTCGAGGGATACCCGGGGGAGCGGCTCCCGGCCCCCGAACTGCCGAACGCCGCCCTCAGACCACGCAGGAACCCGGCGCGCCCCTGACTCCCGTCGGCCTCCGCGTAAGCACCCTCCCGAAAGGCACCCCCATGACCCAGCCCACCCCCACCGTCGAGCGCAACGACGCCAGGCACCGCTACGAGATCCTCGTCGACGGCGAGCGCGCCGGACTGACCGCCTACCTCGACCGCGAGGACCAGCGCGTCTTCTACCACACCGAGGTCGACGACGCCTACGCCGGACAGGGCCTCGCGTCCCGGCTGGTCCAGGAGGCGCTGACCGACGTGCGCGCCGCGGGCAAGCGGATCGTGCCGGTCTGCCCGTACGTCGCGAAGTTCCTGGAGCGGCACGAGGAGTTCGCCGACATCACCGACGAGGTGACGCCGGACGTCCTGGAGTGGCTGGACAGCCGCCTGGGCTGAGACGCGGACACGGGACAGGGAAGCGGCAGAAAAAAGGGCCGCCGTGCGGGACCGGACCAGTGGTCCCCGCACGGCGGCCCTCGCGTACCCGCGGTCACCGCATACCCGCGGCTACGCGGTGACCGCGCCCTCCGCGCCCCCCTCCACGGCCGCCTCGCGCGCCGCGTCGTCGTCGCCCGCGCC
>NZ_WWIR01000131.1 GCF_009863025.1 Streptomyces sp. SID4985 | reverse complement strand
GTCACCCGCGCGGTCGGCGACCAGCGCGAGCGCGCGGCGGCCCGCGACGGTGCCGCGCTTGTCCGCGAGCGCGGCCCGCAGCCCCTGGGACGCCTCCAGCTCGGTACGGGCCCGGTCCAACTGGCCCTCGCACAGCGCGAGTACGCCCAACTCGTGGTGGAAGTAAGCCTGTTCGGCCGTGTCACCGGCCAGCCGGGCGGCCTCGGTGCCGACCCGCAGGGTGCGCTGCCAGGCGTTCCAGTGCAGTCCGGCGGCGAAGGCGGCGCAGGCCGCGTGGGCGAGCCGTACCGCGCAGTTCTCCTCCGCCTCCGCCTCGTTCCCCTCGCCCTCGGTCTGCTGCCGTACGGCGGGGGCGAGCAGCGCGAGCGCGGCGAGCACCGCGTCGGCCTCGGCGCACACCCGCTCCGGGGCGACCGAGGGGTGCCCCGCCCACCAGGCGTAGTGCCGGGCGGCGGTGAGGGCGCGTTCGGCGGCGTCGTCGCCGTATCCGGCGGCCTCCAGCTGGACCCGCACGCTGGACGCGAGCCGGTAGCGGGCACCGGCGCGGGAGACCAGGCCGCAGGCCGACAGCTCGGCGAGCGCGGCGTCCGCGTGGGTGTCGCCCACCAGCGCGGGCAGATGGGCCTGGTGGGGCACCTCGCCCTCCAGCGCGACGGCGAAGCGGAGCGTGGCGCGGGCCGAGGAGCTGAGCCGGGAGGCGAGCAGCGGGGCGGGGGCGGCGGCCTCGCCGAGGGAGGGCAGCGGGACCTCCTCGGCCTCGTCCTCCTCGACCGGTACCCCGAACACCGCCTCGGCGGGGGGCCGTACGTCCTCGAAGACGCCGTACTCGTCCACCACCCCGGCGCCCGCGCGGAGTTGCTCGCGCTGCCGGAGCAGGGCGCCCGCCTGGACGAATCTGAGGGGCAGTCCCTCGGACTCGAACCACAGGTCGCCCGCCCAGTTGGACTCCTCCTCGGTGAGGGCGCGGCCGAGGGTGCGCTCCAGGATCTCCATGCTGGCCGCGCGGTCCAGGCCGGGGAGTTCGACCTCCTCGACCTCCAGGTCGGCGGCGGGGGCGGGGATGTCGGGGGTGGCGCCGAGCAGGAAGGCGCACTCGGGGGTGGCGTCGAGGAGGCCGGAGAGCGAGGCACCGCCGAACTCCAGGTCGTCCACGACGACGACGGCGCCGATCTCCTTGACCAGGGTGCGCAGTTCGTCCGGCTCGGGGTGGCGGTGCGGGGCGTCGTAGACGGTGTGGAAGAGGTCGCGCAGCAGGTCGTCGGCGGTGCGGTGGGCGCCGGTGAGGCGGACCACGCCGTCGGGGGCGAGGTCGGTGCAGTCCTCGGCGACCAGGTCGAGGAGGGAGGTGCGGCCGGCGCCGGCCGGGCCGGTCAGGCGCACGGAGCGGCCCCGGGTGAGCAGCTGGACCAGGCTCTCGCGCACCTCCTGACGGGCGAGCAGCTCGACCTCGGACTCCTCGGCGCCGGGCGGCAGGGCGGCGTACTCGGCCTCGGCGCGCTCCTCGGCGCTGCGCCTGCGGGGCGTACCGGCGCCCGGGGTGCCGGGCGGGACGGGCGCGATCTCGCTGCCGTCGACGGGGTTGACGGTCAGCAGGAAGTCACCGGAGACGATCCGGGTCGTACGGGCGAGGGCCGGGGCGCTCTGGACGAGGTGGGCGGTGAGGGAGTCGCGGGGCGGCCTGCGGCCTGGCGCCCGGTCGTGCTCCTCGGTTCCCGGAGTGATCGGGTCCATGGGTTCTCCCCAAAAGCGTCGTGTGCCCTGTCTCGGCCCCCACCGGCCTGCCGCACATCGCGCTGTCGCTTCTGGTCCGGGCCCGCTCGAAGGGATACGAGGCAGCGGGCGACCGAACCTTAAACCTTCGGACGGCATCCGCGACAGAGCGGGGTGCCCGGTGGTCCGAGAGATCACGGTCCGGTGAGGAATGCCCCCGACGTGCGGTTGGGCGTCCGTGTCCGGCCTTGCG
Organism: Streptomyces sp. SID4985; assembly: GCF_009863025.1. Lineage (GTDB taxonomy): Bacteria > Actinomycetota > Actinomycetes > Streptomycetales > Streptomycetaceae > Streptomyces. Next base: position 6,643 of record NZ_WWIR01000131.1, on the reverse strand, counting down.
GCTTCCCGCGGTGAACCACGCGCGACGGCAGGACCGTTACTGCCCGGGGGTCACACCCGGGGCAGCGACTCGACGCCGATCCCGCCCTCGATGGCGAGGATGCGGTGCAGCCGGGTGGCGACCAGCAGCCGCTGCATCTGCGCCGGCACATGGCGCAGCACCAGACGGCGGCCGCAGCGGCCGGCCCGCCGGTGGGCGCCCATGATCACCCCGAGCCCGGTGGCGTCCCAGGAGTCCAGTTCGGACAGGTCGAGCACGAGATCGCCGATCCCGTGGTCGACGGCCGCGTGCAGGGCCGTACGGGCGTCCGCCGCGCTGCGGACGTCGAGGCGCCCCCCGACGACCAGCTCGGCGTGGTCGCCCCTGATGTACATATGCGCTCCCCGTTGAGTGCGAGTGGCGTACTCCGTGTCGGTGCTGTGCACCGTCTGACTGTGTGAGTGGCAGAGCGGTTGCTCTTTGTAAGCGAACCGATACCGAATTCACCCCCGAGGGTGATACTCCAGGGGTGCCTGTCCGGATGTGTACGGATCGGTACGGGGGTCGGTACCGGGTCGGTTCCGACCCGGTACCGCGTCAGTACGGATCAGTACGTGTAGAAGCCCTGCCCGCTCTTGCGGCCGATGTCACCGGCGTCCACCATCCGGCGCATCAGCTCCGGCGGGGCGAACTTCTCGTCCTGGCTCTCGGTGTAGATGTTGCCGGTGGCGTGCAGCAGGATGTCCACGCCGGTGAGGTCGGCGGTGGCCAGCGGGCCCATGGCGTGTCCGAAGCCGAGCTTGCAGGCGAGGTCGATGTCCTCGGCCGTGGCGACGCCGGACTCGTAGAGCTTGGTGGCCTCGACCACGAGGGCGGAGATCAGGCGGGTGGTGACGAACCCGGCGACGTCGCGGTTGACGACGATGCAGGTCTTGCCGACCGACTCGGCGAACTCCCGCGCGGTGGCGAGGGTTTCGTCGCTGGTCTTGTAACCCCGGACCAGCTCGACGAGCCGCATCATCGGCACCGGCGAGAAGAAGTGCACGCCGACGACCCGCTCGGGGTGCTCGGTGGCGGCCGCGATCTTGGTGATCGGGATGGCGGAGGTGTTGGAGGCGAGCACGGTGTCCGGCCGGACGATCTTGTCGAGCGCGCGGAAGATCTCGTGCTTGATCTCCAGCTTCTCGAAGACGGCCTCGACCACGATGTCCGCGTCGGCGGCCGCGTCCAGGTCGGTGGTCGGGGTGATCCGCCCGAGGGCGGCCTCGGCGTCGGCCGCGTCGAGCTTGCCCTTGGCCACGAACTTGTCGTACGAGGCCCGGATGCCGTCGGTCCCCCGCTTGAGCGCCTCGTCGGTGACGTCGCGCAGAACGACGTCCCAGCCGGCCTGAGCGGCGACCTGGGCGATCCCGGACCCCATGAGCCCGGCTCCGATGACGGCGAGCTTCCCAGCCACTCCCACACCCCTTACGCGCTGTTTATGGTTCCTCTCCGGCGGAGATTAGCGCCCGGGCGCGGCCATGAGGACCGTAAGTAACGCGTGTCACGGTCTCAGGGCGTGAGACACCCGTCACGTTCCGGTGGGACCGGCACGGGGCGTCAAATGCGTACGCTTTCGCACCCTTTGACGGGTGGCCGGGTCAGCGGGGTTGGCGGATCGCGTAGTTGAGGACCTGCTCGCTCAGCAGCTCCTCGATGTCGTCCAGCAGGACCAGCACTTCACGGGAGACCTCGTCGGGTTCGCGGCCGGCGAGCATGGCGCGCCCGATGGCGGCGAACACCGTCTGATGAACCCAGCAGATCTGTCCGGCCATCAGCTCGGGCCGGGGATCGCCGTCGGCGGCGCCCGTCTCCTCGCGCAGGGCCGCCGCCAGGTGGTCCTGGATCTCCTGCTGCAAGGACCAGAGCCGGGACCTGAGGGGCGGCGCCTCGTGGACGACGCGCATGAAGCGGTCGTAGCCCTTGGTCAGGCCGACCCGGGGGGAGACGGCCTCGACCTCGCCGCGCAGCTCGCGCAGCACGGCGGCCACCGCCGACTCCCCCGTGTCGCGGCCGCGCACCCAGCGCGTGAGCCGGTCGACCAGGCCGTCGGCGCGGTCGAAGAAGAGGTCCTCCTTGGCGGGGAAGTAGTTGTAGACCGTGTTCACGGAGACGTCGGCCGCCTCGGCCACGTCCGCCATCGTCACCGCCATGAAGCCGCGCTCCAGGAACAGTCCGGTGGCGATGTCCGAGATCCGCTGCCTGGTCTCGCGCTTCTTCCGCTCCCTGAGCCCCTCTGCCATGCCGTCATCGTAGATCGACCCCTCCCTGAGTGGGGTCTCTTGAAATTTGGGGTCATTGCAATTTTAGGGTCTCTCTGTTTTTCTGTGGGCATGGCAGCAGTCATCAGCGCGGCCGGACTGGCCCGCACCTTCCGTACGAAGACAGGACCCGTGGAGGCCGTACGGTGCGTCGACCTCACCGTGCGCGAGGGCGAGATCCTCGGCTTCCTCGGCCCCAACGGCGCGGGTAAGACCACCACCCTGCGCATGCTCACCACCCTTCTGAAGCCCACCGGCGGCGCGGCGACCGTCGCCGGGCACGACCTGGTGACCGACCCCGCCGGGGTGCGCCGGGCCTGCGGCTACGTCGCCCAGTCCGGCGGGGCCGACCCGCAGGTCGGCGTGCGCGAGGAACTCGTCACCCAGGGGCGGCTGTACCGGCTGTCCAGGGCCGAGGCGACCGCCCGCGCCGGGGAACTCGCCCGCGAGCTGGACCTCACCGACCTGCTCGACCGCAAGGCCGGCGCGCTCTCCGGGGGCCAGCGCCGCCGCCTGGACATCGCGATGGCGCTCACCCACCGGCCCAAGGTGCTGTTCCTGGACGAGCCGACCACCGGTCTCGACCCGGGCAGCCGCGCCGACCTGTGGGACCTGGTCCGCCGACTGCGCGACGAGCACGGCACGACCGTGTTCCTGACCACCCACTACCTGGACGAGGCCGACGCCCTCGCCGACCGCCTGGTCATCGTCGACCGGGGCGTGGTCGCCGCCGAGGGCACCCCGGCCGTGCTCAAGCTGGAGTACGGGGGCTCGCTCGACGCCACCCTCCAGGACACCTTCCTCGCCGTCACCGGCCGCGGGCCCGCCCCGGCCGACTCCGCTCCCGTAGCCGTCTAGGACTCCCCATGCTTCTGCACGACACGGCCATCGTCTACGGTCGCTCCCTGCGCCAGTCCCTGCGCTCCCGGGTGGGGCTGCTCTTCGGACTGCTGACGCCGTTGCTCTATCTGTTCCTCTTCGGCCCGCTGCTGACCCGTCTGCCGCTCGGCGGCCGGGGCAGCTCCTGGCAGCTGCTCGTGCCCGGACTGCTGCTCCAACTCGCGCTGTTCGGCGCCTCGTTCGCGGGATTCGCCCTCATCACGGAGAACGCGCAGGGGGTGGTGGAGCGGCTGCGGGTGACCCCGGTCAGCCGTCTCGCGCTGCTGCTCGGCCGGGTGTTGCGGGACGCGACGGTCCTCGTCCTCCAGGCCGTCCTGCTGGTGCTGGCCGCGCTGGTACTGGGGCTGCGGGCACCGCTGCCGGGCATCCTGGCCGGCTTCGCCTTCGTGGCCCTGCTGACGGTGGCGCTGGCCTCGCTGTCGTACGCCCTGGCGATGAAGGCGCGCACCCCGCAGGAGTTCGCCCCGCTGATCAACGCCCTGACGGTGCCCTCGATGCTGTTGTCCGGGCTGATGCTGCCGATGACGCTGGGACCCCGCTGGCTGGACCTGCTCTCGCACCTCGTGCCGTTCCGCTATCTGGTGGACGCGGTGCGCGACGCCTATGTGGGCCGGTACGCGAGCGCGCACATGCTGTACGGCTCGCTCGTCGCCGTGGGCTTCGCCGTGCTCGCCGTGGCGGTGGGCACACGAGTGTTCCGCAGGGCCGGGGTGTAACTACGCTGGCCGCATGGTCAATCTGACGCGTATCTACACCAGGACCGGCGACAAGGGCACCACCGCGCTCGGGGACATGAGCCGGGTCGCCAAGACGGATCTGCGGATCTCGGCGTACGCCGACGCCAACGAGGCGAACGCGGTGATCGGGACGGCGATCGCGTTGGGCGGCCTTGAGGAGGAGATCGTGGCCGTCCTCACCCGGGTGCAGAACGATCTGTTCGACGTGGGTGCGGACCTGTCGACGCCGGTGGTGGAGAACCCGGAGTTCCCGCCGCTCAGGGTCGAGCAGTTCTACGTGGACCGGCTGGAGGCGGACTGCGACCGGTTCAACGAACAGCTGGCGAAGCTGAGGTCGTTCATCCTGCCGGGCGGCACCCCGGGCGCGGCCCTGCTGCACCAGGCGTGCACGGTCGTACGGCGGGCCGAGCGGTCCACGTGGGCCGCGCTCGAAGTGCACGGCGACGCGATGAACCCGCTCACCGCGACCTACCTCAACCGCCTCTCCGACCTGCTGTTCATCCTGGCCCGCACGGCGAACAAGGAGACCGGGGACGTGCTGTGGGTGCCGGGCGGGGAGCGCTGAGCCGGGAGCCGAAGGGGCCGGGGCACCCCAGGTGTCCCGGCCCTCTCCCCCGCCGCTACCGCACACTTGCCCAGTGCTCCACCCTCAGGGCGGAGGTGTGGGGCATTCTCGCCACGGCGGCCCGTAGGGGCGCAGCGTCACTGCTAACGTCGCCTTGTCCGACAACACAGTTGGCGGACCTACCGCCGGACGGGCGGGAAGTCAGGCCTGTGGAGGCCTTGTAAGACCACCTCCGGGTGGCAGGGACCCGTGAAGCAGGAACCCGAGGAGGCACCGCGTAGCGGTGCTGACCGGAATCATCTGCGTTCACGCAGGTGAGGGCGTCAATTGTCCGCGTCGCTCGTCGCGTCGCGGTCCGCCGCGGCCGCCGCCGACTCGGCGGCGTCGACCTTCTTCTCCATGTCCGCGTAGCCGGACGGGGCGGAGGTGGCGGCCGCCGACGAGCCCCCGGTGCCCGGGGTCGTCGCGGCGTCGTCGTGGCCGCAGCCGGTGGCGAGGGCCGCGAGCGCCGTCAGGAGTACGGCCGCCGCTGTCCGCCGGGCCGTGCGCATCAGCTCCCCGCCTTGCCGTCGTCGTTCTTCGCGCACCAGTCCTTGACCGCGTCCAGGTCCTTCTGGCGCTGTTCCAGGCTGGTCCGCAGCGACGTGCGGAAGTCCAGCCGGTCCTGGAGGAACGTGGCGATCTCGGAGTGGCCCGCCTTCTTGGCGTTGTCCACGCGCTGCTGGAGCCGGGCCACCGAGCCGCGCCGGGCCACGCCCGCGTCCAGCCGCTCCAGGGCGCGGTCCAGCCGCCGGTCGATCTTCGGCACCCGCTTGCACAGCGCCTGGGCGCCGTCACCGGTGGGCCCGGCGGCCTTCGGGGTGGGCGTGGCGTCGCCGGCCGAGGCGACTCCCGCCGTGCCCGCCAGGAGTGCCGCGGCCGCGAGTCCGGCCAGGAGGGTGCGGGCCTGCGGTCGTATGTGCATGTGCCTCTCCTTCGCTTGCGGGGCGGCCGACTCGGCCGTCCGTCGGAGGAGAAGCTAGGAGGCTTCTTTGGGGAAACCCTGTGACCGGTTCGTCCCGGCCGTGACGCCGTGCTCCGCCGTGCCGATGAGCCAGTCCCGGCGGCCGGGCCGCCCCGGTCCCCCGAGCGGCAGCCGTACCTCGAAGCGCGCCCCCGTGCCGTCCGGGCCGTCGGCGACACCCACGCTCCCCCGGTGCAGCGCCGCCTGCTGGGCGACGAGGGTGAGGCCGAGGCCGGAGCCCGTGCTGTCGGGGCCGCGCCGGAACCGCTCGAAGACCCGCTGCCGCGCCTCGGGCGGTATGCCGGGCCCCCGGTCGGTCACGGCGAGGACGGCGTCGTTCCCGAAGCGGTGCGCGCTCACCCGTATGCGGGCGGCGCCCGTCGTGTCGCGGCCGTGGGCCAGCGCGTTGGCGAGCAGGTTGTCCAGGAGCAGCCGCAGCCCCGGCTCCCAGCCGTGCACGGACAGTCCCGGTTCAGCGTCCAGGGTGATCTCGGCGCCCCGGTCCCGGCGGCAAGCCTCGGCCACGGCCGCGTCGGCGACGTCCGCGAGATCCACGGGCGCGAAGGTCTCCGCCTCCACCAGGTCGCCGCGCCCCAGCTCCCGCAGCATCACCAACAGGCCGAGCAGCCGGGCGTGTTCGAGCCGGAGGTCCGTCAGCACCTCGTCCCGGTCGCCGTCGGGCAGGCCGGGGAAGCCGAGGATGTCGAGGTTGGTGCCCATGCTCATCAGCGGGGTGCGCAGTTCGTGCGCGGCGGCGGAGGAGAAGGAGCGGGCGGTGTCCAGGGCCTCGGCGGTGCGCGCGGCCTGCTCGTCGTAGCGGGCGAGGACGGTGCGCAGGGTGGCGGCCAGCTCGTCCACTTCGGTGACCCCGGTGCGCTCCTGGCCGAGCCGGTCCCCGCTGATGCGCGGATCCAGCCCGGCCGTACGGCGCGTGAGGCGGCGCAGCGGTGCGCTCGCGCCCCCGGCGACCCCCCAGGCGAGCAGCCCGGACAGCGGCGCGGCGAGCAGCGCGGTCAGCACCACCCGGCGCCGTACCAGCCGCACTTGGGCGCGGCTGGCGGTGTCGGGCGCGAAGACCCAGAGCGTGCCGCGCGCGCTGCCCGCGCGGACCGGGCGGGCCAGGACCTGCCAGGTGCGGGCGCCGTCCCGGACGGTCACC
>NZ_WWIR01000130.1 GCF_009863025.1 Streptomyces sp. SID4985 | reverse complement strand
GGCCGGGGCGGCGCCGGAGCGGTGCAGTCGGTGGACCGCGCGGTGAGCGTGCTGGAGATCCTGGCCCGGCACGGCGAGGCCGGGGTCACCGAGATCGCCGACGAGCTGGACGTGCACAAGTCCACGGCGTTCCGGCTGCTCGGCGTCCTGGAGAACCGGGGTCTGGTGGCCCAGGCCAAGGACCGGGGCAAGTACTACCTCGGCGCCGGGGTGCTGCGCCTGGCCGGGGCGGCGGCCGTCCGGCTGGACATCTCGCAGGAGGGCGTCCCGGTCTGCCGCGAGGCGGCGGACGAGCTGGGCGAGACCGTCAACATCGCGGTCCTGGACGACGACGCGGCCGTCAACATCATGCAGGCCCGCGGCACCGCCGCGGTGACCGCGCAGAACTGGCTCGGCAGACGCACCCCCCTGCACGCCACCTCCAGCGGCAAGGTGCTGCTCGCCCACCTGCCGCCGACCCTGCGCGAGGGCCTGCTCGCCCGCCCGCTGCACCGCTACACCGAGCGCACGGTCACCGGCGCGACGATGTTGCGGGCGGAGCTGGAGGCGGTCGTGGAGCAGGGCTACGCCATGACGGTCGAGGAACTGGAGCTGGGCCTGGCCGCCGTGGCCGCGCCGGTCCGCTCCCACGACGGCAAGGTGATCGCGGCGATCAGCGTGTCGGGGCCGGTGTACCGGCTGAACGCGGACCGGCTGCCGGAGGTGGCGAAGCGGACGGTGGCGGCGGGCGCCGAGCTGTCCCGCCGGATGGGATACGGCTTCTGACGTAGCGTCGTCCGGATTGGCGAACACCCGCGCGGGGCAGGGATTTCCGGCCCCGCGCGGTGGTGTGTCCGGCGGGTTTCGGCCATCGGATTCCTTTTGCCAAGGCTTAACGCGCGCCCCTTGACGGCCCCGTGACGGCGTTCTCACTATGTTCCCCATCACGCAACCCATCGTGCACTGCGCAACAGGAGAGGAGCCTGTCGTGCCACACGAGGTGACGCCCCGGGTGATCGTCGTCGGGGCCGGGATCGTCGGCTGTTCCCTCGCGGACGAGCTGACGGCGCGGGGCTGGACGGACGTCACCGTGCTGGAACAGGGGCCGTTGCCCGCGCCCGGTGGTTCGACCTCCCACGCACCCGGGCTGGTCTTCCGCACCGGTCCGTCGCGGACGCTGACGCGGTTCGCCGCGTACACCGTCGAGAAGTTCTCCTCGCTCGACGTGGCCGGTGTGCCCTGCTTCGAGCCGGTCGGCGGTCTGGAACTGGCCACCACCCCGGAACGCCTGGCCGACCTGCATCGCCGGGCCGGTTTCGCCGCCTCCTGGGGCGTGTCCGGCGAGGTGGTGGGCGCGGCCCGCTGCAAGGAACTCTGGCCGCTGCTCGACGAGTCGGTGGTGCTCGGCGGCTTCCACACCCCCGGCGACGGGCTGGCCCGCGCGGTACTCGCGTGTCGCGCGCAGCTGGACCGGGCGGTCGCGCGGGGTGCCCGTTTCCTGGACCGGCACACGGTGACCGGTGTCGCGCGGGAGGACGGCCGGGTCACCGGAGTCCACACCGACCGGGGCTTCTTCGCGGCCGACCACGTCGTCTCGGCGGCCGGGTTCTGGGGTCCGGTCGTGGGCCGGATGGCCGGGGTCGACGTGCCGCTGCAGCCGCTGGCGCACCAGTACGCGCGGACCCGCCCGCTGCCCGAGCTGAGCGGGGCCTCCGCCGAGGCGACGCGGCCGATCCTGCGCTTTCAGGACGCCGACCTGTACTTCCGCGAGCACGGCGACCGGATCGGCATCGGCTCGTACGCGCACCGGCCGCTGCCCGTGGACCCGTTCGCGGTGCCGCCGTACCACGAGGCGCGGGCGGCGGGCCGGGAGATGCCGTCCTCGTACCCGTTCACCGAGGAGGACTGGGCGCCGAGCTGGGCGGAGTGCCGGCGACTGCTGCCCGCGCTGCGCGGGACGGAGATCGAGAGCGGGTTCAACGGGGTGTTCTCCTTCACCCCGGACGGGATGCCGCTGCTCGGGGAGTCCCGGGAGCTGCGCGGGTTCTGGCTGGCCGAGGCGGTGTGGGTGACGCACTCGGCCGGTGTGGCGCGGGCGGTGGCCGAGTGGATGGTTGACGGGCGGCCGTCGATCGACGTGCACGACTGCGATGTCACGCGATTCGAGGAAGCGCAGCGTTCACCGGCGTACGTCCGTGAACGCGGTTCACAGCAGTTCGTCGAGGTGTACGACGTCATCCACCCGCTCCAGCCGATGGAGCGGCCACGGCCGCTGCGTGTGAGCCCCTTCTACCCACGCCAGCAAGAGCTGGGCGCGTACTTCCTGGAGGGCGGCGGCTGGGAGCGCCCGCACTGGTACGAGGCGAACGCGCCGCTGGTGGCGGGACTCGGGGAGCTTCCGGCGCGCGACGACTGGGCCGCCCGCCACTGGTCCCCCATCGCCGCCGCCGAGGCCCGCGCCACCCGTGAGCGCGTCGCCCTCTACGACATGACCCCGCTGCGCCGCCTGGAGGTCACCGGCCCCGGCGCGCTCGACTTCCTCGACCGCCTGACCAGCAACAACCTCCGCAAGAAGCCCGGCGCGGTCACGTACACCCTGCTCCTGGACGAGTCCGGCGGCATCCGCTCCGACCTGACCGTCGCCCGCCTGGGCCCCGAGCACTTCCAGGTGGGCGCCAACTCCCCCGCCGACCTCGACCATCTCCTCCGCCACGCCCCGGACGACGTCCACATCCGGGACATCACCTCCGGCACCTGCTGCGTCGGCGTCTGGGGCCCGCTCGCCCGTGACCTGGTCCAGCCGCTGACCGGCGACGACTTCTCCCACGAGGGGTTCGGCTACTTCCGCGCCAAGCGGACGCACCTCGGACACGTGCCGGTCACGGCGCTGCGGCTGAGCTATGTGGGGGAACTCGGCTGGGAGCTGTACACGACCGCCGACCTGGGGCTCCGGCTCTGGGACAGGCTGTGGGAGGCGGGCCGCGACCTCGGTGTGATCGCCGCGGGCCGCTCCGCCTTCAACTCGCTGCGGCTGGAGAAGGGCTATCGCGCCTGGGGTACCGACATGACCTGCGAAGACACCCCGTACGAGGCGGGCCTCGGCTTCGCCGTCCGCATGGACAAGGAGCACTTCACCGGGCAGGACGCCCTGCGCGCCCGGCCGGAACCCACCCGCACGCTGACCCCGCTGCTGCTCGACGACCCGGCCGCGGTGGTCCTCGGCAAGGAGCCGGTGCACCTGGACGGCGTCCCGGCCGGTTACGTGACCAGCGCGGGCTACGGCTACACGCTGGGCCGGTGCGTCGCCTACGCCTGGCTGCCGGCCGGGCTCGCCCCGGGCACCGGCGTGCACATCGAGTACTTCGGCGAGAAGCTTCCGGCGACGGTCGCCGAGGAGCCGCTGTTCGATCCCGGGATGAGCCGCCTCCGCCGCTGACCGCACCCACGACCGGCCCGCCGCTGAAACGTCCCCCTCAGGAGGTCCGCACCGTGTCCCCCGCTCACGACGTGATCGTCATCGGCCTCGGCGGCATGGGCAGTGCCGCCGCCCACCATCTGTCCGCGCGCGGCGCCCGCGTGCTCGGCCTGGAGAAGTTCGGCCCGGCGCACAACCGGGGCTCCAGCCACGGCGGTTCGCGGATCACCCGCCAGTCGTACTTCGAGGACCCGGCGTACGTACCGCTGCTGCTGCGCGCCTACGAGCTGTACGAGGACGTGGAGCGGGCCACCGGCCGGGAGATCGCGACCCTGTGCGGTGGTGTGATGGTCGGGCCGCCCGACTCGCGCACCGTCGCCGGTTCCCTGCGCTCGGCCACCGAGTGGGATCTGCCCCACGAGCTGCTGGACGCCAAGGAGATCCGCCGCCGCTTCCCGACCCTGAACCCGTACGACGACGAGGTGGCGCTGTACGAGGCGAAGGCGGGCCTGGTCCGCCCCGAGACCATGGTCTCCGCCCACCTCGAACTGGCCGCCGGACACGGCGCCGACCTGCGTTTCGAGGAGCCGGTGCTGAGCTGGGAGCCGTACGGGGACGGCGTACGGGTGCACACGGCGCGCGCGTCGTACACGGCCGGGCAGTTGGTCATCTGCCCCGGCGCCTGGGCACCCCAGCTGCTGGCGGACCTCGGGGTGCCGGTCACCGTGGAGCGGCAGATCATGTACTGGTTCCAGCCGAGGGGGGGCACGGAGCCGTTCGTGCCCGAGCGGCACCCCGTCTACATCTGGGAGGACGCGCGGGGCGTCCAGGTGTACGGCTTCCCGGCCATCGACGGGCCCCAACTCGGCGCCAAGGTGGCCTTCTTCAGGAAGGGCCAGGTCACCACCCCGGAGACCATCGACCGGACCGTGCACGAGCACGAGGTGCAGGCGATGGCGGACCACATGTCGCGCTGCATCCCGGACCTTCCGGGCACCTTCCTCAAGGCCGCGACCTGCATGTACTCCAACACGCCCGACGAGCACTTCGTGATCGCCCGCCATCCCGCGCACCCCGGGTCGGTGACCGTGGCCTGCGGGTTCTCCGGGCACGGCTTCAAGTTCGTGCCGGTCGTCGGCGAGATCCTGGCCGACCTGGCGCTGACCGGCGAGACCGCGCACCCGATCGGCCTGTTCGACCCCGCCCGCTTCACGGCCGTACCCGGCCGAACCGCCGCGCCCAACCGCACCGCCACGCCCGCCGCCCCCGACCGAGGAGACCGCCCGTGACGACGACCCCGATCTCCCCGGCCGGTTCCCTCCCGCCGAGCCTGATCGCCACCCTCCCCGGCGGCTACTACACCGACCCGGAGGTCTTCCGGCGCGAGCAGGCGGCCCTGTTCGAGTCGATGTGGATGTGCGTGGTGCGCGCCGCCGACCTGGACCGCCCCGGCGCCTACCGCACGGTCCAGGTGGGCCGCGAGAGCGTCGTCGTCACCCGGAGCCGCACCGGCGAGCTGCGGGCCTTCCTGAACGTGTGCCGCCACCGGGGCGCCCGGCTGTGCGCGGAGGAGTCCGGGCAGGTGCGCCGGAACCTCCAATGCCCGTACCACGCCTGGACGTACGACCTCGAAGGCCGGCTGATAGCCGCGCCCAACCTGGTGAAGATGCCGGACGTGGACCGGGACCGGTACGGCCTGGTCAAGGTGGCCCTGCGCGAATGGCTCGGCTACGCCTGGGTGTGTCTGGCCGACGAGCCGCCCTCCTTCGAGGACACCGTGGTCCACGCGGCGGTCGAACGGCTCGGCGACCGGGCCGCCATCGAGCACTACGGCACCGAGCGGCTGGCCCTCGGCAGGCGCGTCACCTATGACGTGAAGGCCAACTGGAAGCTCATCGTCGAGAACTTCATGGAGTGCTACCACTGCGCCACGATCCACCCCGAACTCACCGAGGTACTGCCGGAGTTCGCGGAGGGCTACGCGGCCCAGTACTACGTGGGCCACGGCGCGGAGTTCGCCACCGGGGTCGAGGGCTTCACCGTGGACGGCAGCGCGGGCTTCGGCAGGCTCCCCGAGGTGAGCGCGGACCAGGACCGCCGCTACTACGCGATCACGGTCAAGCCGACGGTGTTCGTGAACCTCGTGCCCGACCACGTCATCCTGCACCGCATGTTCCCGCTGGCCGAGGACCGCACGGTGGTGGAGTGCGACTGGCTGTACGCGCCGGAGGTGGTGGCGTCCGGGGCGGACGTGTCGAAGTCGGTGGAGCTGTTCCACCGGGTCAACGAGCAGGACTTCGCGGCGTGCGAGCGCACCCAGCCGGCGATGTCCTCGCGCGCCTACCGGGCGGGCGGGGTGCTGGTGCCGAGCGAGCACCACATCGGCGGCTTCCACGCGTGGCTGCTGGCAGCGCTGGACGCCAACTCCGTTGATTGAAAAGCGAATTCACGGGTATCTCCTCCGCCACTTCCTCCTCTCCAGGCCCACCAGGAGTCCGCCTCAATGACCACCACCGAGCCGTCGTCCGGTTCGCACCACCACGACGACACCGAGCTGGCCGAGTTCGGCTACCGGCCCGAACTCAAGCGCACACTGGGCAACTTCCACACCTTCGCCGCCGGGATCAGCTACATCTCCATCCTGACCGGCACCTTCCAGCTCTTCTACTTCGGCTACGGCAGCGGTGGTCCGGCCTACTGGTGGTCGTGGCCGATGGTGTTCCTGGGCCAGTTCGCGGTCGCCCTGTGCTTCGCGGAGCTGGCCGCCCGGCATCCGGTGGCGGGGTCGGTCTACAACTGGTCGAAGAAGATAGGCAATCGGCACCTCGGCTGGCTGGCCGGATGGATGATGCTGATCGCCTCCATCGTGTCCATCGCGGCGGTCGCGCTCGCCTATCAACTGACGCTCCCTCAGATCTCGTCCACCTTCCAGTTCGTGGGCGACGGCACGGGCACCTATGACGTGGCGACCAACGCGGTAATCCTGGCTGCCGTGTTGATCCTGTTCACCACGCTGGTCAACGCCTTCGGGGTGCGGCTGATGGCCACGATCAACGCGGCGGGCGTGTTCATCGAGTTGATCGCGAGCGTGGTGCTGGTCATCGCGTTCGCCGTCCACATCACGCGCGGACCGGGCGTCGTCCTGCAGACGAACGGCACCGGCTCCGGCCACGGCGCCGGATATCTCGGCGCCTTCCTGGTGGCCTCGCTGGCGTCGGCGTACGTCATGTACGGATTCGACACGGCGGCCTCGCTGGGCGAGGAGTCGCTGGACCCCTCGCGCAACGCGCCGCGCGCCATCGTCCGCGCGGTGGTCGCCTCCTTCGTCCTCGGCGGTCTGGTGCTGCTGCTCGCGCTGATGAGCGTGTCAAGCCTGAAGGGCGACAAGCTGTCCACGGACGGCCTCCAGTACGTGGTGCTCGACGTGCTCGGGCCGACGGCGGGCAAGGCGATGCTGTGGTGCGTGCTGATCGCGGTGACGGTGTGCGCGCTCGCGGTGCACACGGCGGCGATCCGGCTGGCCTTCGCGATGGCCCGCGACAACAACCTGCCCGGCTCCGCGCTGCTGGCCCGGGTGAGCCCGCGCTTCCGGACCCCGGTGCTGCCCGCCGTGCTCATCGGCGTCCTGGCGCTGGCGATCCTGGTGGTCAACATCCGTCAGCCGCAGATCTTCACGGTCGTCACCAGCATCGGCATCGTCATGATCTACCTCGCCTATCTGGGCGTCACCGCGCCGATGCTGGTCGCGCGGCTTCGTGGCAGGTGGCAGCCCGCCGGTGACGGCAAGTTCTCGCTGGGCCGCTGGGGGCTGTTCGTCAACGTGGTCGCGGTGGTGTGGGGCGCGGGCATGACGCTCAACCTGCTCTGGCCGCGCGCCGCCGTCTACAACGCGACCGCGCCGTACCACTGGTATCTGCGCTGGGGCGCGGTGCTGTTCGTCGCCGTGATCGCCGGGGGCGGGTTCGCCTACTACTGGTTCGTCCAGCGCCACCGCACCGGAGTGCTCGCCGGACACCGGCTGGAGGAGACCGCTCCGGACACGACTCCGGGCACACCCGTTGCCGACTGAAATCCACTCCAGGGAAGGGCTGTTGCGATGAGCGGCGACACGTTCGACTACGTGGTGGTCGGCGGCGGCACGGCGGGCAACGTCGTCGCCGCGCGACTGTCGGAGGACCCGGCCGTCACCGTGTGCGTGCTGGAGGCGGGCCCGAGCGACGAGGGCGTGGACGACGTGCTCCGGCTGGAGCGCTGGATGGGACTGCTGGAGTCCGGCTACGACTGGGACTACCCGGTCGAGCCGCAGGAGAACGGCAACGACTTCCTGCGGCACGCCCGGGCCAGGGTCCTCGGCGGCTGCTCCTCGCACAACTCCTGCATCGCCTTCTGGGCCCCGGCCGAGGACCTGGACGACTGGGCGGCCCGGGGCTGTACGGGCTGGGGCGCGGCCGACCTCTTCCCCCTCTACCGGCGCGTGGAGGACAACGACGCGCCCGGCGACCACCATGGCCGCGGGGGCCCGGTCCGGCTGCGTACGGTCAAGGGCGCCGACCCGTGCGGCACGGCCCTGCTGAAGGCGTGCGCGCAGGCGGGGATACCGACGGTGCCGTTCAACTCGGGCCGCACGGTGGTGCGCGGGGCCAACTGGTTCCAGATCAACGCCGACGAGGACAACATCCGCCAGTCCTCCTCCGTGGCCTACCTCCACCCGGTGCTCGGCAAGCGGCCGAACCTGGAGGTGCGCACAGGGGTACGGGCCAAGCGGCTGCTCCTGGAGGGGCGCCGGTGCGTGGGCGCGGAGTGCCTTGCCCCCGACCTCGTCCACACCCGCACCGTGCGCGCCCGCCGCGAGGTGATCGTCTCCTGCGGCTCCATCGACTCCCCCAAGCTGCTGATGCTCTCCGGCATCGGCCCGGCCGCCCATCTCCGCGAAGTCGGCATCGAGGTGGCCGTGGACGCCCCCGGCGTCGGCGCCAACCTCCAGGACCACCCCGAGGGCGTCATCATGTGGGAGGCCCGCCACCCCATGCCCACCACCTCCACCCAGTGGTGGGAGGCGGGCATCTTCTACGACACCGAACCCGGCCTGGACCGCCCCGACCTGATGTTCCACTACGGCTCGGTCCCCTTCGACATGAACACGGTCCGCTGGGGCTACCCGACCTCGGAGAACGCGTTCTGCCTGACGCCCAATGTCACGCGGGCACGCTCACGCGGGACGGTACGGCTGCGCACCCCCGACTTCCGCGACAAGCCGGTGGTCGACCCGCGCTACTTCACCGACGAGCACGATGTGCGGGTGATGACGTACGGGCTGCGGCTGGCCCGACGGATCGCGGAGCAGCCCGCGCTGGCGGGGTGGGCGGGGGCGGAGCTGGCGCCCGGCCCGGATGTGCGGACGGATGACGAGCTGCTGGAGTACATCCGCCGCACGCACAACACGGTGTACCACCCGTCCTGCACGGTGCGGATGGGCGGGGTTCATGACCCCGCGGCTCCCCTCGACCCACGGCTGCGGGTCAAGGGCATCGAGGGGTTGCGGGTGGCGGACGGTTCGGTGATGCCGGACCTGATCTCGGTGAACCCGTGCATCACGACGATGGTGATCGGTGAGAAGTGCGCGGATCTCTTGAGAGAGGACGGCTGAACTGGCTTCAGCGGCTGCTAAGGCTTGTCGACGACGGCGATGTCCAGGCGTTGTTGATGGAGTCCGGGGCGCGCGAAAAGCGCGGCTCCGGTGTCGGTCCGGTGCTGACCGGCGAGGTCGCTGAAGGTGCCGCCCGCTTCTTGGACGATGGGAATCAGAGGGGCGATGTCCCACGGACCGGCTCCCAGGAGGAGGAAGGCGTCCACCTGACCGGTCGCGACGAGAAGAGCGCCATGGCAGGTGCCGGACCCCGCTGGTTCAGTCTGGACGGAGGTGGCCGGATGCCGATGGCTGCGTTCTGGGCACTTCCGCCTTCGGTGAGAGCCAACCGGTGTGCCGGTGCGTCCGGGGTGGAGGGGCCTGGCCCTGTCCAGGAGCCCGAGTCTGGCCTGGCCCACCACCGACGGCCCAGGGCAGGGGCGGAGACCATGCCCAGGGTGATGCGGCCGTCCTCCTCCAGCGTCGGTCCGCTGCTGGCGCTTCAGCCTCGCAAGCGGTTCCGCAAGGACACCGTGCTCTTCGTGGACGGCACCATGGTGCCCACCCGCGACCACACGGTGGCCGAGCAGTCCCAGAACTATCGGTACTCCACCAATCGTCTATCTCGGTACCGGGCTCTGCCCGTCCCGCGACCGACTACCGCCGGAGGAGACCGTCAGTTGGTGGCGAGAAGGTGCTCCAGCCAGTTGCGGCGTGCCGCGACAGCGGCCTTGCTGATCCGCGCCTCGGGGGCTTTCCGGTCGAAACCGTGGATTCCGCCGGGCCACACGTGCAGCTCGGCTTCGCCGCCGGCCTGCCAGATCCGGTCGGCGTAGGCGAGGACCTCATCGCGCAGGCATTCGGCGGAGCCGACGTCGAGGAATGTGGGCGGCAGGCCGGCCAGGTCGGTGGCGCGGGCGGGCGCAGCGTACTGCGGCACGTCGGCTCCGCCGTGGAGGTCGCCGAGCAACGAGCTCCAGGCGAACCTGTTGCGGCTGCGGTCGAAGAGCTCGACGTCGTCCATCTGCAGGGCCGAGGCGCTGTCGTTGCGGTCGTCGAGCAGCGGGGCGATCAGCAGCTGGCCGAGCAGGCGGGGACCGCCCTTGTCGCGCACGGTCAGAGCGAGCGCGGCGCCGAGGGTGCCACCGGCGCTGAAGCCCGTGACGACGATGCGCTCCGGGTCGATGCCGAGCTCGTCCGCGTGGTCGGCGACCCACAGCAGACCGGCGTGAGCGTCGTTGATCTGGGCGGGGTGGGGATGCTCGGGCGCGAGCCGGTAGCCGACCGAGATCAGCGTGGCCCCGAACAGCTCGGCCGTCTCGAGTATCTGGTCGAGCCCGGTGCGGTGATCGCCACCGTAGAAGCCGCCACCGTGTATGGAGTAGAGCGCCGGCCGCGATGCGGGCGCATCGGAGGGTGTGCACACCAGCAGCGGGATCTCGGGGGCGCCGTCCAGGCCGGGCACCGAAAGCTGGAAGACGGTGAAGCGCCCGCCCTGGCTGAGGTCCTCGAGCGCCGCCACCGCGGCGTCGACCTCCGCCGCGCGGATCACCGACAGCTTTTCGAGGCTCATCGGCGCCAAGTCCGGTTCCTCCGCCAGGTAGGCGTCATAAGCGACCTGAAGTTCGGCATCGAGAGGAACGGGAACGACGGGCACGGTCTTTCCAGGTTCAAGATCCATGCGCGCACGCTAGCGCCCCTGCTCTTTCCGCATCATCCAGTTTTCACGCTTTGCCGATCGCGCAGCAGGGCCGGACGGATCAGCGGCGTGGGTCAGGCGTGGGCCCGCTCGATCCCGACCAGTCTCACCGAGTAAGAGGTCCTAACAAAGGCGTTGGATGTGTCGGTGAGTGATCAGGCAGGTGGCGAGACCGAGGAAGGCCTCGTGGATGTCGTCGCGTCGCTCCCAGCGGATCCGCAGGCGGCGAAAGCCGTGCAGCCAGGCGATGGTGCGCTCGACGACCCAGCGGAAAATGCCCAGGCCAGAGCCGTGTTGCACGCCTCGCTCAGCGATGACCGGGCGGATGCCGCGCTGCCACAGTAGGCGCCGGTATTTGTCGTGGTCGTAGCCGCGGTCGGCAAGCAGCGTGTCGGGTCGATGTCTGGGGCGGCCGACGACGCCGGCAACCGCCGGGATCTTGTCGAGCAGGGGCATCAGCTGGGTGACGTCGTTGCGGTTTCCACCGGTCAGCGACACCGCGAGCGGGATGCCCTGGCCGTCGGTGAGAACGTGGTGCTTGCTGCCCGGCCGTGCGCGATCGACCGGGCTGGGACCGCTTTTGGGCCCCGTCGAGCGGCCCGGACGTGGGAGGAGTCGATCACCGCCCGGGACCAGTCCAGCTTGTTCGCCGCCCGCAGCTTCTTCAGGAGCACCAGGTGCAGTTCGTCCCACACGCCGGCCTCGTTCCACGCGGCGAGGCGCCGCCAGCAGGTCATGCCCGAGCCGAAGCCCAGTTCCTGCGGCAGGTACTCCCACTGGATGCCCGTGTGCAGGACGAACAGGATCCCGCACAGCGCCTGCCGGTCCGGGACTCGCGGTCTGCCCTCGACCAGCTTCGGACCCGGCACGGGCAGCAACGGCTCGATGAGCGACCACAGTTCGTCCGAGACGATCCAGGGCCGCGACTGACGTTTCCCCACGATCGGACCAACGACCAGCCAATCCGAAAGTCACATGATCAACGGCTTCTGTTAGGACCTCT
>NZ_WWIR01000129.1 GCF_009863025.1 Streptomyces sp. SID4985 | reverse complement strand
CCCGGCGTCCGGCGCGGTGCCGGCCCCGGCCGTCCCGGTGCCCCACGCGGCCAGTTCGCGCACCCGGCGGGCCGCGTCCCCGAGCCGTTCCTCGGCGAGTTCGCCGGAGCGCACCGCCCCGACCAGCGCGTCCCGCAGCCGTCGTACCGTCTCGTCGTCCGCGAGGCCGCCGCCCACGCAGATCGCGTCGGCACCGGCGGCGATGGCGAGGACGCTGCCGCGCTCGATGCCGTAGGTGCCGGAGATGGCGCGCATCTCCATGCCGTCGGTGACGATGAGGCCCTCGTAGCCGAGTTCCCCGCGCAGCAGACCGGTGAGGATCGGCCGGGAGAGGGTCGCCGGGCGGTCCGGGTCCAGGGCGGGGACGAGGATGTGGGCGCTCATCACCGCGCGCGTGCCCGCCTCGATGGCCGCCCGGAAGGGGGCGAGGTCGCGGCGGTCCAGGGTGTCCGCGTCCACGTCGATGCGGGGCAGCGCGTGGTGGGAGTCCACGGCGGTGTCGCCGTGACCCGGGAAGTGCTTGGTGCAGGCGGCGACCCCGGCCGACTGGAGGCCGCTCACGTACGCGGCGGCGTGCCGGGCGACCAGGTCGGTGTCGGCGCCGAAGGAGCGGACACCGATGACCGGGTTGGCGGGGTTGGAGTTGACGTCGGCGGAGGGGGCCCAGTTGAGGTGGACCCCGCAGTCGGCCAGGCGGCGGCCCAGTTCCCGGGCGACCGCGCGGGTCAGCTCCACGTCGTCCACCGCGCCGAGGGCGTGGTTGCCCGGGAAGGACGAGCCGGTACGGGCCTCCAGGCGGGTGACGTCGCCGCCCTCCTCGTCGATGGCGACCAGGACGTCGGGGCGTTCCGTACGCAACTGCGCGGTGAGGGCGGACAGTTGCTCGGGCGAGGTGATGTTGCGGCCGAACAGGCCGACCGAGGCCAGGCCCTCGCCGAGGCGGCGCAGCAGCCAGTCGGGGGCGGTGGTGCCGGTGAAGCCGGGCTGGAGGACGGTCAGCGCGTCCCGGGTGAGGGTGTCGCTGCCGCGGGCGAGTGTCGTCATCGGTGGCGTTATCCCTTCACGGCGCCCGCGGTCAGGCCCGCGGCCATCTTGCGCTGGATGATGAGGAACAGGACGACGATCGGCACGGCCATCATGGTGGCGCCGGCCATCATCGGGGCGTATTCGGTGCCGTTCTTGGTGGTGAAGTTGCCGAGCCACACGGTGGCCGTCTGGTGCTCCTGGCTGAGCAGCATCAGGGCGTAGAGGTACTCGTTCCACGCCTGGATGAAGCCGTAGACCGAGGTGGCGACCATGCCGGGGGCCAGCAGCGGGAAGACCACGCGCAGGAAGGCACCGGTGCGCGAGCAGCCGTCCACCATGGCGGCCTCCTCCAGCTCGCGCGGGATGTTGACGATGAAGCCGCGCAGGGTCCACACCGTGAACGGGAGGATCAGGGTCAGGTACGTGATGATCAGGCCGGGGAGTCTGTCGTACAGGCCCAGGTCGTTGAGCAGCAGGAAGACCGGGATGATCATGGCGACGAGCGGGACCATCTGCACCGCGAGGATGCCGACGATGACGACCTTGCGGCCGCGGAAGGCGAAGCGGGAGATGGCGAGCGCGGCGAGCGTGCCGACGACGAGGCCGATCAGCACGACGGACACGGACACCACGAGGCTGCGGCCGACCGGGCCCCAGAAGTCCGCGATGGCCAGCGCGCGGCGGAAGTTGGCGAGGGTGAACCCCGTGGGCAGCAGGCTGGGGTCGGGGTCGATGGCGTCCTTGGCCGGTTTGATGGCCGTGTCGAGCATCCAGTAGACCGGGAAGCCGAGCGAGACGAAGACGAACAGGCCGAGGGCGTTCCAGCCGAACCGGGCCGTGCGGCGGCGGGGGGCGTGGGAAGCCGGTGCGCTCATTCGACCTCTCCGATCTTCAGCATCTGGCGCATGTAGACGGCGACCACGGCGAGCATCAGCAGGATGGTGACGACAGCGATGGCCGAGCCCTGCGCGTAGTCGTTGACCACGAAGGCGCGGTCGAAGGAGTAGGTGGTCAGCAGCTGGAACTCGGGTTCGGGGTGGCCGCCGCGCATCACGAAGACCTGCGGGAAGACACCCATGTCCCAGATGACCGACAGCGTCGTGAGCATCACGAGGACCGGCTTGAGGATCGGCAGGGTGACATGGCGGAAGACGCCCCAGGCGCCCGCGCCGTCGAGCCTGGCCGCCTCCTCCAGTTCCTTGGGGACCTGGGTGAGTCCGGCGCTGAGCGTGATGATCACGAAGGGCACCGCGCCCCAGACCACCAGGAGCATGATGACCGCGAGCCCCTGCGGTCCGCTCGCGAACCAGTTGTGGCCCACCATGTCGACGCCGGGGAGCTTGCTGAGCAGGGCGTTGAGGATGCCGTAGTCGGAGTCGAAGAGCCACTTGAAGACGGTGGTGGCGACGATGACGGGCATGCCCCAGCTGGCCACCAGGACGATGTTGACCAGGGTGCGGACCCAGCCGGAGACCCGCTGGAGCAGCAGCGCGATCAGCATCCCGAGGACCATGGTGAGGATCACCGAGCCGCCCGCGAAGATCAGCGTGCGCAGCACGACCTGCCAGAACTCGCCGTCCCCGAGCACCGCCGAGAAGTTGTCCAGGCCCACCGACTCCGGCGGCTGGAAGCCCCACAGCTGGGACTGGCCGAACTTCTGGAACGACAGGGTGACCAGCCGGACCAGCGGGTAGCCCATGACGAGGGCGAGGACCAGCAGACAGGGCGCGAGCAGCAGCCAGGGCGTGGTCGCGTCGCCCTTCGCGCCGGGCCGGCGCGTTCTGTCCGGTGCGGCGGGGGGCGGTGCCTGGGGCGGTGGCGGCACCTTGGCCGGGGTGGTCGTGTCTGCGGCACTCATCGCGCGCTCCTCAGCGGTCCCTCTGGTCGTACGCGGGCGGCGGCCGCGCGGTGGGTCTGGGCGTACCCGGGCGGCCGCGCGCCCGGGTGGGCGGCGGCCGGTTCCCGTGCGACGGGAAGTTCCCGTGCGACGGAAAGTGCGCGGGCACCGGCCCCGAAGCGGTCCGGGGCCGGTGTGCTCCGCGCTCGGGTCACTTGCTGTTGATGACCTTGTCGATCGCGGCATCGGCCTGCTTCGCGGCGTCCGCGGGCGACTGCTTGCCGGTGCCGATGCTCTGCAGCATGTTCTGCAGGATCTGCGCCTTCTCGACCTGGCCCCAGCCGGGCGCCATCGGCACGAACCAGCTGGACTCGGCCGCGACGGCCGGTACGGCGGTCGCCGGGTCGTTCTTCAGGGTGGCGAGGTCGGACTTGTTGTTGGGCAGGTTGCCCTTGGCCATCAGGCCCTTCTGCCCGGAGGGTCCGGTGTAGGCGGCGATCCACTCGGCGGCCAGCCCCTGGGCCCTGGACTTGACCGGGACGGCGAGGTCGGAGCCGCCGAGGAAGACCGGCATGTTCTTGCCGGACGGACCGGGCATCACGAAGTTCTCGAGCTTGTCCTTGAGCCCGCCGACCTTGTCGGTCTTCGGGTCGGCCGCGGTCGCGCCTTCCCAGGCGGCACCGAAGATCATGGCGGAGTTGCCCTGGCCGAAGACGATGGGACGGTCGGACTCGTCCTTGGTCTTGTCGCCGTGCATGTACTTGTCGAGGACCGTCTTGAACTCGGTCAGGCCCTTGAGGGACTCGGGCGAGGACAGGCTCGCCTTCCACTGGCCGCCGCTCTCCTTGGCGATGGCGCCGCCCGCGTCGTAGACGAAGGACATGGCGGCGTACCAGTCGCGGGAGGGCTGGTACCAGGCGCTGAACTTGCCGCCCTTCTTCTTCTGGATCTTGTCCAGGTCGGCGGTCAGCTCGGCGTAGGTCTTCGGGACCGCCTTGACGCCGGACGCGGCGGCCACGTCCTTGCGCCAGGTGGCGACCCGGCCGCCCGCGTAGTACGGCACGCCGTAGGTCTTGCCCTGGTACGTCACCGAGGCCTTGAGGCCGTCGAGCCAGTCGGCGGACTGGGTGAACTTGCCCGCGTCCAGCGGGGCGAAGGCGCCCTTGACCATGTAGCCGAGCATCTCGGTGTTGCCCATCTCGACCACGTCGGGGGCCTTGTCGGTGGCGAGGACGGCGTCGAGCTTGGTGTTCTTGTCCGGCCAGCCGTAGTACTCGTGCTTGACCTTCAGGCCGGGGTGCGCCTTGACGAGGGCCGCGTCGGCCTCCTTCACCAGCTCGGGCCAGTTGTTCTGGGCGTCGACGGTGAGCCAGACGGTCAGCTCCTTGGCGTCCGCCCCCTTGTTGTCGTTCTCGCTCCCGCACGCCGCGACCGAGACGATCATGCCCGCGATGCCGATCGCGGCTGTCAGTCTGCGCTTCACGCCACCCTCCTCAAGGGACGCCACCCACCCCCCTGCCTCCCCCGCGACGCACGGCTGCGCGCCGTACCACCCGTGGGACCGGGAACTGGACCAATGGTGTAGACCAGCACCGGGAGCCTGACCCACGCCAATGAGCATGTCAAGGGTGTTCCTGCGGGCCACGGGCGTCCGTGATGCGACCGAGATATGCAGGGACCTTTCATTGCTCAAGCGACAGATCGGACGGACCAGTTCCGGTGGACCACTGGCAGGAAACGCGGCGTGGACTAGACCAGCAGAAGTAGCGACGGTATACAGGGAAGTCACGGAGCGTGCGGGCCGGAACGGGTCGCGCGCGGCCGTGCCACGATGTGGGCCGTGGCCGATGGACGTCGGTCGCTTTCGGCGTCCGGAGCCGGGAAGGCAGAGCATGAGCACCGATGTCAGCAGGGCGGAGAACGAGGCCGGCGCGACCGTCCGAACCGCGCGCGTGCCCAAGTACTACCGCCTCAAGAAGCATCTGCTGGACATGACGGAGACGCTTCCCCCCGGCACCCCCGTCCCGCCCGAGCGCACGCTGGCCGCCGAGTTCGACACCTCCCGCACCACCGTCCGCCAGGCCCTCCAGGAACTGGTCGTCGAGGGACGCCTGGAGCGCATCCAGGGCAAGGGCACCTTCGTCGCCAAGCCCAAGGTCTCCCAGGCGCTCCAACTGACCTCGTACACCGAGGACATGCGCGCCCAGGGCCTGGAGCCGACCTCGCAGCTCCTCGACATCGGGTACGTCACGGCCGACGACCGGCTCGCCGGGCTGCTGGACATCAGCGCGGGCGGGCGCGTGCTGCGCATCGAGCGGCTGCGCATGGCCAACGCCGAGCCGATGGCCATAGAGACCACCCACCTCTCCGCCAAGCGCTTTCCCGCGCTGCGCCGTTCGCTGGTGAAGTACACCTCGCTCTACACCGCGCTCGCCGAGGTCTACGACGTCCATCTCGCCGAGGCGGAGGAGACCATCGAGACCTCGCTGGCCACCCCGCGCGAGGCCGGACTGCTCGGCACCGACGTGGGCCTGCCCATGCTGATGCTGTCCCGCCACTCCCTGGACCGCGAGGGCAATCCGGTCGAGTGGGTGCGCTCGGTGTACCGGGGCGACCGCTACAAGTTCGTGGCGCGTCTGAAGCGGCCTGTGGACTGACAATCCCGCCGCGGGCCCGGTCGGCTGGGGGTCCGGGGGTTATCCCCCGGGGCGATGCAGCGTGGCCCGGCTGAAGCGGCCGGTGGACTGAGAATTCCGCGATCCCAGGACTGACCTGCGGCGCTCTCACCGATCCCCGCACCTCACAGCGGTATATCAATACACGGATGAGGGGTTCCGCTCCCGCCTGCCGTCACCTAAATTGCCAGCGCATCACGCAGTGATCAACGCTGATCAACGAGGGGACGGAGCGGTGGCATGTCCGAATCACCCGAAGTGAGGCCCCCGGTGGTGACACCGGTGCGTGTCGTCATAGGCCTGTGTCTTCTCGCGCCGTTCGTCGCGATGCTGTGGGTCGGCTCGTTCTCGAAGACGGACCCGACGTTCATCGGCATCCCGTTCTTCTACTGGTACCAGATGCTGTGGGTGCTGGTCTCGACCTCGCTCACGATGCTGGCGTACCAGCTGTGGCAGCGTGACCAGCGCGCCCGCAAGGCACAGAGCGGGGGTGCGTCCCAGTGAAGGACGGCGTCAACGGCGTGGCGCTCGGCGTCTTCGTCTTCTTCTTCCTGGCCGTCACGGTCGTGGGATTCATGGCCGCGCGCTGGCGCAAGGCCGAGAACGAGCACTCGCTGGACGAATGGGGCCTGGGCGGCCGGTCGTTCGGCACCTGGATCACCTGGTTCCTGCTGGGCGGCGACCTCTACACGGCGTACACCTTCGTCGCCGTGCCCGCGGCGATCTACGCGGCCGGTGCCGCCGGGTTCTTCGCGGTGCCGTACACGATCCTGGTGTACCCGCTGATCTTCACCTTCCTGCCCCGGCTGTGGTCGGTCTCGCACCGCCACGGGTACGTCACCACCTCGGACTTCGTGCGCGGGCGGTTCGGCTCGAAGGGGCTGTCGCTGGCGGTGGCGGTCACCGGCATCCTGGCGACCATGCCGTACATCGCGCTCCAGCTGGTCGGCATCCAGGCCGTCCTGGACGTGATGGGCGTGGGCGGCGGCGAGAACACCAACTGGTTCGTGAAGGACCTGCCGCTGCTGATCGCCTTCGGTGTGCTCGCGGCCTACACCTACTCCTCGGGCCTGCGCGCCCCGGCGCTGATCGCGTTCGTGAAGGACGCGCTGATCTACATCGTCATCGCGGTGGCGATCATCTACATCCCGATCAAGCTGGGCGGCTTCGACCACATCTTCGCCGCCGCCGACAAGAAGTTCACCACGGCGGGCGCGGGCGGTCTGGTCCCGGCTCCGGCGGGCCAGTGGACGTACGCCACGCTGGCGTTGGGCTCGGCGCTCGCGCTGTTCATGTACCCGCACTCGATCACCGCGACCCTGTCGTCCAAGAGCCGTGACGTGATCCGCCGCAACACCACGATCCTGCCGCTGTACTCCCTGATGCTGGGCCTGCTCGCGCTGCTCGGCTTCATGGCGATCGCGGCCGGGGTGAAGGTGGCCAACGGGCAGCTGGCGATCCCGCAGCTGTTCGAGGACATGTTCCCGTCCTGGTTCGCGGGTGTGGCCTTCGCGGCGATCGGTATCGGCGCGCTGGTCCCGGCGGCGATCATGTCGATCGCGGCCGCGAATCTGTTCACCCGGAACATCTACAAGGACTTCATCAAGCCGGACGCGACGCCGAAGCAGGAGGCGCAGGTCTCCAAGCTGGTGTCGCTCCTGGTGAAGGTGGGCGCGCTGGCCTTCGTCCTCACCATGGACAAGACGGTGGCGATCAACTTCCAGCTCCTGGGCGGCATCTGGATCCTCCAGACCTTCCCGTCGCTGGTCGGCGGTCTGTTCACCCGCTGGTTCCACCGTTGGGCGCTGCTCGCGGGCTGGGCGGTCGGCATGGTCTACGGCACGCTGGCCGCGTACGGGGTCGCCTCACCGACGCAGGCGCACTTCGGCGGCTCGGCCAAGGAGATCCCGGGCATCGGCGAGATCGGCTACATCGGTCTGACGGCCTTCGTGCTGAACGTCGTGGTCACCGTGGTCGGAACCTTCGTCCTGAAGGCCCTGAAGGCCCCCGAGGGCGTGGACGAGACCGCGCCGGGCGACTACACGGCGGACGCGGGCGACGCGGGCGTCGAGGTGGAGCTGCCGCCTGCGACGGCGGGCAGCACGCACTAGCCGCCTGTCGCTCAACTCCCTTGCGGGCCGCCGGAAACGCGAGAGCGCCGGCGGCCCGCTGTCGTCCACACTCACGGTATGGACTTCCTCATCCGGCAGGCCCGCCCCGACGAGTACGCGGAGCTGGGCGAGATCACCGCACAGGCCTACCTCCAGGACGGGCTCCTCGACTTCGGGGAGGGCGACGCGTATCTGGCGGAGCTGCGGGACGTGGCGAAACGGGCGGCCGCCGCCGAGGTGCTGGTGGCCGTGCGGGACGGGGTGCTGCTGGGCGGTGTGACGTTCGTCCCGTCCGGCGGTCCGATGAGCGACATCGCCGGTGCGGGCGAGGCCGAGATCCGGATGCTGGCGGTCGCGCACGCGGGCCGGGGGCAGGGAGCCGGGGAGGCGCTCGTACGGGCCTGCGTGGAGCGCGCGCGGGCCGTGGAGGGGTGTGTACGCCTCGTGCTGTCCACTCAGCCGACGATGCGCGCCGCCCATCGCATCTATGCGCGTCTCGGCTTTGTTCGCACACCCGAGCGGGACTGGAACCCCATGCCCGGCCTGCTGGAGATCGCCCTGCTTACCTACGAGTTCACGCTCTGAGACCACCGCGACACACGACAGACACAACATCTGGGGGTGCGACGACAGCGCGGCACTAGATGTATGCTCATGCTCGCTGTCGCCGCAGGGGAATCCGGTGCGAATCCGGAACTGTCCCGCAACGGTGTACTCGCGTGCTTTGCGCACGCCCGCTTCAGTCCGAGGACCTGCTGACAGCGCGCCCGGCCGTCCGGTCCGGGTGCCCTGAAGACGTCCGGGCCTCGTGGAGTGGGCCGGTGGACGCGACGCGTGCGCGCTCGTGCCCTCCCCTGCCCTCCGCCAGGCCCCCGTGCCCAGCGAGGGAGAGCCCCACGTGACCATCGCGCCGTCCGACCCGGCTTCAGCCACCCCGGTGAACCGGGTGGAGAACGACGGTCCCGGAGCAGTGCTGCTGCGGACCCTGACCGAGCTGACCGCGGACCTTCCCGACGCCGACCCCGGCCGGGTCGCCGCCGCCGCGCTGCGCGGCCGCTCGGCGCGGGCCGACGAGGCCGAGCTGCGCGAGCTGGCGACCGAGGCCGCCGCCGGTCTGATCTCCGAGGACCCCGCCTACTCGCGGCTGGCCGCCCGGCTGCTGACGCTCTCCGTCCGCGCCGAGGCCGCCTCGCAGGGCGTGACCAGCTTCACCGAGTCCGTGGCCGTGGGCCACCGCGAGGGCCTGGTCGCCGACCGCACCGCCGACTTCGTCGCGCTGCACGCCGCCCGCCTCGACGCGCTGATCGACCCGGCCGCCGACGACCGCTTCGGCTACTTCGGCCTGCGCACCCTGCACAGCCGTTACCTGCTGCGCCACCCGATCACCCGCAAGGTGATCGAGACCCCGCAGCACTTCATGCTGCGCGTGGCGAGCGGTCTCGCGGAGAACGACAGTGCCCCGGCCGTGGACGAAGTGGCCGCGCTCTACGGCCTGATGAGCCGCCTGGACTACCTGCCGTCCTCCCCCACGCTCTTCAACTCCGGTACCCGGCACCCCCAGATGTCGTCCTGCTACCTGCTGGACTCCCCGCTGGACGAGCTGGACTCCATCTACGACCGCTACCACCAGGTGGCCCGCCTCTCGAAGCACGCGGGCGGCATCGGTCTGTCGTACTCCCGTATCCGCAGCCGGGGTTCGCTGATCCGGGGCACCAACGGGCACTCCAACGGCATCGTGCCGTTCCTGAAGACGCTGGACGCCTCGGTGGCCGCGGTGAACCAGGGCGGGCGGCGCAAGGGCGCGGCGGCGGTGTACCTGGAGACCTGGCACTCCGACATCGAGGAGTTCCTGGAGCTGCGCGACAACACCGGTGAGGACGCGCGCCGTACGCACAACCTGAACCTCGCGCACTGGATCCCGGACGAGTTCATGCGCCGGGTCAACGCCGACGAGCAGTGGTCGCTGTTCTCCCCGGCGGACGTGCCCGAGCTGGTGGACCTGTGGGGCGAGGAGTTCGACGCCGCGTACCGCAAGGCGGAGGCGGCGGGCCTGGCGAAGAAGACCATGCCGGCCCGCGATCTGTACGGCCGCATGATGCGCACCCTCGCGCAGACCGGCAACGGCTGGATGACCTTCAAGGACGCCGCCAACCGCACCGCCAACCAGACGGCGCTGCCGGGCAACGTGGTCCACTCCTCCAACCTCTGCACGGAGATCCTGGAGGTCACCGACGACGGCGAGACCGCGGTCTGCAACCTGGGCTCGGTGAACCTGGGCGCCTTCGTGGTGGACGGGGACATCGACTGGGCGCGCCTGGACGAGACCGTCCGCACGGCCGTGACCTTCCTCGACCGGGTCGTGGACATCAACTTCTACCCGACCGAGCAGGCGGGCCGCTCCAACGCCAAGTGGCGTCCGGTGGGCCTGGGCGCCATGGGCCTCCAGGACGTCTTCTTCAAGCTGCGCGTGCCCTTCGACTCCCCCGAGGCGAAGGCGCTGTCCACGAGGATCGCCGAGCGGATCATGCTGGCCGCCTACGAGGCGTCCGCCGACCTCGCCGAGCGCAACGGCCCGCTGCCCGCCTGGGAGCAGACCCGTACCGCCCAGGGCGTGCTGCACCCCGACCACTACGGCGTCGAGCTGACCTGGCCGGAGCGCTGGGCCGCGCTGCGGGAGCGGATCGCCGCCACCGGCATGCGCAACTCGCTGCTGCTGGCCATCGCCCCGACGGCCACCATCGCCTCCATCGCGGGCGTCTACGAGTGCATCGAGCCGCAGGTGTCCAACCTGTTCAAGCGCGAGACGCTCTCGGGCGAGTTCCTCCAGGTCAACTCCTACCTGGTGCAGGAGCTGAAGGACCTCGGCGTGTGGGACGCCCGCACCCGTGAGGCGCTGCGCGAGGCCAACGGCTCGGTGCAGGACTTCATCTGGATCCCCGAGGACGTGCGGGCGCTGTACCGCACCGCGTGGGAGATCCCGCAGCGCGGCCTGATCGACATGGCCGCCGCGCGGACCCCGTTCCTCGACCAGGCGCAGTCGCTGAACCTGTTCCTGGAGACGCCGACCATCGGCAAGCTCTCCTCGATGTACTCCTACGCCTGGAAGTCGGGTCTGAAGACCACGTACTACCTGCGTTCGCGTCCGGCGACCCGTATCGCCCGCGCCGCCCAGGGCCAGGCCCCGGCGGCCAAGACCATCCCCGTCCAGCAGGTGGCCGACCCCGACGCCGTCGCCTGCTCCCTTGAGAACCCCGAGTCCTGCGAGGCCTGCCAGTGATGTCCGACGAGACGAAGAACCTGCTCGACCCCGGCTTCGAGCTGACTCTCCGCCCCATGCGCTACCCCGACTTCTACGAGCGCTACCGGGACGCCATCAAGAACACCTGGACCGTCGAGGAGGTCGACCTCCACTCGGACGTCGCCGACCTCGCGAAGCTCTCCCCCGAGGAGCAGCACCTGATCGGCCGCCTGGTGGCGTTCTTCGCCACGGGTGACTCGATCGTGGCGAACAACCTGGTGCTGACGCTGTACAAGCACATCAACTCCCCCGAGGCGCGGCTCTACCTGAGCCGTCAGCTCTTCGAGGAGGCCGTGCACGTCCAGTTCTATCTGACGCTGCTCGACACCTATCTGCCCGACCCGGACGACCGCGCGGCCGCCTTCGCGGCGGTGGAGAACATCCCCTCCATCCGCGAGAAGGCCGAGTTCTGCTTCAAGTGGATCGACTCGGTCGACAAGCTGGACCGCCTGGAGACCAAGGCCGATCGCCGCAAGTTCCTGCTCAACCTGATCTGCTTCGCGGCGTGCATCGAGGGCCTGTTCTTCTACGGCGCCTTCGCGTACGTCTACTGGTTCCGCAGCCGGGGTCTGCTGCACGGTCTCGCGACCGGCACCAACTGGGTGTTCCGCGACGAGACGATGCACATGTCCTTCGCCTTCGACGTGGTCGACACCGTCCGCAAGGAGGAGCCGGAGCTGTTCGACGACCAGCTGGAGCAGCAGGTCAAGGACATGCTCCGGGAGGCCGTCGGCTCCGAGCTGCAGTTCGCGCGCGACCTGTGCGGTGACGGCCTCCCCGGTATGAACACCGAGTCGATGCGCCAGTACCTGGAGTGCGTCGCCGACCAGCGCCTGGTGCGCCTCGGCTTCGCCCCGGTGTACGGCTCGGAGAACCCCTTCTCCTTCATGGAGCTCCAGGGTGTTCAGGAGCTGACGAACTTCTTCGAGCGCCGCCCGTCGGCGTACCAGGTCGCGGTGGAGGGCACCGTGGACCTGGACGAGGACTTCTGAGGCTGAGCCTGAGTCTCCCTTCCCTGGTCCTTCTGGGCCTGCCTGAGCTGTCGGTCGACGCGCCGGTCGCGCACGATGCCGAACACCGAGGGCAGGACCAGGAGGACCAGGATGCCGAGGGTGGCGGTCATTCCGATGAGACCTTCGATCTGGTTTCCGTTCATGGACACCACTGTCCTGCGTTTCACTCCTGACCGGCACTGGCAGGACTGCCGCGCACCCTCGATTTACTGCCAGCCGCGAGGCACACTGGCAGCATGCTGAAGAACGTGGCGGCCGTACTGCTCGACGGGGTCCACCCCTTCGAGCTGGGCGTGGTGTGCGAGGTGTTCGGCATCGACCGCAGCGAGGAGGGTCTGCCGGTCTACGACTTCGCCGTGGTCTCGGCGGAGGGCCCGACCCTCTCCACCCACTGCGGCTTCACCGTCTCCACCCCGCACGGTCTGGAGCGGCTGGAGGAGGCCGATCTGATCGCCGTCCCGGCCGGCGAGACCTACGCGGAGCGCGACTACCCGCCCGAGCTGCTCGACGCCCTGCGCCGCGCCGTCGCGCGCGGTACCCGGGTGCTCAGTGTCTGCTCGGGCGTCTTCGTGCTGGCCGCGGCCGGACTCCTCGACGGCCGCCGCTGCGCGGTGCACTGGCGCCACTCCGAGCAGCTCACCCGGCGCCACCCCCGGATCACCGTCGAGCCCGACGTGCTCTACGTGGACGAGGACCCGCTGATCACCTCGGCGGGCACGGCCGCGGGGATCGACGCCTGCCTCCACATCGTCCGCAAGGAACAGGGCCCGGAGGTCGCCAACAAGATCGCCCGGCGGATGGTGGTCCCCCCGCACCGCGACGGCGGCCAGGCCCAGTACATC
>NZ_WWIR01000128.1 GCF_009863025.1 Streptomyces sp. SID4985 | reverse complement strand
AGCGGGACCGTCGGGGTCGCGGGGGCCTGGTGGGTCGTACGCAGCAGCGGCACGGCGAACAGGGCGGCGACCGCGCAGGTCGCGCTCGCGCCGACGGCGGCGCGCAGGATGCGGCGGCGGGCCGCGCCCCGGCGGATCTCCTCGTAGCGGCCCGGGGGAGGCGCGAGGTGTGTGGCGGGCGGCCGCATGATGACGGCGAGGGGGTCTTCGGGGCCGAAGTCGGGACCGTCGTCACCGAATGTGGTCAAGGCTTCTCCTCAGGTGGGCGCGGAGCAGTTCACGGGCCGCGTGCAGGTCGGCCTTGACGGTCCCTTCCTTGCGCCCGGTCAGCACGGCCACCTCCCGGATCGGCACGTCAGCGTAGTAGTGCAGCAGGGTCGGTATGCGCAGCCGTTCGGGGAGCGCCTGGACGAGCAGGCGGACCGAGGGGTCGGTCTGCTCGGCGGGCGGCAGGACGGACGCCTCCACGGTGGCGCGGCGCATGGCCCTGCGCTCACGCTCCATGCGGCGCCAGTGGTCCCGGACGAGGTTGGCGGCCGTGACGTAGAGGAAGCCCCGGGGCTCCGACACGGACGTCCAGCGGGCCCAGAGGCGGGTGAACGCCTCCGAGGCGATCTCGTGGGCCGTCTCGTCGTCGTCGACGAGACGGCGGCACCAGCCGGCCAGGCGCGGGTAGAGCGCGGCGAAGAGCTCTGCCGCCGCCTTCTCTCGGGACCGTTTCAACGTTCTCCATGGGGGGATGGGGCACTCCTTCGGGCCGGGGCCCTTCGGGCTTTCCTGCGGCTCCTTTCGGGCCGGGGAAGTCCGGGGTGCCCACGGGGAAGACCCCGGGCCGACGGCGTACGTTCCGTCGGCCCGGGAGCGTGCGGGCGGCGGCCGGTCAGTCGGGTGCGGTGCTCGACGCGGCGAAGACGATCACGTTGTCGCGGTAGCCGTCGCCGGTACGGGGTCCGCCGCAGGTGATGAGCCGCAACTCGGGCCGGTCGACGTCGCCGTAGACCGCCTTCGTCGGGAAGTCGGCCTTGGTGACGGTCCGTACGGAGGTGACCGTGAACCGGGCCGACGTGCCGTTCTCCAGGCGCACCGTGATCCCGTCGCCCCGGCGCAGCCGGTCGAGGCGGCGGAAGACACCGTCGCCGTAGGCGCCGACCGTGACATGGCCGAGGATCACCGACGGACCGGTCGTGCCGGGCGTCGGGGAGTTCTCGTACCAGCCCGCCTGGTCGTGCGCGGTGATCGGAGGCACCTGCACGCCGCCGCTTGGGGCCAGCCCGAGCCGCATGACCGGGGTGTCGACGCCGATCCCGGGAATCCGCAGCCGCGCGGGCGCCGAACTGGCGGGATCCGTCGAGGAGTTCGCCGGACCAGCGGTGGACGGGGTGCTCGCGTGCGTGTCGACGGGGCGGCCCGCGGACACTCCGGTGCCGTCGTGACCGACGCAGCTCGCGAGCAGGGGGACCAGCGCGGCGACGACGAAAGCGCGCCTGGAGAAGCGGGTCATGCCCCGGTCGCCCGTCGGCGGCGCAGGAGGAACACCGCCGTGCCGCCCACCACGAGGGAACCGACGGCGCTGCTGCCGACCAGGGAGGCATGGTTGCCGGAGTCGCTCGAACCGGTGGTCACACCGGTGTCGGGAGCGCCGCTGGGCACGACGGCGACCTGACCGCGTCCCCTGGCCGGGGCGGCGGACGGTACGGGGGTGGGCGCCCCCTCGGCCGTACGGGCGGGGGCGGCGCTCGGTACTCGGCTGGGGGCCGCGCTCGGCTCCGCGCCGCCCGGAGCGCTCGGCCGGGCCGACGGGACGGAGGTGGACGGTACGGCGGTGACGGAGGGGCGGGTGGTCGGGGTCGCACTCGCTCCGTGGGCGAACGCGGGCACCGTGTTCGCCAGCACGGCGACGCAGGCGGCCGCCGTGGCGCTGAGGACTGTTCGACGCATGAATCGCTCTCTTCGCTCGGCCGGTCCGGCGGGTGGCCGGGCGGCTGTGTGATGGATCGAGCGGAGAGACGAGACAGGGGCGGTACGGGTTGTAAAGCGTCGGCAAAGTCTCGACGGCGGGTAATTCCCGTGTCCCGAGCGGCGGTTCAGGAAGCCGCGCCCCGCGACCGCTCGGTGAACGGTGTGACGGGGCGCTCCAGGCGTTCGCCGTCCACGGTGATGTCGACCGCCTCGTTGTAGAAGGCGAGCAGGTCCTTGACGGCGCCGACGGCGGGCAGCGGGTGGGGGTAGCTCCAGACGACGTTCGGCCCGACATCGCCCTCACCCCGCCAGGACCAGTACGCGGCGGTGCCCTTGTACGGGCACGCGGTGCTGTGGTCGGTGTGCTCGAACAGGTCCAGGCGTACGTCCTCGCGCGGGATGTAGTACCGCGTCGGCAGGCCGGTCTCGAAGAGCAGCACCGGGCGACGGGTGTCGGCGACGACCGTGCCGTCGATCCATACCTGGACGTGGCGGCTGCTCGGGATGGCGTCCACCCGTTTGTGCGGGTCGCGGGGGTGGACGAAGATCTCCTCTTCCTCCTCGTACCAGTGCTCCAGGCCCCGGCCCACCCGTGCGAACCACTCGAAGGCGATGTGCCCGGCCAGGTCTTCGGCCGGGAAGGTCCAGGCGGCGTTCTCCATCAGACGGCCGTCGGCCTCGAGGTCGTAGAAGATCCGCGATCCGCTGTGGGTGCCTAGCGGGGGGTTCTTCGCCGGGCGGAGCAGATCCTCCCGGACCTCCTCGCGCGGGAAGGCGTACAGAGGCACCGGCGTTCCGGGCTCCCACACCAGGACGGGACGCCTGCTGTCGACGACCGTGGTGCCGCCGCCCGTGCGGCCGCGTACCCAGCGCTCGGAGGGTTCCCACCGGATGCCTTCGGGGGTGGTCCGGACGGTCGGAGGCGTGGGGAAGGCGGTCATGGCCGGTACTCCTTCTTTTGTTCGCGCGGCGAACGCGGTTGTTCGCGCGGCGATCGGCACGACGTCGGCGTGGCTCCCGGGCCGTGCCGCGACCCGCTCGTCGTCGGGTCCATCAGAGTGTCACCGGAAGCGAGGCCAGCCCGCGCACGAGACGGGTGTGCCGCCAGTTCAGCCGATCCGGCGGTACGGCCAGTCGGATTCCGGGGTACCGGGTGAGCACCGCTCGCAGGGCGATCTCCGCTTCCGCCTTGGCGAGGGGAGCGCCGACGCAGCGGTGGATGCCGTGGCCGAAGCCGAGCTGAGCGGTGGCGTCCCGGTCCAGGTCGAGCCGGTCCGGCGACGGGAACCGCTGGGGGTCGCGGTTGGCCGCGCCGAGGGCGACCAGGACCGGGGTGTCGGCGGGGATGTCGGTGCCGCCGAGGGTGACGGGCCGCGTGGCGTAGCGGAAGGTGGCTGTGCTGACGGGGGAGTCGAAGCGGAGCAACTCGTCCAGCGCGGCTGGGATTTCGTCCGGATTCTTTCGAAGACGGTCCCGTTCGGCGGGGTGTTGGAGGAGGGCCAGGAGGGCGTTGCCGAGGAAGTTGGTGGTGGTCTCGTGTCCGGCCACGAGCAGCAGGATCGCCAGAGAGGCCAACTCCTCCTCGCTCAGGCGGTCGTCTCCGTCGCGGGCGGAGATGAGCTGATCGAGGAGGGAGGTGCCGGGGGCCAGTCGCTTGGCGGCGATGAGACCGGTCATGTAGTCGGCCATGGAGTGCGAGGCCGCGTCGATGACGTCGGGTTTTCCTGCCGCGAACAGTTCTCCGGACCAGCGCTGGACGTCGGACCGATCCTTTTGCGGCACTCCGAGCAGCTCGCAGATCACGATGACGGGGAGCGGCACGGCCAGACCGGCCACGAAGTCGACCGGCTCGTCGGCGGGCCACCGGTCCAGCAGCTCGTCGGTGACCCGCGCGATGAACGGACGAAGCTTCGTGACGGCCCCCGTGGTGAACGCCTTGGTCACCAGCTTGCGCAGTCGGGTGTGCTGGGGTGGGTCGGTGGCGAGCATGTGGTGTGCGACGGCGGGGTGCAGGTGACGTGATGACCCCCTGCCCTGGAAGAAGGCGGCCGTGTCCTTGGAGAGCCGGGGGTCGCCCAGGGCCTCTCGTGCTTCCGCGTAGCCGGTCACCAGGTAGCCGGGGCGGCCGCCGGATCCGGTGGGTGCGGGCTGCACCGGGCAGGCGGACCGCGTGGCGGCGTAAGTGGGGTACGGGTTCTGGAGGAAGCGGGGGTCCTGCGTCGGGTCGGTCATGTGGTCAGGGTCTCTCCTCGGTTCGTGGGCCATTCCGGGCGGACGTGTCGGCCCGTCAAGTCCCAAGTCCTAGGAAACGGCGGACTCTTGCGGGGAGCGGAGGACTAGCAGCGTGATCTCGCTGGGGGCGAAGACGCGGAAGGGCGGGCCCCAGAAGCCGGTGCCGCGGCTGGTGTAGAGGTGGGTGCGGGCGCCGTGGTGGGTGAGGCCGGCGAGGGCGGGCTGGTCGAGGCGGACCAGGTGGTGGAAGGGCCAGATCTGGCCGCCGTGGGTGTGGCCGGAGAGCTGGAGGTCGATGCCGTGGTCCGCCGCGCGGTCGATGAACTTGGGCTGGTGGGCGAGGAGGAGGACGGGGAGGTCGGGGTCGGCGCCATTCAGGGCCTCGGTGAGGTTGGCGCGGTGGCCCGGCAGGCCGGACGACTCGGCGGTGACGTCGTCCACACCGGCCACCACGAGGGTGTCGCCGCCGCGTTCGAGCAGCAGATGGCGGTTGCGCAACGGCTCCCAGCCCAGCTCGTCCATGAGGTCGACCCAGCCCTGGGCCTCGCTGTAGTACTCGTGGTTGCCGGTGACGTAGACACGGGCCCGAGTGGCCTGCACGGTGCCCAGCGGGGCGGCCTGGGCGCGGCGGCGTTCGGCCGTGCCGTCCGCGATGTCGCCGGTGTGGCAGACCAGGTCGGCTTCCAGGGTGTTGACCGTCTCGCAGACCCGCTCCGACCAGCGGGCGCGGTCGAGGGGGCCGTAGTGCGTGTCGGTGATGAGGGCGACCCGGGTGCCGTCCAGTCCGGCTCCCAGACGCGGGAGCCGCACCTCGACGCGGCGCACGCGCGGTACGCGTCGGGCCTCGGCGTAACCCCAGACGAGCAGCACGGCGGTCACGCCCAGGATCGCCCAGGCGACGACGCGCGCCCGGTCCTGTCCGTCACCGACGCCCGCCACGGTCAGGGCGGCCCGCAGCAGGACACCGAGCAGAACGGACCAGGTGAACAGGACCCAGCCCGCGCCCAGCAGCGTGTCACCGACGATCGCCGCCCCGTCCTGTTGGCGTCGGCCGTGGCCGCGTGCCATCGCGAGCGGCATGCCGATCAGACCGAGGGCGAACAGCGCGGTGCCGGTCAGTGTGACGGGGAGCGGCCAGTGCTGGCCGCCGTACAGGAGCACCCAGCAGGGCACGGCCCACAGCAGGACGGGGGCGACGAGGGGGAGGTAGCGCGTCAGGCGCAGCAGTCGGCTCCGTGGCGCCCCCTGCGCCTCACCGCTGGCGGATCGGGTGTTGCTGGTGTCGGTCACGCTTCCCCTCCCGAGGTTCTGCTCCCGCCTCAACTGCCGGAGCTCTTGGGGAGCTCATTGTCCGCCGTCGTGGAACGGGCCGCGCTGCGGGGGCAGGTGAGTCGATTCCCGGCGGCTTTCGGGCTCGCGGACACGTACGTCGACAACGCGCCAACCATCAGGGCCGGTTGAGCTTCCTCCGCCAGAGGTTCGCCTCGGCCCGTCCGACCTGCGGTGACGAGCGAAATTTCCCGGTGTGCGGCCTAAGGGATGGTCCAGGCCCCCCTGTTCGTCACCCGCGTCGCGGTGCTCCACTGCCCTGCGGCTAGTTTGTGCGGGGACGGGTACGCAGGCCCGCGGTGGCTGAGATGTACGGGGAAACGGGAGGTCGGGAACGGTGTCGCTGCGCGAAGGTGATCCAGCCGAGATCGGCGGTTATCCACTGGAGGCGCGGCTCGGCTCGGGTGGAATGGGCGCGGTTTTCCTGGCCCGTACGAGTTCGGGACGGCGTGTCGCGGTCAAACTGATTCACCGGCAGTTCGCGGAGGACGACGAGTTCCGTATCCGTTTCCGCCAGGAGGTGGCGGCCGCGCGGCGGGTGAGCGGCGCGTTCACCGCCGCCGTGGTCGACGCCGACCCCGAGGCCGAGCAGCCGTGGATGGCGACGGCCTACATCGAGGGGCGCACGCTCGCCCAGCATTGCGCCGCGGAAGGTCCGCTGAGCGGGGCGGAGCTGAGAAGGCTCGCCATCGGGCTCGCGGAGGCGCTGCGCGACATCCACCGGGTGGGGGTCGTCCACCGTGACCTGAAGCCCTCGAACGTCGTGCTCTCGCCCGAGGGCCCGCGCGTCATCGACTTCGGCATCTCGCGTGCCGTGGGCCAGGAGACGCTGACGATGACGGGGCGGGTCATCGGTACGCCGCCCTTCATGTCGCCGGAGCAGTTGCGGTCGCCGCGTCACGTGGGGCCGGGATCGGACGTCTTCTCGCTCGGCACGCTGCTGGTGTACGCGGCGACGGGCCGCGGACCCTTCGACGCGGACAGCCCCTACCTGACGGCGTATCAGGTGGTGCACGAGGAGCCGTCGCTCGGTGCCGTGCCGACGGCTCTGCGCGCGGTCGTCGAGCCCTGCCTGGACAAGGAGCCGAAGGGGCGCCCCTCGGCGGACGAACTCCTCGTGCTGCTCCGGGACCTGCCGGGCGACCTCGGCGGAGCCGACGCGGACGGACCCGACTCGGGCCGCTACCGCACCCGCGACGTGATCACTCAGCAGGCTTCGGTGACGGGGGACGCCCTGGCGTCGGCTGCCCCGGCCGAGACTCCCGGCGAGGCCTCGGCCGCGACTCGGGGCGACGACTCGGCCACTGAGTCAACCATCACTCCTGCTCCCGCCCCGACCGGTGCCGACGCGGACAGCCCCGACACCCTCAATGGCCGCCGTCCGCGCGGCCGCTGGCGCCCCGTTCTCGCCGCTGCCGTCGCGGTCGCGGCGATCGGCGGGGGAGTGGCAGCGCTGAACGCCGGACGCCTCGGAGGCGACGGCGGCAACGACAAGGGCAACGACGTCGTCACGTCGGGAGCCGCGCTTCCGGTCGGCTTCAGGCCGTGGCACAAGACCGTGCCGGGAGGCCAGGAAGTCCTCGACGAGCTGCGTTGTGTCGCGCACGGCGACGCGGTGTACTGCGGGGGCGGCGGTGTCGTCGCGACCCGTGTCAGGACCATGGACGGCTCGCCGGTGTGGACGGTGACGAGCCCGGGCATCCCGCCCCAGGGCGTGCACATGGTGGGCGCCACCGACGACACCGTGATCGGATACCGCATCGCCGCCCAGGACGACACGCAGAGCCCGCCCAACGAGGTGGTGGCCATCGACGCGAAGAGCGGCCGGGAGCTGTGGTCCGCGCCGTCCGGCGCCCAGTCGATAGCCGTCACGGGCCGGTTCGAGGACGCCGTCGTGGTCGGCTCCGCCGTCGTGTCGGTCGACGGTTCCAACTCCCGGTTCGAGGCCCGGGACGCGCACAGCGGTGAGGTCCTCTGGACGACGTCGTTCCCCGCGGGTACGCAGTGCGCTCCCGTCCTGGTGGGTCCGCGGCTCTTCGCGATGTGCGCGACGGACGGGGAGGTGGACGACCTGGGGGTGTTCCACCCCGCCCTGTACGAGGTCGACCGGGCCTCGGGGAAGCTGGGCGCTCCCATCACGGTCGACGGCCGCGCCGTGCCGGTGGGCGTCGCCGACGGCAGGCTTGTACTCCTTCAGGAACCGGTGGCGGGGGGAGCGGAGCCGGAGGGGTACGACGGAGTGGTGTGGGTCGACCCGGCCTCGCGGAAGGTCACGTACACCCGACTGGCGAAGAAGTACGAGGGGACGCCCGGCATGGTGGACGGCACCGTCTACGTGAGCGGGCAGACCGGCCTCGTCACGGCGCTCGACCCCGTGACCGGCCGGAAGAAGTGGTCGCGGCAGACGGATGTGGAGGGCGCGTCGGGCCCCGTGGCGGGAGCCGGTGCGCTGTACTTCAGCTCGGCCACCGGCCGGGTCGTCGCGCTGTCGCCGGACGACGGCAGGATCCTGTGGGCGACGCCGCCGCAGGCCGACGGCCTGACGGGCGAACAGGGCGCGAGCCCGCGTGTGACCGTCGCGGGGCGTGTGCTGATCGTGGCCGCGGCGAACAACACGCTCTTCGCCTTCGACACGCGGAATCCGCCGAAGGCGGGCTGACTCCGGTCCGCCGGAATGGGTCCGGGGGCCGGATAGGCTGGTCGGATGCTTGAGAATCCTCCTCCCTGTCCGAAGTGCTCCTGTGAGTACACCTACGAGATGAACGCCCTGGTGGTGTGTCCCGAGTGCGCCCATGAATGGGCTCCCGGCGAAGCGGGGGAAGCGGGTGAAGCGGGTGCCCAGGACGGCGGGCGCGTCGTCAGGGACGCCGTCGGCAATGTGCTGCGGGACGGCGACAGTGTCGTGGTCGTGAAGGCGCTCAAGGTCAAGGGCAGCCCGTCCGGGATCAAGGCCGGGACCAAGGTGCGGAACATCCGGCTGGTCGACGGGGTCGACGGGCATGACATCGACTGCAAGGTCGACGGGTTCGGCGCGATGCAGCTCAAGTCGAGCGTGGTCAAGAAGGCCTGAGCCCCGGGCACCCCCTGCCGGTGGCGGAACCATCAGGGTCCCCGTCCATTGAGGAATTGCATAATTTCGCAATTGCTTAGATGCTGTGATGGTTGTGTCCGCAGGTAGCCGCGGGCACAACCTTTCGCGTCCTGCCCCCGAGGGGGCTGTTGGGGAAGCCGAGGGGCCCGGTGTCCGTTCCGCTGTACCAGGTCAAGGCCGACCGCCTGTGGGCCGCCGTCGCCGCGCTGCTGCCCGGCCGGGGCGACCTCGCGGAGATGCGGCGCGACCCGCGCCGCGACCTGCTGGCCGGACTCACCGTGGCCGTCGTCGCGCTGCCGCTGGCGCTGGGCTTCGGGGTCTCCTCCGGGCTCGGCGCCGAGGCGGGCCTCGCGACCGCCGTGGTCGCCGGTGCGCTGGCGGCCGTCTTCGGCGGCTCCAACCTCCAGGTGTCCGGGCCTACCGGCGCGATGACCGTGGTCCTCGTGCCGATCGTCGGCCGGTACGGCCCGACCGGGGTGCTCACCGTCGGCCTCATGGCGGGCGTCATGCTCGTCGGCCTGGCACTGCTGCGGGCCGGGAAGTACATGCGGTACGTCCCCGCGCCCGTCGTCGAGGGCTTCACCCTCGGCATCGCCTGCGTGATCGGGCTCCAGCAGATCCCGAACGCCCTGGGCGTGTCCAAGCCCGAGGGCGACCGGGTGCTCGTCGTGACCTGGCGGGCGGTCGAGGAGTTCGCGAAGAACCCGAACTGGACGGCGGCCGGGTTCGCCGTCGCGGTGGCCGCGGTGATGCTCGTGGGCGCCCGCTGGCGGCCGACCGTACCCTTCTCGATCGTCGCCGTGATCGCGGCGACGATCGTGGCGCAGATCGGCGGCTTCCACGGCGTGAAGCCGATCGGCGACCTGCCGGCCGGACTGCCCGTCCCCTCGCTCTCCTTCCTCGACCTCGGCTCGCTCGGGAGCCTGCTCGGCCCCGCCGTGGCGGTCGCCGCCCTGGCCGCGCTGGAATCCCTGCTGTCCGCCTCGGTGGCCGACGGGATGACGGTCGGGCAGCGGCACGACCCGGACCGCGAGCTGTTCGGGCAGGGGCTGGCCAACATCGCCGCCCCGCTGTTCGGCGGCGTCCCGGCCACCGGTGCCATCGCGCGCACGGCGGTCAACGTCCGTACCGGCGCGGGCTCCCGGCTCGCCGCCCTCACCCACGCTGTCGTCCTCGCGGTGATCGTCTTCGCCGCCGCGCCGCTGGTCTCGAAGATCCCGCTGGCCGCGCTCGCCGGAGTCCTGCTGGCCACGGCGATCCGCATGATCGAGGTCGGCGCGCTGCGCGCCATGGTCAGGGCCACCCGCTCCGACGCCCTGGTCCTCGTCCTGACCGCCGTCGCGACCGTCGCCCTCGACCTCGTCTACGCGGTCGTCGTCGGCCTCGTCGTCGCCGGGGCGCTCGCCCTGCGCGCCGTCGCCAAGCAGGCCCGCTTCGAACAGGTGCCGCTCGACCGGGCCGACCACACCGCCGAGGAACATGCCCTGCTCGCCGAACACATCGTCGCCTACCGCATCGACGGACCGCTGTTCTTCGCCGCCGCCCACCGCTTCCTGCTGGAGCTGACCGAGGTCGCGGACGTACGCGTCGTCATCCTCCGCATGTCCCGGGTGTCGACCATGGACGCCACCGGCGTGCTCGTCCTCAAGGACGCCGTGGAGAAGCTGGAGCGGCGCGGCATCCGCGTCCTCGCCTCCGGGGTACGGCCCGGTCAGCGCCGGGTGCTCGAATCCGTGGGCGCGCTGGAGCTGCTGCGGCACGACGGGCGCGAGTACGCCACCACGCCCGAGGCGATCCGGGGCGCCCGGGAGTACCTGGAGCGCGCCGGAGTGCTGCCCGCCGGACCCGCCCCGCACAAGGGCACCGCGACGAAGGCCGTGGAGGCGTGATGTTCACCGATCTGAACGCCCTGCCCCACCGGCATGTGCTCACGCTGCCGACCGAACCCTCCGCCGTACGCGTCGCCCGCGAGACCGCCGAGCGGGCGCTGACCGAGTGGGGCATCGGGTTGCGGCACCCGGCCGTGGACCCGGCCCTGCTGATCGTGAGCGAGCTGGTGACCAACAGCGTGCGGCACGCCGCCGTACTGTCCCCGCAGGTCACGGTGGTCTACGCGGCGGCCCCCGACCGGGTCGCCTTCGCCGTCCACGACCGGCATCCCCACCGGCCACGGCTCGACGGACCGGGCCTGGACACCGGGACGGGCGGCCTGGCCACGGTCATGGAGCTGACGCTCGGCCTGGGCGGCAGTGCCGCGGTCCATGCCGACGACGACGGAGGCGGCAAGGTCATCTGGATCACGCTCCCGCTCTGAGGGCGGCGCCGCCGACGGATCCTCCGACGGAGCCGCGCGAACACGGGCCGGTTCGCCCGTTCGAAGACTTGCTAATCTCGGCAATTCACGAGGTCATCGCCGCCGCATCCGGCGGCTCCCGTCGTCGACGTGGATTCGGCCGGGCCGCTGCCGCACGCGAGGATGGGTCGCATGGTGTTGACGAATGGCCGGACGCGGCGAGGCGCCGGGACAGGCCCGGTGAGGCCGCGCCGCCGCGCGGAAAGGGAGACGGCCCGGTGAGTACGCCGCTGTACCAGCTGAAGGCGGAGTTCTTCAAAACCCTGGGTCACCCCGCCCGCATCCGCGTCCTGGAGCTGCTGAGCGAGCGCGAGCACGCGGTCGCCGAGATGCTGCCCGAGGTGGGCATCGAGCCCGCCAGCCTCTCCCAGCAACTGGCTGTCCTGCGCCGGGCCAACCTGGTCAGGACGCGCAAGGAGGGCTCGAACGTGTACTACTCCCTCACCAGCCCGCATGTGGCGGAGTTGCTGCGGGTGGCGCGGACCATCCTCTCGGGCGTCCTCGCGGGCCAGGCCGAACTCCTCGCCGACCTCCAGGCGACCCAGGGCGAGGGAAAGCAGGTCTGACCTTCCGGTCATGGCCCGCTCGTACGGGTTCGCATCTCCTTGGGGTGACTTTCCCCGTTGATCGATAGAGTCATCACATTCACATCAGGTGCACCGAATCTCCACACGAGGTTCCGGTGAGGGCGGGGGATTCCTTCTGCCTGGTGATCGGTCGGGAGGCCGCGTGTACGAGATGACCAAGGGTGCCAACGTCGTGCTGGGCGCCCTCGGCGACGGGGACGTCGAGTCGGTGGTGGTCAGCCTGGGGTGGGTGAGTCCGACCGGCGAGGGCGACGCGGACGTCTCCGTGCTGCTGCTGGACGAGAACGGCAAGGTCCGCGGCGACACCGACTTCTACTTCTACAACAACCCGTGCGCGCCGGACGGCAGCGTGCAGCTGCTCGGCAAGACCCCCGTCGGGGAGGGCAGCGAGGACCGGATCGGCTTCGACCTCAAGGCGCTCCCGGACGACGTCGCCACGATCCTCGTCGCGGCCAGCCGGTACGGCTCCGCCCGCTTCGACGAACTCGAGGACCTGCGGCTGACCTTGAGCGACGGCTCGGGCGAGCCCCTGCTGACGTACGAGGTCGGGGACGCGGGCGGCGTCAGCGCCCTGATCTTCGGCGAGCTGTACCGGCGCGGGGAGGAATGGAAGTTCCGCGCGGTCGGGCAGGGGTACGAGGCGGGGTTCGCCGCGCTCGCGTCCGACCACGGGGTCGACATCGAGGACGACGCCGAGGACGACGCCGGGACGGCCGGGACGGTGGACGACGCGCCGGAGGAGGAGGCGACGGCCGAGCCGGGCGGCGAGGTGCCGGCCGGGGATTCGGCAGTCGGGGACGCGGTGGTCGAGCAGATCCCCGAGCCGCGGCCCACGCCCGAGCCCGTCGCGCCCGTCACGGGTGCCGTCCCGCCACCGCGCACGCCAGACGAGGCCGCCGACGCCGTACCGGCCGCGAGGAAGACCCGCCCCCGCACCGCCAAGAAGAAGGTCACCCTCCCCAAGGCGCTGAAGAAGTCCCTCGCGGAGAACGACGCGTGGCGCGGTGCCCGGCTCTTTCCCGTCTCCGCGCTGAAGAGCGACCGGGACCGGGAGATGCGGGCCACCTCCGTGCTCCTGGCCGTGATGGCGCAGGTCCCCGAGTTCGGCCGCAGGCTCACCGCCGGGTTCGGCGCCCCCGCCGGGCGCATGGAGACCTTCACCGAGGTGTCCCTGCCGCACGGCGACACGCCCCGGCGTCCGGACGGTGTGATCCGGGTGGAGCGCGCGGGCAAACTCTGGACCGCGCTCGTGGAGACCAAGACGAACGGCAACCCGCTCAGGGCCGAGCAGGTGCAGGCCTACGCCGACATCGCGGCGCGGCGGGGGTACGAGGCGGTCATCACGCTCTCCAACGACGTGGCCCTTGAGGGCAGTCCGCTGGTCGAGGTGAAGATCGACCGGCGGCGCAAGAACAAGGTGAGCCTGTGGCATCTGTCCTGGGCCGAGGTGGCGCACCAGGCGCAGATGCTGATCCGGCACGAGGGCGTGGTGAATCCCGCGCACGCCTGGCTCCTTGAGGAACTGCTGCACTACCTCCTCCACGACAACTCCGGCTGCCACGGCTTCCAGAACATGGGCCCCGCCTGGGTGCCCGTGCGCAGCGGCATCCAGGACGAGACCCTCTGCCAGGGCGATCCCCGGGCGCTGGAGACCGTCGAGAGCTGGGAGCGGCTGGTGCGCCAGGTGTCGCTGGGCCTCGGCGGTGAACTCGGGCTGAAGGTCCTCCCCGTCCAGCGGGCCCGGCGGGACTCGGACGCGGTGGCCCGGCGCTCCCGCATGGCCGACCAGCTGTGCCTGGACGGCACGTTGCAGGCGGAGTTGCGTATCGAGGGCGTCGCGGGCGTGCTCGGGGTCACCGCCGACCT
Source organism: Streptomyces sp. SID4985 (assembly GCF_009863025.1). Classification (GTDB taxonomy): domain Bacteria; phylum Actinomycetota; class Actinomycetes; order Streptomycetales; family Streptomycetaceae; genus Streptomyces. Next base: position 4,964 of record NZ_WWIR01000128.1, on the reverse strand, counting down.
GCGCACCACGAAGATCCGTACCTCGATCGACGTCCCGGCGCCCGAGCAGGGCTATCCGCTCTCCTGGGCCAAGCGGATCGTCCGCGAACTGGCGGAGGCACCCGCCGATCTGCACATCGAGACCCTGGTCGAGGGCGAGACCGGGGGCCCGCGCGGCACCCTGGAGCGGCTGCGGCCCGAGCCGGGCGACATGCTGCCGAAGAGCGGGGTGAAGATCACCGGCTTCCGGCTCTCGCTGTTCAAGAGCATGGGCGGTCAGCGGGGGAACACGGAGGCGGGCTTCATCCGCAGCATCGACGAGGCGGTGCACAAGTTCAACGCCGGGGTGCTGGCCCATCTCGATCGGCTGGTGGCGAAGAAGGGGGCGTAGGGCGCGCGTGGGAGACTGCGCCGCATGACTCTCGATGATCTTGACTTCGCCGGGTGGCGGTCCCTCGACGTGTCCACGGTGCGCCGGTTGGCCGAGGAGGTGGCCGGGCGGGTCGGGGGATCGGTGAGCGACATCGGGGCCGGGGAGCATCTCGGCGGGGTGTGGCATCGGGTGCTGATCGAGCGGGGCGGGCAGGAGTTCGCGCTGATACCCGGGGGCCGGGTGACGGTCGGGTTCGACCTTGCCGCCTGGCAGCCCACGCCCGAGGAGGAGGCCGACTACGCCGAGAGCGTGGCCGCCGGGTTCGGATACGGCCCCGATCTACGGGCCCACCTCGCGCAGGTGCTCAGCCCTCGGCGGACTGTCACCGTGCCGACCGTCCTGATGGCCGTCGAGGCCGAGGCGCTGACCGAGCCGCCCGCCGACATGCCGGACGAGCTCGCCGCGCGCGGGCTGCGGATGCCGAGCGCCGACGAGTGGGAGCACGCGTGCGGGGCCGGGGCGGGCACCCTGTTCCGGTGGGGCGACACGTGCCCGCTCGACCGCATCCCGTACGGCGACCGCTCCGGCCCGCAGAACGACCTCAACGCCTTCGGCCTGCGCATCGCCCACGACACGTACTCCGCCGAGCTGAGCCAGGACACCGGTGCCGTGCACGGCGGGGACGGGGGCGAATCGGCGTGCGGGGGATACGGGACGCTGCTGGGCTGGCTGCCGCTGGCCACCGCCAACCGCAATCCGTCCATGGCCGAATTGGTCTACGGCGAGGAGGGCGAGGACATGTGGGAGGACTTCTCCACCCGGCCCGTGCTGCCACTCTGAGCTGGGACGGCCTGGTCAGGCCGCCGGTTTGCGCCAGACGGAGACGTGCTTCCCGGAGTCCGCCGTGAACGGCGTCCCGTCCCAGTCCGCCACGCGCCGCTCCAGTTCGAGCCCGGCGAGCCGTGCCATCAGGTCCAGCTCGGCGGGCCAGGCGTACCGGTGCCGGGACGAGCCGCGCCGGTAGCGGCCGTCCTCGCCGTCGCGGGTCAGATGGTGGGAGACGAGGATCTGCTCGACCAGGTCGAACGTGTCGAAACCCAGGTGCCGGTCCGACACGTCGAACGGCACGGCGGCCGCGCCGGGCGGCAGGAGTCGCAGCGGAGGCACGTTGAGCTCGATGACGAAGCGGCCGCCGGGTCCCAGATGGCGCGCCGCGTTGCGGAAGCACTCCACCTGTTCGTCCTGGGTGAGCAGGTTGGAGATCGTGTTGTAGACGAGGTAGACCAGGGTGAAGTCGCCCGGTACGACGGTGGTCGCCATGTCCCCGAGGACGACCGGCAGGGTCTCCTCGTCCACCTTGCGGCGCAGCATGGCCGCCATGTGCGCGGACAGTTCGACGCCGGTCACGGGAACCCCGCGCTCCCGCAGGGGCACGCCGACGCGGCCGGTCCCGATGGCGAACTCCAACGCGGGCCCGTCGCCCGCCAGTTCGGCCAGGAAGGCGAGGGTCGGGCCGAGTACGGCGGCGGAGAACATCTCGGCGTCCTCCGCGTCGTACCGCTCGGCGGTGGCACGGCTCCACAATTCGCTGCTCGTCACGGCGGGGTACTTTTCCGGGTGGGTCCGGGGTTGTCGAGCGGTTTATGACCCGTTACGCGGTCCAGCCCGCCACGCACAACGCCCTGTCCAGCGCCACCGTGTACTCCCTCGCCTTCAGCCACGCCTCCGTGAAACGCGTCGGATCGGCCGGGAGCAGGCGCCCGAACGTGTCGCGGGAGCGGGTCGTCGCCGTGGAGTGCAGTTCCGTCAGGAGGGCCGCCGCCGTCGGGAGGCCGTGGGCGGCGAGGCGGCGGGGGTCGGTGACGCCGCCGGTGCCGGGGTGGGCCAGGGCACGGCGGCCGCCCGCCGCGGTCTGGTGGATGCGGCGGACGAGGAGGTGGACGGGCGGTTCGTCGGACGGGGGAGCGGGCTGCGGGGGTGGGGTGGGGGCAGGAAGGTCCGCCTTCTGCAGGCGGTCCAGGCCCACGTCCACGTGCGTGCCCGGGGTGGTGGGGTGTTCCGTCGCCAGCAGCGTGGCCCGGGGGTGCGAGGCCGGGGTCAGGCGGGCGATGACGCGAAGGGGCGTGTCCGTGGCGGCGGCCAGGAGGCGGAGGTTGTCGCGGTGGGGGAGGGACGGGTCGTCGTGGGCCGCCGTCAGACGCAGGGTGACGCAGTCGGAGGCGGCCAGCAGACAGTCGCCCGCCGACTCGCGGACCGTGCCCGTGAAGGTCACCTCCAGAAAGAGCAGACCGTTGGAGTCGGGCGCCAGGGCGCGGGTCAGCTGGTCCCGCAGGGGGACGCGCCAGAGCCGGTCCAGCGGGTCCGCGCGCCAGTCGACACCGGGGGCGCGTACCGCGCGCACCTTGGCGCCCGCGCCGAGACGGCCGCTGGGGGAGACCGTCGCGCCGGAGACCGCGAGTCCCGCCCGGGACAGCTCGCGGTGGGTGAGGGCCGTGTCGCCGAGTCGTACGGCGCGGTCGGCGGCGCCCGTCGCGCGGGCCGCGCCGCCGGGTGCCACGTCCGACACCTGGTAGAGCCTGCCGTTCGCGTCGGCCGTCCAGGTCACCGCGCCCGCGTACCCGCTCGCCGTCAGCACCGGCTCGCTGAAGAGGCCGTACAGCCGCAGCGAGCCGTCCGGGCGGTACGGCTGCCGGGCCGTGCCGCGCAGGGCGGCCAGTTCCTCGCCCTCGGCATGCGGGAGGCGGTGGGACACCGCGAGGACGTCGCCGAGTGCCGCGACGAGGTCCGCGAGCCGGTACGCCGGGTCGGCCGAGCGGGCCGCGCGCAACGCGGTGACCACGGAGGACGACGCGGCGGCTACGCGGTGCAGACCGGCCAGGCGCGCGGTGTGGGCGGCGCGCAGCAACTCCGCCTGGAGCACCGCCCCGCAGCCGTCGGCGCCCGCGTCCAGTACGGCTGCGGCGGCGGTCCATACGGTGCGTGCGGCGGCGAGTTGGCCAGGGGTGGGTCGCTCGGGTTCGGGTGCCTCGGGTTCCTGCGGCTGTGGCGCTCTGTCCGCCACCAACGGCTCGGCGGCAAGCCGTAGTTCGGCCACCGGCGCCAACGACGCTGCCGCCGCCCGGTGCAGACAGTCCGGCGCCAGCAGGCACCCGCAGTGCACCGCGTCCGGAGTCGTCACCGACCCGCCGGGCGCGTGGAGTTCGACGTACGTGGTGTCGTCGACGGCGATGCGCACGGTGTCGCCGTCGCGGTCCACCGGGCGGTCCGCCAGCTTGGCGATGCCCGCGTCCAGGCGCTTGCGCAGCCGGGGGGAGAGCGCCTCCACGAGAGTGGCGGTCACCTCCGGTGCGACGGGCGGCAGTTGGGTGCTCATGCGATCTTCTCCCCTATCCAGCGGGCGAGTTCGAGGGGGCTGAGGGCGGCCACCGGCATCCCGGCCGCGACCAACTGGCCCGCCACGCCGGTCGAGTAGCGCGGGCGTCCCGCGTCGTCCAGGCTCGCGCAGCCCAGTACGTGGCAGCCTGCGCCGACCAGCGAGCGGACCTCGCTCAGCAGGCCGCCGAGCGGGTAGCCCTCCTCGAAGTCGCTGATCAGCACGACGAGCGTCCGGGAGGGGACGGTGACCAGTTCGCGGGCGTGCCGTAGCCCCGCCGCGATGTGCGTACCGCCGCCGACGCTCACCTCCAGCAGCAGCGAGAGCGGGTCCTCGACCTGGTCGGTCAGGTCGATCACCTTCGTGGAGAAGGCCAGGAAGTGGGTGGACAGGGTGGGCACCCCGGCCAGCACGGAGGCCGTGAGCGCCGCCCAGATCGTGGACGCCTCCATGGAGCCCGACACGTCGGTGACCAGGATCAGCCGCCAGTCGGCCGCCTTGCGGGCCCGGGTGCGGAACACCGGCCGCTCGGGGATCACCGTCACCGTGCCGTCCGGGGCCCGGCGCGCCGTGGCCAGGTTGGCCCGCAGCGTGCGGGCCAGATCGAGACCGCCGCCCGGACGCCGACTCGGCCGGGGGAGCGCGGTGCCGTGCAGCGCGGGACGCAGCCGGGTGGCCAACTCCCGGGTCAGCGCCTCCACCAGGCGCCGTACCAGCGGCCGCAGCGTCGCGAGCCGCGCCTCGGGCAGGCCGCCCGCGTGCCGCAGCACCGAGCGGAGCAGGTCCACCGAGGGGCGCACGCTCTCCGCGTCGAGTTCCGCGAAGACGTCCGCCCGGCCCGTCGCCGCGGCCGCCGCCAGCACCTCCTCCCGGACACCCGGGCCGAACAGCGCCGCCAGCTCCTCCGACCACTCCCGCACGCCGGGGTACGGGGCCTCCCGACCGCCCCCGCCGCCGGCCCCGGCCCCGGTTCCGGTGAGATCGCCCCGGCTGCCCTCGCCGCGTCCGGTGCCGTACAGCTCGTCCAGCGCCGTCGCCAATCGCCTTGCGGAAGGCGGCAGTTGATCGCGACGGCGGCCCAGGACCAGGCGCCAGCGGTCGGCCGGTGCGATGTGTCCGGCGGAGGCCGGGGTCGGCTCGTCGGACGACCCGGGGGTGTCCGTATCCGTCGCCGGGACCGCCTGCCCCGCCTCCGGCAGCAGCCCCACCGCCGCCAGCGCCTCCCGCGCCGCCAGGTCG
>NZ_WWIR01000016.1 GCF_009863025.1 Streptomyces sp. SID4985 | reverse complement strand
GGGCGCGCGAACCCGATGAAGTCCGCCGGGATCAGCTTCGTGCCCTGGTGGATCAACTGGTAGTACGCGTGCTGCCCATTGGTGCCCGGGGTGCCCCAGACGACCGGACCGGTCTGCCACTCCACCGGCGCCCCGTCACGCTGCACCGACTTGCCGTTGGACTCCATGTCCAACTGCTGCAAGTACGCGGTGAACTTCGACAGATAGTGGCTGTACGGCAGGACCGCCAGCGACTGCGCGTCGAAGAAGTTGTTGTACCAGATCCCCAACAGACCCATCAGCAAAGGCGCGTTGGCCTCCGCCGGAGCGGTGCGGAAGTGCTCGTCGACGATCCGGAAGCCGTCCAGCAGCTCCCGGAACCGGTCCGGGCCGATCGCGATCATCAGCGACAGACCGATCGCCGAGTCGAAGGAGTACCGCCCGCCGACCCAGTCCCAGAACTCGAACATGTTGTCCACGTCGATCCCGAACCCGGACACCTTCTCGGCATTCGTGGACAGCGCCACGAAGTGCCGCGCGACGGCCTTCTCGTCACCGAGGGACTCCAGGAGCCACTGGCGGGCGGAAGTCGCGTTGGTGATCGTCTCGATCGTCGTGAACGTCTTCGACGCCACGATGAACAGCGTCTCCGCCGGGTCCAGGTCCCGGATCGCCTCGTGCAGGTCGGCGCCGTCCACGTTGGACACGAACCGCACGGTCAGATCGCGGTCGGTGAACGCGCGCAGCGCCTCGTAGGCCATGGCCGGACCGAGGTCCGAGCCGCCGATGCCGATGTTCACGACGTTCTTGATCCGCCTGCCGGTGTGGCCGGTCCACTCACCGGAACGGACGCGGTCGGCGAAGGCAGCCATCTTGTCGAGGACGGCGTGCACGCCGGGGACGACGTTCTCGCCGTCCACCTCGATCACCGCCTCACGCGGGGCACGCAGCGCGGTGTGCAGCACCGCGCGGTCCTCGGTCACGTTGATCCGGTCACCGCGGAACATCGCGTCCCGCAGCCCGAACACGCCGGTGGCGGTGGCGAGTTCCTGGAGCAGGGCGAGCGTCTCGTCCGTCACCAGGTTCTTGCTGTAGTCGATGTGCAGGTCGCCCACCCGGACGACGTACCGCTCGGCGCGGGACGGGTCCGTCGCGAACAGCTCGCGCAGGTGCGGCTGGGGCGTGGCACGGTGGTCGGCGAGCGCCGTCCACTCGGGCCTGCGGGTGAGCTTGGGGGTGTCTGACGGTGCGTCGGACATGTCAGGAGTTCTCCTTGGTGGCCTCGCCCTTGAGGGCGATGGCGTACATCTCGTCTGCGTCGAGGCGGCGCAGTTCCTCGGCGATCAGCTCCGAGGTCGGGCGGACCTTCAGCGCCAGGGTGCGCGGCGGCTGGCCCGGCAGGGTCAGCGTGGCCAGCGGGCCCTCGGGCCGGTCGATCACGATCTCGCCCTCGGCGGTGCCGAGCCGTACGGCGGTGACGACCGGGCCGCCGCTGACGACGCGGTCCACCTTCACGTTCAGGCGGGCCTCCAGCCAGCGCGCGAGCAGCTCGGCGCTGGGGTTGTCGGCCTCCGCCTCGACGGCGGCCGAGGTCACCTTGACCCGCGCCTGGTCGAGCGCGGCGGCGAGCATCGAGCGCCACGGGGTCAGCCGGGTCCAGGCGAGGTCGGTGTCGCCGGGGGCGTAGGTGCGGGCACGGGTGTCCAGCACCTCCAGGGGCCGGTCGACCGCGTACAGGTCGGTGATCCGGCGCTGGGCGAGCGCGCCCAGGGAGTCCTTGGAGGGCGCCTCGGGAGCCTCCACCGGCCACCAGACGACCACGGGGGCGTCGGGGAGCAGCAGGGGCAGCACGACGGACCCGGCGTGCTCGGAGACCTCGCCGTAGGTGCGCAGCACGACGGTCTCGCCGGCACCGGCCTCGGAGCCGACGCGGACCTCGGCGTCGAGCCGGGAGTTGGTCCGGTCGCGCAGGGTGCGCGGGTGGCGCTTGATGACGACCAGGGTGCGCGAGGGGTGCTCGTGCGAGGCTTCCTCGGCTGCCTTGATCGCGTCGTAGGCGTTCTCCTCGTCCGTGACGATGACCATCGTCAGGACCATGCCCACCGCCGGGGTGCCGATCGCTCGGCGGCCCTCCACCAGCGCCTTGTTGATCTTGCTTGCCGTGGTGTCGGTCAGGTCGATCTTCATGGCCTGCGCCAGCTCCGTCCGTCTCGTGCGAGCATCTCGTCGGCTTCTCGCGGTCCCCAGCTGCCGGAGTCGTACTGCGCCGGCTTGCCGTGGGTGTCCCAGTACTCCTCGATCGGGTCGAGGATCTTCCAGGACTCTTCCACTTCCTGGGTACGGGGGAACAGGTTGGCGTCGCCGAGGAGTACGTCCAGGATGAGCCGCTCGTACGCCTCGGGGCTGGACTCGGTGAAGGACTCGCCGTAGGCGAAGTCCATCGACACGTCCCGGATCTCCATGGAGGTGCCGGGCACCTTGGAGCCGAA
>NZ_WWIR01000127.1 GCF_009863025.1 Streptomyces sp. SID4985 | reverse complement strand
CACCCACCCCCACCCCATGACCCGCCGCACCGACGGCAGCAGCCACAGGCCCGTCGCCGCACCGGCAGCCCCGATGGCCAGGACGCAGGACAGCACGATGCCGACGTACGCGTCGTCGTCCCACGAGCCCGACGGGCGGATGGTCAGGGCCGTCCAGCAGAAGTACGCGGCGACAAGGGTGAGCAGGATCAGCGGCACGGCGAAGACCAGGCGGAGGGCGCCGCGGTCGTCGTAGTGGAGTGATCGCGTATCCAATGCGATCCCCGTCGCGCGACCGCAGTTGGTTTGAGCGCGGTGGCGCGCCGGAGTGACTGGCTCATCATGCTCCCCGTGGTGCATGGTTCCTCGCTGCCTCCTGGCTTAGGGCCTCGGGGCGACTACTAGTGCCAGCCGACCCAAGTCCCCGGCCGAGCAGCCAGGTAACAGTCGCACGAAGCCATACGCAAAGCCGACAGGGCCGCCCAGGCGACGCAACGCCACCACCGTCTGTCCCAGCGCGCCGAGTCGGGCCGAGGCTGTGTGCGCCGCACTCCGTGATCGTTCCCCGTCTCCTCAGGGGTGGCGGTGATACGCCTTGTTGGCGATGCGCCAGCCGTCGTCGGCGTGGACCAGCAGGAAGATGTCGGTGAACGTGTCGGCGCCGTGCGAGAGCGTCATGGTCGCGGTCGCGACGGTGCCGTGGACGTCGAGGGCGTCGATGCGGCGGGAGCGGGTCGGCTCGTCCGGGGCCGGTCGGCCCTGGAAGAGGGTGCAGTACTCGTCCAAGGACCAGGAGACGAATGCGCCGTCGCGGATTCCCTCGATGTGGGCGGCGGGAAGGAACGCGTCCCGGAAGTGGGTGGAGTCGCCGGTGGCGTGTCCGCGGATGTAGGCGCGGAGTGGTTCGAGTACGGCGTCCGCTGCGGCGGGGGCGGTGGCGGCGAGGGCGATGTCGGCTTCGGAGTCGGCTGGGTCGTTGGGCAGGCCGGCTGCGCTGCGCAAGGGGGCGTTGGACGCGGCGGCCAGCAGAGACATGTCCTTGGCCAGCGCGCCGATGGTGAATTCAGCCGTGACAGCGCCGGGTTGGTCGGTGAGAAAGGGTCGTTTGCGGGCAACGAGCCCGCCGAGCCAGCCGAGTTCGAGGACGTCCAGCACCTGAGCCCGGGGCAGGTCGAGGGCGTCGGCCTGCCGCAGTGAGTCGCGCAGCGCGAGGACGGCGCCGGCGAGGCTGTGGTTGGCGATCAGCTTGAGGGCAGCGGCGGTGGGAGCGTCATCGACAGACCGCACGGTGCCCAGCGCTTCCAGCACCGGTCGGACTCGGTCAAGCGCGTCCTGGTCGGCGGCGGCAAGGATCTGGAGCGCTCCGGCAGTGGCAGCCGGTACGGAACCGAGCACGGGCGCGTGGATATAGGCCGGGCCGAGTTGCCGGGCCAGGGCCGAGGCTTCGGCGGGGGCGATGGTGCCGGTGTTCAGCACCATCGCCCCCGCACGCAAGGAGTCACGGACGTCGTCGAGGACCTGCCGGCAGGCGGGGCCGTCGAACAGTGCCAGAAGCACGAGGTCGGCCTTCGCCACGGCGTCATTCGGATCACCAGTCGTCTTGACGGCGCCTGAGGTGTGCCCGGAGCGTGTCCAGCCGAGGACGTCCCAGCCCTGGGTGGCCAGTCGTGTCGCGATCGCCTCGCCCATGCGCCCGAGGCCGAGGACCGCGATCGTGTGCGGTGTGGTCATGCGTGCCAGGGTGGTGCAGCGCAAGGGCTGCGACAAGCGCACATTGTGCAGGCCAGCTCTGCGGAGCCCGCATATCGACCGCCATACTGGCGCCATGGAACTGACGGTGTGGCAGACCTTCGTGACCGTGTGCCGACTCGGGTCGCTGTCGGCGGCGGCCGCCGAGCTCCATCACACGCAGTCGGCCGTCTCCCGGCAGATCGCCGGGCTGGAGCGGCAACTCGGCGTGCCTCTCATCGAGCGGCACGCGCGCGGTGTGCGTCCGACCCCTGCCGGCGAGGTGTTCCGCCACCACGCTCTGAGCACGCTCAACGAGGCCGACCGTGCCGTACGCGCGGCACGAGAGGCAGGCGACGGGGCGTTCAACCGGCCACTGACCGTCGGTGCGACACCCTCTCTCGCCGCAGGGATCGTCCCTGAGGCCGTCCGGGCCCTGCTGCGGCAGGCCGGTTCCATCCGATGGAGTCTGCTTCCCGGTCTGAGCGCACAGCTGCACCAGCGTGTCATCACCGGCGATCTCGACATCGCCGTCGTCACCGACGCACCGCCGGGCCTGCCCCATGACACGCGGGTCGAACGCCGGTTCCTCGGGCTGGACGAGATGGTCGTCGCGCTGCCCGTCGACCATCCGTTGGCCGGGCGCGGCCCCGTGCACATACGGACATTGGCTGACCAGACCTGGGCCGAGGACAACGACGGTTCAGCGGCTCTCCTGCACCAGCACGCAGCCCGCGCCGGAGTCAGCGCCCGCATCGACCTCACCGCGGCGGATCTGCCCGGCAAACTGGCCCTGGTCGCAACCGGCCACGCCATCGCTCTGATCCCCGGGGTGCTGACGCGCGCACTGCGGACCGACGTCACCACGGTGGGTCTCGTCGGTCCCCCGACCCGCGGCGTCTACACGATCACGCCATGTCGCGACCCCCACCCCTGCGCAGCGTCCCTGCTCGACCAGCTCACCGCAGCCTTCGCCTCGGTCCGTCCTGCCCACGCCGCTCACCGGCTGAGTGGTACAGCTGCCCACCCTGCCCTTCCCGACTGCCAGACGTGAGGCACCTTCGGCCACAGCGCCACGTTCGCCGTCGCCGCGCACCGCCGCCGCCCCGGCAAAGCGGCAGGCAAGCCGACGGCCTACCCACAGATGCGCGTCGGCCTGATCCTGGACACCCCCGCCCTCGCCCTGGAGGAACTCGCCCGGCTCGGCCTGCCGGTGGGCACCTGCGCGGCCGACCTTGCCGCCATCGCCCGCACACGCGGGGCGCTCTTCCACTGCGCCGCGGCGGCCCAGGTACTCGGGAAGATCCCGCTCGACGTGAAAGCCCCCACGCAGGCGAACACCACGACCCCGAGGGAGCCCGTCCACACCCCGCTCCACAACCACTCGACGAAGACGGCGAGCAGGCACGCCGGTGATCGTCTGCGGTACGGCACCAGCGCGGCCAACGAGATGCTCGTGACCGGGCCGACCCGGCGCTCAGAGTACCCGGAGGCCGTTCTCCAGCTCCGCCGGGCCCGTGCCCTCCGCCAGGACGTCCAGGGCGGTCAGGATGCGGTCGGAGAGGGGCGAGGGGAGGTAGTCCGGGAGGTCGGCGCGCGGGACCAGGCGCCAGGACAGCAGCTCCTCCTCCTGGAGGCGGATCGACTTCAGCTCGGCCTCGCTCAGTACGCCGCCGTCGTAGAGGTAGGCCACCAGCGGCGGCCGGTCCGGCCCCGGCACCCAGTCCACGGTGAGCAGCCGCCCGGGCTCCCGGTCCAGCCCGATCTCCTCCAGCGTCTCGCGCCGGGCCCCCTGCCGGGGCGTCTCGCCGTGGTCCGACTCGATCGTCCCACCCGGCAGCCCCCACCCCGGCCGGTAATTCGGCTCGACGAGCAGCACCCGCCCCTCCGCGTCCCGGAAGAGACACGCGGCTGCGGCGAGGACGCGGGGGAGACCTGCGATGTACGTGGCGAAGTCGTTCGAGGTGGTCATCCTGGCAGCGTAGCCAGGGGTGGGGTGGCGGGCACAGGGGGCGCCGTGGCATCTCCGGCGCGTGGGCGAGTGGCTCGGCGCCGGGGGACGCGATGCATGTTCGGTGTCCCTGGGCACGCTGCGTGGGGCCTGTCCGGCATCGCACCCTGGGCGGGAGTCCGATGGCAACCCTTAGGGTCGCACCGGCGAGCGTTGGTCCGGATGGGAAGGGGTATGTGGTGACGGACGGTACGGGGCGGGGGCGGCGGGTGCTGGTCGCTGCCGACAAGTTCAAGGGGTCGTTGACGGCCGCGGAGGTCGCCGTGCGGGTCGCGGCCGGGCTGCGGAAGGTCGTTCCGGACGTGGTGGTCGAGGCGCTGCCCGTCGCCGACGGCGGGGACGGCACCGTGGACGCGGCGCTTGCCGCCGGGTTCGAGCGGCGTGAGGTGCGGGTCGCCGGGCCGCTGGGGGAGCCGGTGTGCGCCGCCTTCGCGGTGTGTGGGGACACCGCCGTCGTGGAGATGGCCGAGGCTAGTGGGCTGCGGCTGCTGCCGGAGGGCGTACGGGCGCCGCTCACCGCCTCCACGTACGGCTCGGGGGAGCTTCTGCGGGCCGCGCTGGACGCAGGGGCGCGGACCGTGGTGTTCGGCGTCGGCGGCAGTGCCACGACGGACGGCGGGGCCGGGATGCTGGCGGCGCTCGGGGCGCGGCTCCTGGACGGCGACGGGAAGCCGGTGGCCCCCGGTGGCGGCGCGCTCGCGGACCTCGCCCGCGCTGACCTGTCCGGGCTCGATCCCCGCCTCGCCTCCGTGGACCTGGTGCTCGCCGGTGATGTCGACAACCCGCTGACCGGGCCGCAGGGCGCCGCAGCCGTGTACGGCCCGCAGAAGGGCGCCTCCCCGGCGGACGTGACCCTCCTCGACGCCGCCCTCGCCCACTACGTGACCGTCCTGGCCGCCACTGTCCCGCGCGCGGGAGACCTGGCTACGTTCCCCGGCGCCGGTGCGGCCGGTGGCCTCGGCTACGCCGCTCTCCTCCTCGGCGCCCGGTTCCGGCCCGGCATCGAGGTCGTCCTGGACACCCTCGGCTTCGCGGCCGCCCTGGAGCGCGCCGACCTCGTCATCACCGGCGAGGGCTCCCTGGACGACCAGACCCTCCACGGCAAGGCCCCGGCCGGAGTCGCCGCAGCGGCCCGAGCCGCCGGTAAGCAGGTAGTCGCGGTCTGCGGCCGCCTGACCCTGCCCCCCGCCGCCCTCCGGAACGCGGGCATCACCCACGCCTACCCCCTGACCTCCCTCGAACCCGACGAGTCCGTCTGCCGAGCCCAGGCAGGCCCCCTCCTGGAACGCCTGGCAGCCCACCTGGCCGAGGAACACCTGACCTGAGCCGGGGAAACGCCGGGGGCCCCGACCTCTCACAGGTCGGGGCCCTCGAATCACACCTTGCTGAACCCAGCTCACACACCGCCGAACCCAGCGGAGCGCTACGGCAGCTGCGCCGCCCGCGCCTCCCGCCGATTGTCGCGGAAGTTGTTCACCCGGCGGGCCGTGGCGAACAGGGGGATCACCGCGCCCATCACCAGCTGGAGCGCGCAGCCCGTCTGGAGGAGGAGCTGTCCGCCCGGGGCGTCGAAGGCCCAGGCGGCCAGGAGGCCCATGGAGAGGACGATCCAGCCGAGCACGGCGCCGGCGAGGCGGCCGCGCGGCTTCGGGTACTCGACCCGGCTCACCATCAGCCAGGCGGTGCCCACGATGGCCAGGAGCGTCGCCACGAAGGGCAGCTCCAGGAGCACGATCGAGACGACGGTCAGGGCGCCGAACGGCGACGGCATCCCCTGGAACATGCCGTCCTTCATCGTCACGCAGCTGAAGCGCGCCAGTCTCAGCACCACCGCCAGCAGCACCACGATCGCGCCCAGAGCCGCCACCCGCTGGTGGGCGTCGTCCGCGACCATGCCGTAGACCAGGACGAAGTACGCGGGCGCCAGACCGAAGCTGATGAGGTCGGAGAGGTTGTCCAGCTCCGCGCCCATCGGCGAGGAGCGCAGCTTGCGCGCCACCAGGCCGTCGAAGAGGTCGAAGACCGCCGCGCAGAGCATCAGGATGACCGCCGTGGCCGCGCTGTGGCGGGCCATGCCGGATTCCTGGCTGCCGGTGAGGTGCGGGATGAGGATGCCGGTGGTGGTGAAGTACACCGCCATGAACCCGCAGGTCGCGTTGCCGAGCGTGAGCGTGTCCGCTATCGACAGGCGCAGAGAGAGAGGCATCTCCTCTTCGTCGTCGGCCGCGTCGGCCTCGGGCACCCAGCCCGCTTGTGTCTCCGGATCAATCACGGTCAATGCGAGTCACCCCTGCCACGGTCTTCTGCCCGACCTCGACCGCGACCTCCACGCCCTCGGGCAGGTAGAGGTCGACACGCGAGCCGAAGCGGATCAGACCGATGCGCTCGCCCTGCTCGACCTTCGTCCCCTCGGGGAGGTACGGCACGATACGACGAGCCACCGCGCCCGCGATCTGGATCATCTCGATGTCGCCGAGTTCGGTGTCGAAATGCCAGACTACGCGCTCGTTGTTCTCGCTCTCCTTGTTGAAAGCCGGAACAAAGCCGCCGGGGATGTGCTCGACCGACGTCACGGTGCCCGCCAGGGGCGCCCGGTTGACGTGGACGTTGAGCGGGCTCATGAAGATCGCGACGCGGGTGCGTCCGTCCTTCCACGGCATGATGCTCTGCACCACACCGTCGGCGGGAGAGATGACCCGGCCCGTGGCGATCTCGCGCTCGGGGTCGCGGAAGAACCACAGCATCCCCGCCGCGAGCGCGGTGGCGGGAACGGCGACGGCCTTGGCGACGCCCGAGCGGCGGGCGCGGGCCAGGCTGAGGGCTGCGGTGGCGACGGTCGGGAGGAGCCACGGCGATGCTCCGCGCGCGAGGCGTACGCCGGCCAGGCTGTCGCGAGGTGCAGAGGTTTGGCTGTGGGGCATGGATGACCTTCGTAGCGGATGATGCCGCGCTTGACGGGGGACGGCGGCTTTCCGGGATCGTACCGGGAGCGGGCCGCAACTGGGCAAGCCAGGAAGCCGAGTCGACGGCCGAAGACCGTCGACGGGGTGTGATCTTCCCTACGAAGAAAACACCCCGTCCCCGGACAATCAGCCCTGGAATCGGTACTCTTCGAGCAGTCTGCGACCGATGATCATTTTCTGGATCTCGGCGGTGCCTTCGCCGATGAGCAGCATGGGCGCTTCGCGGTACAGGCGCTCGATCTCGTACTCCTTGGAGAAGCCGTAGCCGCCGTGGATGCGGAAGGCGTCCTCCACCACTTCCTTGCAGTACTCCGAGGCGAGGTACTTCGCCATCCCGGCCTCCAGGTCGTTTCGCTCCCCGGAGTCCTTTTTGCGTGCGGCGTTCACCATCATCGCATGGGCGGCCTCGACCTTGGTGGCCATCTCGGCCAGCTTGAACTGGATGGCCTGGTGCTGGGCGATCGGCTTGCCGAAGGTGTGCCGCTGCTGCGCGTACTGGACGCCCAGCTCGAAGGCGCGCTGCGCGACACCGCAGCCACGCGCCGCCACGTTGACGCGGCCGACCTCCACGCCGTCCATCATTTGGTAAAAACCCCGGCCGGTGACGCCGCCGAGCACGCGGTCTGCGGGGATGCGCAGGCCGTCCATGATCAGCTCGGTGGTGTCGACGCCCTTGTAGCCCATCTTGTCGATCTTGCCGGGGATCGTGAGGCCGGGGCGGACCTCGCCGAAGCCGGGCTCCTTCTCCACCAGGAAGGTCGTCATCGACTTGTGCGGGGCCGTGCCCTCGGGGTGACCCTCGTCACTGCGGACCAGTACGGCCACCAGGGACGACGTGCCGCCGTTCGTCAGCCACATCTTCTGGCCGTTCAGGACGTACTCCTCGCCGTCCTTCACCGCCTTCGACGTGATGGCCGACACGTCCGAGCCCAGCGCGGGCTCCGACATCGAGAAGGCGCCCCGGATGTCACCGAGGGCCATCTTCGGCAGGTAGTAGGACTTCTGCTCCTCCGTGCCGTGCTGCTTGAGCATGTACGCCACGATGAAGTGCGTGTTGATGATGCCGGACACCGACATCCAGCCCCGGGCGATCTCCTCCACGCACAGGGCGTAGGTGAGGAGGGACTCGCCCAGGCCGCCGTACTCCTCGGGGATCATCAGGCCGAACAGGCCGAGTTCCTTGAGGCCGTCCACGATCGCTTGCGGGTACTCGTCGCGGTGCTCCAGCTCGGTGGCGACCGGGATGATCTCCTTGTCCACGAAGTCGCGGACGGTGGAGAGGATCTCCCGCTGGATGTCCGTCAGACCGGCTGTCTGGGCGAGTCGGGCCATGCCTACTTCTCCTGCTCCTTGAGTTCCGGACGGCCCGGCTGCTCTCCGCCGCGCTCCTTGATGTACGTCTCGGTCGGCACCATGACCTTGCGGCGGAAGACGCACACCAGGGTGCCGTCCTGCTTGTAGCCCTTGGTCTCCACGTGCACGATCCCGCGGTCGTTCTTCGACTTCGACGGCCACTTGTCGAGCACGGTCGTCTCGCCGTAGATCGTGTCGCCGTGGAAGGTCGGCGCCACGTGCTTCAGCGACTCGATCTCCAGGTTGGCGATCGCCTTGCCGGAGACGTCCGGCACGGACATGCCGAGCAGGAGGGAGTAGATGTAGTTCCCGACCACCACGTTCTTGCCGAAGTCCGTCGTGTTCTCGGCGTAGTTGGCGTCCATGTGGAGCGGGTGGTGGTTCATCGTGAGGAGACAGAACAGGTGGTCGTCGTACTCCGTGACCGTCTTGCCGGGCCAGTGCTTGTACGTCGCCCCGACCTCGAACTCCTCGTAGGTGCGCCCGAACTGCATCTCACGCCTCCGGAATCTCGAACTTGCTGGTCCGCCGCATTCCGGCCGCACGCCCCTTGCCCGCGATGACCAGGGCCATCTTGCGGCTGGCCTCGTCGATCATCTCGTCGCCGAGCATCGCCGAGCCCTTCCTGCCGCCCGCCTCGGAGGTGCAGTACTCGTACGCGTCGAGGATCAGCTCGGCGTGGTCGTAGTCCTCCTGCGAGGGCGAGAAGATCTCGTTGGACGCCTCGACCTGGCCCGGGTGCAGCACCCACTTGCCGTCGAAGCCGAGCGCGGCGGCGCGCCGGGCGACCTCGCGGTAGCCGTCGACGTTGCGGATCTGGAGGTAGGGGCCGTCGATCGCCTGGAGGTCGTTGGCGCGGGCGGCCATCAGGATCTTCATCAGGATGAAGTGGTAGGCGTCCGCCGGGTAGCCGGGCGGCTGCTCGCCCACGACGAGCGACTTCATGTTGATGGAGGCCATGAAGTCGGCCGGGCCGAAGATGATCGTCTCCAGGCGCGGGGACGCCTGGGCGATCGCGTTGACGTTGTTCAGGCCCTGCGCGTTCTCGATCTGCGCCTCGATGCCGATGCGGCCGACCTCGAAGCCCATGGTCTTCTCGATCTGGGTGAGCAGCAGGTCGAGCGCGACCACCTGCTCGGCGTTCTGCACCTTGGGCAGCATGATGCAGTCGAGGTTCGGGCCCGCGCCCTCGACCACCGTCACGACGTCCCGGTACGTCCACTCGGTCGTCCAGTCGTTGACCCGCACGACGCGCGTCTTGCCCGTCCAGTCGCCCTCGTTGAGGAACTTGACGATGGTGTGCCGCGCCTCGGGCTTGGCGAGCGGCGCGCACGCGTCCTCCAGGTCCAGGAAGACCTGGTCGGCCGGGAGACCCTGCGCCTTCTCCAGGAAGCGCGGGTTGCTTCCCGGCACCGCGAGACAGGAGCGGCGCGGACGCAGGCGGTTGACAGGGGACGTCATGCGGGGACCTCCAGGGGGTCGAGCTTGTTCGCTGTGCGGATCTCGTCGACGATACGGCCGATGATTCCCGTGATGTCGAAGTCCTTCGGGGTGAACACGGCGGCCACACCGGCGGACTTCAGCTGTTCGGCGTCGGCGTTCGGGATGATGCCGCCCGCGATCACGGGGATGTCGTGCGCGCCGGCCTCGCGCAGCCGCTCCAGGACGTCCGGCACCAGCTGGGCGTGCGAGCCGGACAGGATGGACAGGCCGACCGCGTGCACGTCCTCCGCGAGGGCCGCGTCCACGATCTGTTCCGGGGTCAGCCGGATGCCCTGGTAGACCACCTCGAACCCGGCGTCACGGGCGCGTACGGCTATCTGCTCGGCGCCGTTGGAGTGCCCGTCAAGGCCCGGCTTGCCGACCAGGAAGCGCAGCTTGCCCACGCCCAGGTCGCGTGCGGTGGCGTCCACCCGGGCGCGCACCTCGGCCATCGGGGAGCCCGCCTCGGCCGGTACGGCCACGGGGGCGGAGGAGACGCCGGTGGGCGCCCGGTACTCCCCGAACACCTCGCGCAGCGCCCCCGCCCACTCGCCGGTCGTGACCCCGGCGCGGGCGCACTCCAGCGTGGCCTCCATCAGGTTCTCGGTGCCCTTGGCGGCCTCCTTCAGCCGCTCCAGCGCCTTGCAGGGGCGCGGGTGGTTGAAGGGCGGCTGGTAGCGGGTGTCGCGCCAGTTTTGGAGCGCGGTGATCACCCGGTTCTCGACGGCCGGGTCGACCGTCTGGATCGCGGTGTCCAGGTCGGCGGTGAGCGGGTTCGGCTCGGTCGTCTCGAAGATGTTGACGCCGATGATCTTCTCGTCGCCGGACTCGATCCGCGCCCGCCGCTCGGCGTGCGAGGCCACCAACTGGGCCTTGAGATAGCCCGATTCGACGGCGGCCATCGCGCCGCCCATCTCCTCGATCCGGGCCATCTCCGCGAAGGACTCGTCGACCAGCGCGGCCACCTTCGCCTCGATGACGTGCGAGCCCGCGAAGATGTCCTCGTACTCCAGCAAGTCGCTCTCGTGCGCCAGCACCTGCTGGATGCGCAGCGACCACTGCTGGTCCCAGGGACGGGGCAGGCCCAGCGCCTCGTTCCAGGCGGGCAGCTGCACGGCACGCGCGCGGGCGTCCTTCGACAACGTCACCGCCAGCATCTCCAGGACGATCCGCTGGACGTTGTTCTCCGGCTGCGCCTCCGTCAGGCCCAGGGAGTTGACCTGGACGCCGTAGCGGAAGCGGCGCTGCTTGGGGTTCTCGATGCCGTACCGCTCGCGGGTGACCTGGTCCCAGATGCGGCCGAAGGCGCGCATCTTGCACATCTCCTCGACGAAGCGGACGCCCGCGTTGACGAAGAAGGAGATGCGCGCGACCACGTCGCCCATGCGCTCCTGCGGCACCTGGCCGGAGTCGCGCACGGCGTCCAGGACCGCGATCGCGGTGGACATGGCGTACGCGATCTCCTGGACCGGCGTGGCGCCGGCCTCCTGGAGGTGGTAGCTGCAGATGTTGATCGGGTTCCACTTGGGGAGGTGGGACACCGTGTACGCGATCATGTCGGTCGTCAGCCGGAGCGAGGGCCCCGGCGGGAAGACGTGCGTCCCGCGCGAGAGGTACTCCTTGACGATGTCGTTCTGGGTGGTGCCCTGGAGCCGGGTGATGTCCGCGCCCTGCTCCTCGGCGACGACCTGGTAGAGCGCCAGCAGCCACATGGCGGTGGCGTTGATCGTCATCGAGGTGTTCATCTGCTCCAGCGGGATGTCCTGGAACAGCCTGCGCATGTCACCCACGTGCGAGACGGGGACGCCGACCCGGCCGACCTCGCCGCGGGCGAGGATGTGGTCGGCGTCGTAGCCGGTCTGGGTGGGCAGGTCGAAGGCGACCGACAGACCGGTCTGGCCCTTGGCGAGGTTGCGCCGGTACAGCTCGTTCGACGCCTCCGCCGTGGAGTGGCCGGCGTAGGTGCGCATGAGCCACGGCCGGTCCTTCTGGCGCTGTGTCATCTGTGGCCTCCGCCGCTCTCAGACGTTCCGGAAGCGGTTGATGGCGTCGATGTGCTCGGCGCGCATCTCCGGGTCGCGCACGCCCAGGCCCTCCTCGGGGGCCAGGCACAGCACGCCGACCTTGCCCTGGTGGGCGTTGCGGTGCACGTCGTGCGCGGCCTGCCCGGTGTCCTCCAGGGAGTACACCTTCGACAGGGTGGGGTGGATCTTGCCCTTGGCGATCAGACGGTTGGCCTCCCACGCCTCGCGGTAGTTGGCGAAGTGGGAGCCGATGATGCGCTTGAGCGACATCCACAGGTAGCGGTTGTCGTACTCGTGCATGTAGCCCGAGGTCGAGGCGCACGTGGTGATGGTGCCGCCCTTGCGGGTGACGAAGACGCTCGCGCCGAAGGTCTCGCGGCCGGGGTGCTCGAAGACGATGTCGATGTCCTCGCCGCCGGTCAGCTCGCGGATGCGCTTGCCGAAGCGCTTCCACTCCTTGGGGTCCTGGGTCCGCTCGTCCTTCCAGAACCTGTAGCCCTCGGCGTTGCGGTCGATGATCGCCTCGGCGCCCATCGAGCGGCAGATGTCCGCCTTCTGGTCGCTGGAGACGACACAGATCGGGTTGGCGCCGCCGGCCAGCGCGAACTGGGTGGCGTACGAGCCGAGTCCGCCGCTCGCGCCCCAGATCAGCACGTTGTCGCCCTGCTTCATCGCCGCGCCGTTGCGCGAGACGAGCTGGCGGTAGGCGGTGGAGTTGACCAGGCCGGGGGCGGCGGCCTCCTCCCAGCTGAGGTGGTCCGGCTTCGGCATCAGCTGGTTGGACTTGACGAGCGCGATCTCCGCCAGGCCGCCGAAGTTGGTCTCGAAGCCCCAGATGCGCTGCTCGGGGTCGAGCATCGTGTCGTTGTGGCCGTCCGAGGACTCCATCTCGACGGAGAGGCAGTGCGCGACGACCTCGTCACCGGGCTTCCAGGCGTTGACGCCGGGGCCGGTGCGCAGGACGACGCCCGCGAGGTCGGAGCCGAT
The DNA here is from genome assembly GCF_009863025.1 of Streptomyces sp. SID4985. Classification (GTDB taxonomy): domain Bacteria; phylum Actinomycetota; class Actinomycetes; order Streptomycetales; family Streptomycetaceae; genus Streptomyces. The sequence goes on along the minus strand of NZ_WWIR01000127.1, from coordinate 1,790 downwards.
GATGTGGTACGGCAGGTCGTGCCGCTTGGCCAGCTCGTTGGTGCGGCCGTAGCGCTCCAGGAACCCGAACGTGGACAGCGGCTCGAAGATCGAGGTCCACACCGAGTTGTAGTTGACGGAGGAGGCCATCACGGCCACCAGCGCCTCACCCGGGCCGAGTTCCGGCAGCGGGACGTCGTCGAGGTGGATCGACTTGCGGGGGTCCTTGTCGCGGGTCTCGAGGCCCGCGAACATCTCGGTCTCGTCCTTGTGCACGGTGATCGCGCGGTACGAGTCGGGGAGCGGCAGGGCGGCGAAGTCGGCGGACGTGGCGTCCTGCGACTGGATCGCGGCCAGGATGTCCTTCACGGTCACGGTAGTGCCTCCGGCGGTGAGTGCCCCGAGGGAAGGGCACTGGCGGTTCGTCGGTGGTGCGGGAGTGCTGCTGAGGGTGCGAGGGGTGGGCCGGGGTTCCGGCGGGGTGCTTCGGCAGCGCTGGGTGGCGCGGGAGGGTGCCTGTGACGCAGGCGTCCGGGCGCACAGACCGTTTGGTCTGAGGGGACAGCCGACGCACGAAGGGACTCTGCGCGCCGGCCGCCCGGACACTCTCAACGTATGACACCGCGTGTCAGTCGGCAAGGCACTGAGTGCCAAAAAACGGACTCAAATGAAATCTTCACTTAACAAATGAGCGATGATCGATCGAACGGGGGTCCGAAAACTGGGGGAAACGGCCCTGGGGGAGCAATCCGGGCACGCAAAACGGCCACCCCGAGGGGTGGCCGTCACGAAGGGAGAGGCGGGCTCAGCGGGCCTTCAGCGCCTCCTCGATGGTCCGCATCACCTCGTCCAGCGGGGCGTCGGTGCGCGCGACCGTCACCAGCACCTCGCCCTGCGCCGAGACCGCGGCCGGCACGGTTCCCGTCCCAGCGGTGGTCCCGGCGGCCGTCCCGGACGAGGTGCCCCGCCCGGCGCCGATGCCCGTGCCGAACGTCTTGCGGACGATCGCGAAGGCGTGGTCGAGCTGCGCCTCCACGTCGCCCTGGCCGTCCGCCCGCAGCCAGCGCCGCAGCACATGGTTGTGCGCGGTGACCACGGCGGACGCGGCGACCTCGGCGAGCAGCGGGTCGTCGTTGGCGTCGTCGGCGTGCGCGTGCTCGTCGAAGTGGCCGAGCAGATAGCGGGTGAACAGCCGCTCGTAGCGCGCCACGGAGGCGATCTCGGCCTCGCGCAGGGTGGGCACCTCGCGCGTCAGCCGGTAGCGGGCCACCGAGATCTCCGGCTGCGCCGCGTACATCTTCATGACTTCCTTGATGCCCCGGCACACCGTGTCGAGCGGATGCTCGTGCGCGGGCGCCGCGTTGAGGACCGCCTCCGCCCGCACCAGGGTGTCGTCGTGGTCCGGGAAGATCGCCTCCTCCTTGGAACGGAAGTGGCGGAAGAAGGTACGACGGGCGACCCCGGCCGCGGCCGCGATCTCGTCGACGGTGGTCGCCTCGTACCCCTTCGTCGCGAAGAGTTCCATCGCGGCGGCCGCCAGCTCCCGGCGCATCCTGAGCCGCTGGGCGGCCGCGCGGCCGCCCGCGGCACTCTCCGGAGTGTCGGGCGTGGCTGGTGTACGTGAGGACCTGGCGGGCTGGGACATGCCCCGAACGTACTGCATGGAGCCACTTTCACGCGCGGGTCCGGGGGTTGGAGCGGAGCCCGCGACGGGCGCCTCCGACGAGGCGGGTGCGGAGTCGGCCGCCGGGGAGCGACCGTTTCCGCGCGACGCGCGTCCGCCTCTGCCCGCCGGGCGGCCGCGCCTGCCC
>NZ_WWIR01000126.1 GCF_009863025.1 Streptomyces sp. SID4985 | reverse complement strand
CCGCACGCGGAGCACGGCGTCGTGGGCCCCGTGTTCGCCGTCGCGGGCGGGGTGGCGGCCGGTGTCGCCCTGATCCGCGGGTCGGCCCTGAGCAGGCAACTGGTGGCGCTGGCCGGAGTGACGGTGGCGACCGCGGCCGTCATCCGCAAGGCATGGCGCAGAACGGTCGACGCATCCCAGGACCTGCCGGGAGCCGAAACCGGACGACATCCCCTGCTGGAGATCGTCGGACCGCACCGCCGTCGCCTCTACCGCGCCTCCGCGCTCTCGGTCGCCTGCCAGGTCTCGGAGATGGCGCTCGGCACCTTCCTCGGCTGGACCGCGCTGGTCCTCATCAAGGGTGAGGCCGCACCGCTCGTCCGCTTCGGACTGACGACCGCGTCCGCCCAACTCTGGGGCCTGGCAGGGCTGATGGCTCTCGCCTGTGCCGCCGTGGCGGGCCTGTCGTACTCCGCGAACCTCCAGTGGCGCGGGCTCGGCCAGGACATCGAGCACGACTGGCGCAACCGGACGTACGCCCACGTGCAGCACCTCGAACTGCGGCACCTGGAGGGCGAGCGGACCAGCCGCATCGCCGGTGCGCTCACCGAAGACGTGCGCCAGTTGGGCACCTTCTTCGCGACTTCGGCCAGTGACCTGCTGCAACTGGGCACCAGCCTGATCCTCCTGGTCCCCCTGTTCCTGCTGCTGGCACCGCAGATCGCCTGGATCGCGTTCCTGCCCATCCCGGTCATCGCCTGGCTGTCGGTCCACTACCAGGACAAGGTCGCGGCCGACTACGCGGTCTCCGGCGAGGACCGCGCCAGGCTGCACAGCCAGTTGGTGAACACGCTGGAGGCGGGCGCCACCGTCAAGAGCTTCTGCGCCGAGGACTACGAGGCCGAACGCATCGACCGGCTGAGCGCGCGGACCCGGGAGAGCGACCGGCAGACCGACCGGAGCACCATCCGCCACGCCGAGATCGTCCGGGTGTGCACGACCAGTTCGATGGCCGGAACCCTGCTGATCGGCGGCCGGTCGGTGCTCAACGGCAGCCTGCCGTTCGAGGTGTTCAGTCCGCTGATCGGGCTGCCCCAGATGGTGCTGCTGCGGATGAACCGGCTCGGCGGCATCATCGACCAGTACCAGCGCACGGTCACCGCCTACGACCGGGTCCAGCGGCTGCACGAGCTGCCCGCCGAGGCGGACGGCACCGGCGAACCGCTCGACGCCGAGCGGGTGCGCGGGGAGATCCGGCTCGACAACGTGACCTTCGCCTACCCCGAGCGGCCGTCGACGCTGGAGAACCTCTCACTGACCGTGCGCGCCGGGCAGGTCACCGCCCTCGTCGGCCCCACCGGCTCCGGCAAGACGACCATCGCGAAGCTGCTGATGCGGTTCCAGGACACGGAGTTCGGCAGTGTGCGGCTCGACGGGCGGGACGTGCGCGACCTGCCGCGGCGCGACCTGCGCCACGCGATCGGGTTCGTGGCCCAGGACCCCTTCCTCTTCGACGGCACCATCGCCGACAACATCCGCTACGGCAGCTTCGGCGCCCCGGACGAGGCCGTGGTCGAAGCGGCCATGATGGCCGAGGCACACAGCTTCGTGGCGGCGCTGCCGGACGGCTACGACACGGTGATCGGCGAACGCGGCGCCGCCCTCTCGGGCGGCCAGCGGCAACGGATCGCGCTGGCGCGGGCGATCCTCAAGAACCCGCCCGTCGTGATCCTCGACGAAGCCACCTCCGCCGTGGACAACGAGACCGAGGCCGCCATCCAGCGCACGCTCCGCGTCTTCGCCGCCGACCGGACCATGGTGATCATCGCCCACCGGCTCTCGACGGTCCGCCACGCCGACCGGATCTACGTCATGGACAAGGGCGGAGTCGTGGCCGAGCAAGGCACCCACGACGAACTCCTCGCCCAGCACGGACTCTACGCATCCCTCTGGCAGCTCCAGGCCGGCGAACTCGCTGCCTGACCGCAGCCGCCGCGTCACCCGCCCGCCGACCGCGTGACATCACCGCGGTCGGCGCGCCCTGGCGCGCGCTCTGCGACCACGCCTGCCCACACTTCTGGAGGTACCACCCCATGTCCCGTCGCGACGGCGATGCCCTTCCCCTGACGGCTGCCCAGCGTGAGATCTGGCTCGCCGAGCAGCGTGCGCGGACAGCGCTCGACGCCTACCGCATCGGCGACTGCCTGGAGGTCCACGGCCCCGTCGACGCGCGGGTCTTCGAGGCCGCGGTGCGCCGGGTGGTCGACGAGATCGACGCGCTGCACGTGAGCTTCGTCGACGACGGGCAGGAGCCGCTGCAGGTCGTCCGCGAGGCTTGGGACTGGCAGCCCCATCTGCTGGACCTGAGCGCGGAGCCCGACCCGCGCGCGGCGGCCGACGCGTGGATGGCACGGGACCGGATGCGCCCGCTGGACCTCTCGCGCGATCCGCTCTTCAGCTTCGCCCTGATCACCCTCTCTCCGACCCGCCACCTCGTGTACCAGAACCACCACCACCTGGTGATGGACGGCTTCGGCCTCTCTCTCGTCCGGCGGCGGCTCACCCGGACGTACACGGCACTGGCCAGCGGCGGCCCGGTCCCGCCGTCGCCGTTCCGTTCCCTGGCCGAGCTGGTGCGCGGTGACGCGGACTACCGCGCCTCGGAGCAGTTCGCCGCCGACCGGTCGTACTGGACGGAGCGGCTCGCCGGACAGCCGGAGCCCACTCAGCTCACCGGCCGGGCCCCGCACGACGGGAGTGGCCCCGGCGCCGCCGCCGAACCGGCGGTGCTCCGGCTGGACGCGCTGCGCGCGGGCACGGCGGGGACCGAGGTTCACTGGTCCCGTCCCCTGGTCGCGGCGGCGGCGCTCTACGCGCACCGGATCACCGGGGACCGGGACGTGCTGATCGGCCTTCCCGTCACGGGGCGCGAGGGGGGCGACCGCGCCGCGCTGTCCACCCCTGGCATGACGGCGAACGTCGTACCCCTGCGTCTGCCGGTACGACCGGACACCCGATGGCATGACCTCGTCGCCGAAGTGGCACGGGAGGCCGACGCGGCCCTCGCGCACCAGCGCTACCGAGGTGAGGAACTGCTCCGCGACCTGAGCGGTGCCGGGGCCGGTGCGGCGGCGTTCCCGCTGGTCGTCAACATCATGGTCTTCGACTCCTCACCGACCTTCGCCGGGCACCCCGCCACGCTGCGCTATCTGCTCCCGGAGCCGACCGCCGGGCTGGCGCTCTGGGTCATGGGCTGCCGGGGGGACAGTGAGCTGCGGGTCGAGCTCAAGGGCGCGCCGGAGGTGTGGAGCAAGGACGAACTGGCGCTTCATCAGCGGCGGTTGACCGCGCTCGTCGGCACCCTCGCCGACTGTGCCCCTCAGGAACTCGTCGGCCGGATCGGTCTGCTCGCCGAGGGCGAGGAGCGTGAGCTGCGGGCGCTGGGCGCCGGACCGGTGGTCCCGGTGTCCGCCGAGAGCCTGCCCCGGGTGTTCCGGGCGCAGGTGCGGGCGACGCCGGACGCGGTCGCGGTGGCCGGGCCGGACGCGTCGCTGACGTACGCGGAGCTGGACGCGCGGGCCAACCGGCTGGCCCATGCCCTCATCGCCCGGGGCGCGGGACCGGAGCGGCTGGTGGCGGTGGCCCTGCCGCGCTCGGCCGAGCTGGTGGTGGCGATCCTCGCGGTGCTGAAGGCGGGGGCGGCGTATGTTCCGGTCGATCCGGAGTACCCGGTCGCCCGGATCGCCTTCATGCTCGACGACGCCCGGCCGATCGTAGTGGTGACCGATTCCGGTACCGAGGACCGGCTGCCGGAAGCCGGTCCCGTCGGGCGACTGGTGCTCGACGATCCGGAGACCGCCGCGACGCTGGCGGAGTGCCCGGAGACGGACCCTGAAGCGGCCGTCGAACCGGAGCACCCGGCCTACGTCATCTACACATCCGGCTCCACCGGGCGCCCCAAGGGCGTGACGGCGACCCACGGCAGCCTGCTCAACCTGTTCGAGGGCCAGCGGCAGAGCCTCTTCCCGCCGGTGCCCGGGGACGGGCGGCGGCTGCGGGTGGCCCTGACCACGTCGGTCTCGTTCGACGCCTCCTGGAACCAGTTGCTCGGCCTGTTCGCGGGCCATGAGCTGCACGTCCCGGACCAGGCGACCTGGACCGATCCGGACGCCTTCCTGGACTACGCCCGGCGCCTCCGGCTCGACTTCGTCGAGGCCACGCCGTCGTACCTCCACGTCCTGGTGGAGCGGGGGCTGCTGGACGGTCCTCGGTGGCGTCCCGCGATCGTCGCGGCGGGCGGGGAGGCAGTACCGGAAGCGCTGTGGGAACGGCTGCGGGCGGCCGACGGGGTGTCCTGCCTGAACCTCTACGGCCCCTCCGAGTGCACGGTGAACACGGTCGTCGCACCGCTGGCGTCGAGCGGGCGCCCGGTGATCGGCCGGCCGGTCGGCAACACCCGGCTGTACGTCCTGGACGGCGCGCTGCGGCCGATGCCCACGGGTCTGGCGGGTGAGCTGTACATCTCGGGCGCGAGCCTCACCCGGGGCTATCTGCACCGGCCCGCGCTGACTGCCGGGCGTTTCGTGGCCGACCCGTTCGGGCCTGCCGGTGCTCGGATGTACCGCACCGGTGACCTGGTGCGGTGGGGCCGGGACGGGAACCTGGAGTTCCTCGGCCGTACCGACGACCAGGTCAAGATCCGGGGCTTCCGGATCGAACTCGGTGAGATCGAGGCGGCGTTGGCGGAGCACCCGCAGGTCGCGCAGGCCGCCGCCGTGGTGCGTGACGAGGGGGACACCCGGCTCGTCGCCTATGTCGTGCCGGTGCCCGGTGCCGGGGTGAGCGTGCCCGCGCTGCGCGCGCACCTGCGCGAGCGGCTGCCGGAGTTCATGGTGCCGACCGTGTTCGTGACGCTGGAGACGCTGCCGCTGACGCCGAACCGGAAGCTCGACCGACGGGCTCTTCCCGTCCCCGAGCGGGCCACCGCCGCCCCGGGCCGCGCTCCTCGCACCGCGACCGAACACCTGCTGGCCGGGCTGTTCGCCGAGGTGCTCGGGGTGGCCGGGGCCGGTCCCGACGACAACTTCTTCGACCTCGGCGGAGATTCGCTGTCGGCCACCCGGCTGGTCGCCAAGGCACGTTCGGCACTGGGCGTCGAGCTGCGGCTCGGGGACCTGTTCGAAGCACCGACGGTGGCGGAACTAGCGGCGGCGGCGGACGGCGCCGACGGGGCACGGCCCGCCCTGAAGCGCCGCGAGCGGCCGGAGATGCTGCCGCTGTCCTTCGCCCAGCGCCGGTTGTGGTTCCTGCACCGGATGGAGGGTCCGGGGGCCACCTACAACATCCCGCTGGCGCTGCGGCTGTCCGGGGAGCTGGATCAGCGGGCGCTGGAGGCCGCCCTGGCGGACGTGGCCGAACGGCACGAGAGCCTGCGCACCGTCTTCCCGGTGGTCGACGGCGTGCCGTACCAGCGGGTACTGGGCCCCGACGACGCGCGGCCACGGCTGCGGGTGACCGAGGTCGGCGAGGCAGACCTGCCGGACCGGCTTGCGGTGGCGGCCCGGCACGGCTTCGAGCTGTCCGAGGAGCCACCCCTGCACGCCGAGCTGTTCCGGTCGGGTCCCGACGAGCACGTGCTGCTGCTGGTGGTGCATCACATCGCCGGTGACGGCTGGTCGACGGGGCCGCTCTCGCGGGACCTGACGACCGCCTACGCGGCGCGTTGCGAAGGCGGGAAGCCGGAGTGGTCCGCGCTGCCGGTCCAGTACGCCGACTACACCCTCTGGCAGCGGGAGCTGCTCGGTGAGGACTCGGCCGCCGACAGCCTGCTGATTACCCAACTGCACTACTGGAAGCAGAAGTTGGCGGATCTGCCGGAGCAGGTGGAGCTGCCGTTCGACCGGCCGAGGCCCGCGGTGACGTCACACCGGGGCGCCCATCTGCCGCTGCGGATCGACGCCGAACTGCACCAGGGCCTGCGCACACTCGCCCGTGACGGCGGGGCCAGCCTCTTCATGGTGCTCCAGGCCGGGCTGGCCGCCCTGCTGGGCAAGCTCGGAGCGGGCACGGACGTACCCGTGGGCACGCCGATCGCGGGACGCACCGACGAGGCCGTGGACGACCTGGTCGGCTTCTTCGTCAACACGCTGGTGCTGCGCACCGACCTCTCGGGCGACCCCTCGTTCACCGAGCTGCTGGCCCGGGTGCGCGCCGACGCGCTGACCGCGTACGCGCATCAGGACGTGCCGTTCGAGCACCTCGTGGAGGCGCTGAACCCGGCCCGGTCGCTGTCGCACCACCCGCTGTTCCAGACCATGCTCGCGCTGCAGAACGCGCCGCTCGCCACGTTCGACCTGCCGCGGCTGCGGGTCGCGGCCGACCTGGTCCACACCGGTACGGCCAAGTGCGACCTGACCTTCATGCTGACCGAACAGCCCGGCGCCGACGGCCTGTCGGGCCTGGTGGAGTACAGCACCGACCTGTTCGACGCCTCCACCGTGGAGGGGATCGTCGAGCGGTGGCTGCGTCTGCTGCGCGCCGTGGTGGCCGACCCGGGGCGGCGGATCGGCCGGGTGGACGTGCTGTCCGCCGACGAACTCGGCGCGCTGCTGCCGGCCGTCGACGACCGGGCCGGGGAGCTGCCGGAGACCACCCTGACCACGCTCTTCGAGGAGCGGGTCCGGGCGAACCCGGCGGCGGTCGCCGTCGCGAGCGGCGAAGTCAAGTTGACGTACGGCGAGTTGAACGCCCGGGCCAACCAGCTCGCGCACGCCCTGATCGCCCGTGGGACGGGGCCGGAGCGGCTGGTGGCGCTGGCCCTGCCGCGCTCGGCCGACCTGGTGGTGGCGGTGCTCGCGGTCCTCAAGGCGGGCGCCGCCTACGTTCCGGTCGACCCGCAGTACCCTGCCGCCCGGATCGCGTATCTGCTGCGGGACACCCGGCCGTCGCTGCTCGTGACGACCGGCCCCGTCGGCGAACTGCCGGGTACGGAACAGGTGGACCGGTTCCCGCTGGACGCCGCCGACCTGAGCGGGCTGCCGGACACCGACCCGGGGATCGCCGTCCGCCCGGAACACCCCGCCTACGTCATCCACACCTCCGGCTCCACCGGCGACCCCAAGGGTGTCGTGGTCCCGCACCGGAACGTGGTGCGGCTCTTCGACGCCACCCGGGAGCTGTTCGACTTCTCCGCGGACGACGTCTGGACCCTCTTCCACTCCTATTCCTTCGACTTCTCGGTGTGGGAGCTGTGGGGCGCGCTGCTGCACGGCGGCCGTCTGGTGGTCGTGGACCACGGGACGAGCCGCTCGCCCGGCCTGTTCCTGGAGCTGCTCGCCCGTGAGCGGGTGACGGTGCTCAACCAGACGCCGTCCGCCTTCTACCAGCTGATGCGGGCGGACGAGGAGGCACCGGAGACCGGCCGTTCGCTGGCGCTGCGCACCGTGGTGTTCGGCGGGGAGGCGCTGGAGCACGCCCGGCTGGCGAGCTGGTACGAACGGCACCCGGACGACGCCCCGCTGCTGGTCAACATGTACGGCATCACCGAGACCACCGTGCACGTGACGCACGCGGCGCTCGACCGCTCCGGCGCCGCTCCGGGCCGGATCGGCGCGGCCCTGCCCGGCCTGCGCGCGTACGTGCTGGACGCCCATCTGCGGCCGGTGCCCCCGGGTGTGCCGGGCGAGCTGTACGTCGCCGGGCCGGGTCTGGCGCGCGGCTACCTGAACCGGCCCGCGCTGACCGCCGGACGCTTCGTGGCCGACCCGTTCGGGCCTGCCGGTGCGCGCATGTACCGCAGCGGCGACGTCGTGCGCCGGAGCGCGGACGGCGGGCTGCGGTTCGTGGGCCGGGCCGACGACCAGGTGAAGGTCCGGGGCTTCCGGATCGAACTCGGCGAGATCGAGGCGGCGCTCGCCGCGCACTCCGCCGTCGCGCAGGTCGCCGTCCTCGCGCGGCAGGACCGGGCCGACGACACCCGGCTGGTCGCCTACCTGGTCCCCGACGCGACTGCGGCTGCGCGCCCGGCCGAGCTGCGCGCGCACCTGCGGGAGCGGCTGCCCGAGCACATGGTGCCCGCCGCGTTCGTCACCCTGGAGCGTCTGCCGCTGACCGCCAACGGCAAGCTGGACCGGCGCGCGCTGCCCGAGCCCGACCTCGCCCCGGCGCACACCGGCCGCGCGCCGCGTACGCCGCAGGAGCAGATCCTGTGCGAGTTGTTCGCCGAGGTCCTCGGCGTGGCCGAGGCCGGGGTCGAGGAGAGTTTCTTCGACCTCGGGGGTCACTCGCTGCTGGCGACCCGCCTGGCCGCCCGGGTCCGCGCGACCCTGGGAGTCGAGCTCGAACTGCGCACCCTGTTCGAGACCCCCACCCCGGCAGGGGTGGCCGCCGCCCTCGCGGGTGCCCGCGAGGCGCGGCCGGCGCTGGAGCCCCGACCCCGGCCCGCCGACGGCCAAGTCGGGGGAAGCATCCCGCTGTCGTTCGCACAGCGGCGGCTGTGGTTCCTGCACCAGCTGGAGGGCGCCGGGGCCGACTACCACATCTCCCTGGCGTGGCGCCTGTCCGGAGACCTGGACCGGCGGGCCCTGGAGGACGCCCTGGCGGACGTGGTCGAGCGGCACGAGACACTGCGCACCGTCTTCCCCGTGGTGGACGGTGTGCCGTACCAGCGGGTGCTGGACGGCGAGGCCGCCCGCCCGCGCCTGGAGGCGGGCCGGATCACCGGGGACGGGCTGGCGGGCGCGCTGGCGGCCGTGAAGGACCGTCCGTTCGACCTGGCGGCCGATCAGCCGCTGCGCGTCGCGCTGTTCGAGGAGGCGCCGGACGAGCATGTGCTCCAGCTGGTGCTCCACCACATCGCGGGGGACGGCTGGTCGCTGGGTCCGCTGGCGGAGGACCTGACCGCCGCCTACGCGGCGCGCCGCCGCGGTGAGCGGCCGACGTGGTCTCCGCTGCCGGTCCAGTACACCGACTACACCCTGTGGCAACACGAGCTGCTCGGCGACGCCACGGACCGGGAGAGTCCGCTCGCCCGCCAGACGGCGTACTGGACACGGCAGTTGGCCGGTCTGCCGGAACAGCTCCGGCTGCCCGGCGACCGGCCCCGCCCGGCGGTCGCCTCGCACCGGGGCGGCTTCGTGCGCGCCGGGCTGGACGCGGAGCTGCACCGGGGTCTGCGCGAGCTGGCCCGCACGCACGGGACCAGTCTGTTCATGGTGCTCCAGGCCGGGCTCGCGGCGCTGCTGAGCAAGCTCGGCGCGGGCGAGGACATCCCGGTCGGCAGCCCGGTCGCGGGGCGGACCGACCAGGCGCTCGACGACCTGGTGGGCTACTTCGTCAACACGCTGGTGTTCCGTACGGACACCTCGGGCGACCCGACGTTCGCCGAGCTGCTGGGCCGGGTGCGGGAGACCGCGCTGGCCGGCTACGCGCACCAGGAGCTGCCGTTCGAGTACCTGGTCGAGGCCCTCAACCCGGTGCGGTCGCTGGCGCACCACCCGCTGTTCCAGGTCATGCTGGTGCTGCAGAACGTGCCCCGGGCCGACTTCGCCCCGCCGGGGCTGCGCGTTGGCGAGGTGGAGCCGGTCACGGCCACGGCCAAGTTCGACCTCGTCTTCTCGCTGACCGAGCGGTACGCCGGGGACGGTTCCCCCGCCGGGATCGACGCGTCCGTCCAGTTCGCGAGCGATCTCTACGATCCGGCGACCGTCGACGCGATGGTGGCGCGCTGGGAGCGGCTGCTGAGGGCGGTCGTCGCCGACCCGGGGCAGCGGCTGGGCCGCGTCGGGCTGCTGTCCGACGCGGAGCGCCGCGCGCTGCTGCCCGCCGCCGAGGAGGGGGCGGCCGCCGCGAGCCTGCCGGAGATGTTCGCGGCGCAGGTGGCGGCGACGCCCGGCAACATCGCCCTGGACTTCGCGGGCATCCAGCTGACGTACCGTCAACTCAACGAGCGGGCCAACCGGTTCGCGCACGCGCTGATCGCCCGGGGGGTGGGTCCGGAGCAGATCGTGGCGGTGGCCCTGCCGCGTTCGGTGGAGTTCGTGGTGGCCGTCCTGGGTGTCCTGAAGACGGGGGCCGCCTATCTGCCGGTGGACCCGGTGTATCCGCGGTCGCGGATCGCGTTCATGCTGGAGGACGCGCGGCCGGCCGTGGTGGTCGACGACCCGGCGATGGTGGCCGACGTGACTGACGTGGCTGACGTCTCCGAGTGGCCGGACACCGATCCCGGCGTCGCCGTGGACGCCCGTCACGCGGCGTACGTCATCTACACGTCCGGCTCGACCGGACGTCCCAAGGGCGTGGTGGTGAGCCACGCGGGCCTGCGGGGGATGGTGGCCGAGCAGGTCGAGCGGCTCGGCGTCGGCGCGGGCGGCCGGGTGCTCCAGTTCTCCTCCCCCAGCTTCGACGTCTCGCTGTGGGACCTGTGCGGTGCCCTGCTCACCGGTGCGACCCTGGTGCCCGCGCCCGCGGCCGAGCCGGTCTCCGCGCTGACCGACCCGGGCCTCGCGCTCACCCATGCGACGGTGCCGCCCTCCGTGCTGGCTGCGCTGTCGCCGGACACGGTGACCGTGCCGACGCTGGCCGTCGCGGGCGAGGCGTGCCCGCCGGAGCTGGTGACGCGCTGGGCGCCCGGACGTCGGATGATCAACGCGTACGGTCCGACCGAGACCACGGTCATCGCGACGATGAGCGAGCCGCTGTCGCCGGGGCGGGGCGTGCCGCCGATCGGCCGTGCGGTCGCCGGGTTCCGGGCGTATGTGCTGGACCAGCGGCTGGGACTGGTGCCGCCGGGGGTCACCGGGGAGCTGTACGTCGCCGGGCCGGGCCTGGCGCGCGGCTATCTGCACCGGCCCGGCCTCTCCGCGGGACGGTTCGTGGCCTGCCCGTTCGGTGCGGCGGGTGAGCGCATGTACCGCACCGGGGACCTGGTACGCCGACGCGCCGACGGCGCTCTGGAGTATCTGGGCCGTGCCGACGACCAGGTGAAGGTGCGCGGTTTCCGGATCGAACTCGGCGAGATCGAGAAGGCGTTGGCGGACCACCCCCAGGTGGGCCAGGTGGCGGTGGTCGCGCGGACGGACCAGGCGGAGGAGACGCGCCTGGTCGCCTACCTGGTGCCTGCCGCAGGCGCCGTGCTCCGGCCGGAGGAACTGCGCGGTCATCTGCGCGACTGGCTGCCCGACTACATGGTGCCGGCCGCGTTCGTCGTCCTCGACGCCCTGCCGCTGACCGCCAACGGCAAGCTCGACCGGCGTGCCCTGCCCGAGCCCGATTTCACCGGATCGCGGAGCGGCGGGGCGCCGCGTACTCCGCAGGAGCAGGTGCTGGCGGGACTGTTCGCCGAGGTGCTGGGCGTGACGGAGGTCGGCGTCGACGACGACTTCTTCGATCTGGGCGGACACTCCCTGCTGGCCACCCGGCTGGTGGCCCGGGTCCGGGCGACCCTGGGTGTCGAGCTGGCGCTGCGCAGCCTGTTCCGGGCCCCGACCGTGGCCGGGCTCGCCGCGGTTCTGGAGGGCGCCGACCGGGCCAGGCCCGCCCTGGAACGGGCGGAGCGGCCCGAGCGGGTGCCGCTGTCCTCCGCGCAGCGGCGGCTGTGGTTCCTGCACCAGCTGGAAGGTGCCGCGCCGGTCTACCACATGCCGCTGGCGTGGCGGCTGTCCGGACGGCTGGACCGGGTGGCGCTGGAGCAGGCGCTCGCCGATGTCGTCGACCGGCACGAGAGCCTGCGGACGGTCTTCCCGGCGGCGGACGGCGTGCCGTACCAGCGGGTGCTGGCCGCCGGAGCGGTGCGGCCGCGACTGCGGGCCGTACCGGCCGAGGAGACGGAACTGCCCGGACTGCTGACGGCGGCCGCGGCGCGCGGATTCGACCTCGCCTCCGAACCACCCCTGCGGGCCGACCTGTTCGAGACGGCACCGGACGAGCACGTGCTGCTGGTGGTCGTGCACCACATCGCCGCCGACGGCTGGTCGCTGGGCCCGCTGGCGGCCGACCTGGCCACCGCGTACGCGGCCCGCTGCCGGGGCGAGGAACCGCAGTGGGCGCCGCTGCCCGTCCAGTACGCCGACTACACCCTGTGGCAGGACCGGCTGCTCGGCGACGCGGCCGACCAGGACAGCCCGGCCGCCCGCCAGACGGCCTACTGGAAGCGGACGCTGAAGGACCTGCCGGAGCAGATCGCGCTTCCCGCCGACCGTCACCGCCCCTCCGTTCCCTCCGGTTCCGGCGGCAACCTCGCGATCGAGCTGGACGCCGGGCTGCACGCGGGTCTGGTCCGCCTGGGCCGCGAGCACGGGGCCAGCGCCTACATGGTGTTGCAGGCCGCGCTGGCGGCGCTGCTGGACAAGCTCGGGGCGGGCAGCGACATCCCGGTCGGCAGTCTGATCGCGGGCCGCACCGACCAGGCCCTGGACGATCTCGTCGGGTTCTTCGTCAACACCCTGGTGCTGCGGACCGACACGTCGGGCGACCCGACCTTCGCCGAGCTGCTGGGCCGGGTGCGGGAGAACGCGCTGGCCGCGTACGCGCACCAGGACCTGCCGTTCGAGCATCTCGTGGAGGCCCTGAACCCGGCCCGTTCGCTCGCCCGCCAGCCCCTGTTCCAGGTGCTGCTCGCGCTGCAGAACGTGCCTCGCACGGAGTTCGCGCTGCCCGGCCTGGGCGCCGAGACCGTGCTGGTGCGGACGCCCACGGCGATGTTCGACCTCTCCGTGCACCTGCTGGAGCGCGGTGGCACCGGCGGGCCGGCCGAGGGCATCGTCGGGCGGGTCGAGTACAGCACCGACCTGTTCGACCACGCCACGGTGGAGGCGCTGGTCGCCCGGTGGCTGCGGCTGCTGGCGGCCGTGGTCGCCGAGCCGGACCGGCCGCTGAGCCGGATCGACGTCCTGACCGCCGAGGAGCGGCACGAACTGCTGGTCGAGCGCAACGACACCGCGTGCCCGGCGCCCGCCACCGGTCTGCCGTCCCTGTTCGAGGCCCAGGTCCGCGCGCTTCCGGACGCCCCCGCGGTGGTGTTCGAGGACACCGTGCTGACCTACCGCGAGCTGAACCGCAGGGCCAACCGCCTGGCGCACGCGCTGATCGCGCGCGGGGCCGGACCGGAGCGGATCGTCGCCCTGCGGCTGCCGCGCTCCGCCGAGCTGGTGGTGGCCGTCCTCGCGGTGCTCAAGACGGGTGCGGCGTATCTGCCGGTCGACCCGGACTACCCGGCCGCCCGCATCGCCTACATGCTTCAGGACGCGCGACCGGCCGTGGTGCTCGACGACCTCGCGGCCGTCACACCGGCCGGGGAGTGGCCGGAGCACGATCCGGCCGCCGCCCCGGACCCGCGGCACCCGGCCTACCTCATCTACACCTCGGGCTCCACCGGCCGTCCCAAGGCCGTGACGATGCCCGCCGCCGGACTGCTGAACCTGCTGGCGTGGCACCACGGGGCCGTCGGCGGCGAACCCGGCACCCGCACCGCGCAGTTCACCGCCATCAGCTTCGACGTCTCGGTCCAGGAGACGCTCTCCGCGCTGCTCTACGGCAAGACCCTGGTGGTGCCGACCGAGGAGGTGCGCCGCAGCGCCGAGCTGTTCGCCCACTGGCTGCACCGGCAGCGGGTCGAGGAACTGTTCGCGCCCAACCTGGTGGTCGAGGCACTCGCCGAGGCCGCCGAGGAGGCCGGGCTGGACCTGCCGCACCTGCGGCTGATCGCGCAGGCGGGCGAGGCGATGCGGCTGGGCGGTGCCGTACGCCGCCTCCAGGCCCGGCGCCCCGGCCGGGTGCTGCACAACCACTACGGCCCCGCCGAGACCCATGTGATCACCGCGTACCCGCTGCCGGCCGATCCCGCCGACTGCCCGCTGCCGGTGCCGATCGGCCGACCGATCGCCAACTGCCGGGCATACGTACTGGATTCGGCCCTGCGGCCGGTCGCGCCCGGTGTGACGGGCGAGCTGTATCTCGCCGGGGCGGGACTCGCCCGTGGCTATCTGAACCGGCCCGGACTCACCGCCGCGCGCTTCGTCGCCTGCCCCTTCTCCGAAGACGGCGCACGCATGTACCGCACCGGTGACCTGGCCCGCTGGCGCGCGGACGGTGAGCTGGAGTTCGCGGGCCGGGTGGACCACCAGGTGAAGGTGCGCGGCTTCCGGATCGAGCCGGGCGAGATCGAGGCCGAGCTGTCGGCGCATCCGGGTGTCGCCCAGGTCGCGGTGCTCGCCCGGGCGCACCGGCCGGGCGAGCAGCGGATCGTCGCGTACGTGGTGCCCACGGCGGGCGCCGGGACGACAGCCACCGTGCTGCGGACGTATCTGCGGGACCGCGTGCCCGACCACCTGGTCCCGTCGGCGTTCGTGCTGCTGGACACGCTGCCGCTGACGCCGAACGGGAAGCTGGACCGGGAGGCGCTGCCCGAGCCCGAGCCGGGGACCGTCGCAAGCGGCCGTACGCCCCGCACGCCGCAGGAGCAGATCCTGTGCACCCTGTTCGCCGAGGTGCTGGACCTGCCCCGGGCCGGGCTCGACGACAACTTCTTCGACCTGGGCGGGCACTCCCTGCTCGCCACCCGGCTGGTCTCGCGGATCCGGGCGGCCCTCGGTGTCGAGCTGGAGCTGCGCACCCTGTTCCTGACGCCGACGCCCGCCGGACTCGCGGCCGGGCTGGACAACGCCGGTGCCGCGCGGCAGGCCCTGGTTCCCCGGCCCCGCCGCGAGCCCATGCCGCTGTCGTTCGCGCAGCGCAGGCTCTGGTTCCTCCAGCAGTTCGGGGCGCCGAGCGCCACCTACCACATGCCGCTCGCGCTCCGGCTGTCCGGCGACCTCGACCGGGCCGCGCTGGGCGCGGCGCTCACCGACGTGGTGGCCCGGCACGAGACGCTGCGCACGGTCTTCCCGCACACCGCGGGCATTCCGCACCAACGGGTGCTGGACCCCGCCGAGATCGCCGTACCGCTGGCCCTGCGCACGGCCGACGAGGCGGAGGTACCGGCCCTGTTGCGCGAGGCGACGGCGCGGGAGTTCGACCTGGCGTCGGAACTCCCCCTGCGCGCGGAGCTGTTCGCCCTCGCACCCCGGGAGCACGTGCTGCTGCTGGTGATGCACCACATCGCGGGCGACGGCTGGTCCATGGACCCGCTGGCCCGCGACCTGGCGGCGGCCTACGCCGTCCGGCAGGGCGGCGGTGCGCCCGCCTGGCCACCGCTGCCGGTGACGTACGGCGACTACACCCTGTGGCAGCACGAGATCCTCGGCGACGAGGACGACGCGGACAGCGTGTTCTCGCGCCAGGTCGCCCACTGGACCGAGGCGCTGGCCGGGCTGCCCGACCAGCTGTCCCTGCCCGCCGACCGGCCGCGTCCGGCCGCCATGTCGTACCGCGGAGACGTGCTGGACGTCGGGATCGATGCCGAACTGCACGCTTCGTTGGCCGAGTTGGCCCGGCGTACCGGCACCAGTCTGTTCATGGTGCTCCAGGCAGCCCTCGCCGCGCTCTACACACGACTGGGCGCGGGAACCGACATCCCGATCGGCAGCCCGATCGCGGGACGTACGGACGAGGCCCTCGACGACCTGGTGGGCTTCTTCGTCAACACACTCGTCCTGCGCACCGACACCAGCGGCGACCCCACCTTCACCCAACTCCTCGAACGCGTACGAGAAACAGCACTCTCCGCCTACGCCCACCAAGACGTACCCTTCGAGCACCTGGTCGAAGTACTCAACCCGACCCGCTCCCTGTCCCACCACCCCCTCTTCCAGACCGGACTGGTCGTCCAGAACGCGCCGGGCGGTGACTTCGACCTGCCGGGTCTGACGACCAGCGGTATGCCCGTGTCTACCGGGACCTCCCGGCTCGATCTGACCTTCGGCCTGGCGGAGCGGTACGGTCCCGACGGTGCGCCGGCCGGTCTGAGCGGTGCGGTCGAGTACAGCGCCGACCTGTTCGACCGCGCGACGGTGGAGACCCTCTTCACCAGGTGGACCAGGCTCCTGGCCACGGTGGCGGCCGCTCCGGACCTGTCGATCGGCGGGATCGACCTGCTCTCCGACGAGGAGCGCGGCGCGCTGCTGCCCGCCGCCCGCAGCGGGGCCGCCGCCCCGTCGAGCCTGCCGGAGATGTTCGCGGCACGGGTGACGGCGACCCCGGACGCGGTCGCCGTCGTCTGCGGCGACACCGAACTCACCTATGCCCAACTCAACGCGCGGGCCAACCAGTTCGCCCACGCGCTCACCGCCCAGGGCGTGGGCCCCGAGCAGATCGTGGCCGTCGCCCTCCCCCGGTCACCGGAATCCGTGGTCGCCATCCTGGGCGTACTGAAAGCCGGAGCCGCCTACCTCCCGGTGGACCCCGCCTATCCCCCGTCGCGGATCGCGTTCATGCTGGACGACGCCCGCCCGACCGTGGTGATCGACGACCCGGCCACGGTGAACGGCGGAGACTGGCCGGACTCCCCTCCCGTGACCGCCTTCGACGTCCGGCATCCCGCCTATGTCATCTACACCTCGGGCTCCACCGGCCGCCCCAAGGGCGTCGTGGTCAGCCACTCCGGCGTGGCGGCCCTGGTGGCGGCTCAGGTCGAGCGGCTCGGCGTGGGGCCGGGCAGCCGTGTGCTCCAGTTCGCCTCGCCCAGCTTCGACGCGGCGTTCTGGGACCTGTGCGGCGCCCTGCTCACGGGTGCCGCTCTCGTCCTGACCCCTGTCGAGGCCCCGTTGGAGGCCCTGGCGGACGACCGGCTCGGCGTCACCCATGTGACACTGCCGCCCTCCGCCCTGGCCGCGCTCGGCGAGACCGACGTCACGGCCGCCACCGTAGTGGTGGCGGGTGAGGCGTGCCCGCCGGAGCTGGTGGAACGCTGGTCCCAGGGCCGCCGGATGATCAATGCGTACGGCCCGACGGAGACGACGGTCTGCGCGACCATGAGCGACCCGCTCTCACCGGAGCACGGCACACCGCCGATCGGCCGACCGGTCGCGGACTTCCGGGTGTACGTGCTGGACGAGCGGCTGTGCGTCGTACCGCCGGGTGTGACGGGCGAGTTGTACGTCGCGGGCCCGGGTCTGGCGCGCGGATACCTGAACCGGGCGGCACTCACGGCCGGGCGGTTCGTCGCCTGCCCGTTCTCCGAGGACGGCGCACGCATGTACCGCACCGGCGACCTCGTACGCCACCGAGCCGACGG
>NZ_WWIR01000125.1 GCF_009863025.1 Streptomyces sp. SID4985 | reverse complement strand
CGAAGATCGTGGTGGCGGGCGGCTTCGGCGTGGGCAAGACCACGTTCGTGGGCGCCGTCTCGGAGATCAACCCGCTGCGTACCGAGGCCGTCATGACGTCCGCGTCCGCGGGCATCGACGACCTCACCCACACCGGCGACAAGACCACCACCACGGTGGCCATGGACTTCGGCCGTATCACCCTGGACCAGGACCTGATCCTGTACCTCTTCGGTACGCCCGGTCAGGACCGCTTCTGGTTCATGTGGGACGACCTGGT
>NZ_WWIR01000124.1 GCF_009863025.1 Streptomyces sp. SID4985 | reverse complement strand
GCGTGGCCGAGGGCGAGGGCGGCGGTGTGCCGGGCGCGCAGGGCGTCCAGGCGGCGCGCCTCCCAGCGGGCGGCCTCGGCGGTGCGGTCGGGCAGGTCGGCGACGACCGGGCCCTGCCAGAGGGCGAGGGCGTCGTCGAGGACCCCGGCGGCCTTGGCCGGGTCGCCGTCGGCGAGGGCGCCGAGGCCGTCGGCGGTGAGCCGGTCGAAGCGGGTGAGGTCGATGTCGTCGGGGGCGGC
>NZ_WWIR01000123.1 GCF_009863025.1 Streptomyces sp. SID4985 | reverse complement strand
GGGGCCGACTCCTCCCCGGAACGGCTCGCCCTGGCCCGCGACCGTCTGTCGACCGGCCCCTCGCCGGGCCCCGAGCACGGCACGGACACGGCGGCCGTTCCCCGGCTGCTGGACGCGCTCCCCGCCGAGGCGGACCCGCCCGGCTACGACCTCGTCACCGTCTTCGAACCCATCGGCTGCCGCCCCGGCGACGCCGACTCCCTCGGCGCCCTGCTCGCCGGTGCCCTCCCCCTCGCGGCGCGCGGCGCGGCCGTCGTCCTCACCGCCTGGGGACCGCCGGAGCGGTGCGCCACCTCCGCCGTCCTCGGCGTGGCCGCCAAACTGGCCGACCCGCT
>NZ_WWIR01000122.1 GCF_009863025.1 Streptomyces sp. SID4985 | reverse complement strand
GCCGACCGCCGCCGCCCACCCGGAGCCCGACGCGTCGGCGCGCACGGACGCCGGGGGACCGGCCGGTACGGCATCCGGCGCCGAAGCGGACCAGCCCGAGAACCACCCCACCCCGGCGGCCCCGGCCCACCAGACCCCGCAAACCCCCGGCGGGACCTGGCTCGACGCCGAGACCGCCCTCACCCTCCTCACCTCCCCCCTCGCCGGCATGGACGCCGCCGATCTGCGGCGGCTCGGGCGGGCGCTGCGGGAGGAGGAGCGGGCCGGGGGCAATCCCGTGCCGCCGCCCTCCGACGAGCTGCTGGCGCGCGCGCTCGCGGAGCCGGAGCGGC
>NZ_WWIR01000121.1 GCF_009863025.1 Streptomyces sp. SID4985 | reverse complement strand
ACCACGAAGTACGAGTCGGAGACGTGGAAGTCCATCGGGGGCGAGGCCAGGATGACACCGGTCAGACCACCGAACACGAAGGTGATCAGGAAGCCGGTCGTCCAGAGCATCGGCGTCTCGAAGGACAGCGAGCCCTTCCACATGGTGCCGATCCAGTTGAAGAACTTCACACCGGTCGGGACCGCGATGAGGAACGTCATGAAGGAGAAGAACGGCAGCAGCACACCGCCGGTGACGTACATGTGGTGCGCCCACACGGTCACGGACAGACCGGCGATGCCGATCGTGGCGGCGATGAGGCCCATGTAGCCGAACATCGGCTTGCGCGAGAACACCGGGATGATCTCGGAAATGATGCCGAAGAACGGTAGGGCGATGATGTACACCTCTGGATGGCCGAAGAACCAGAAGAGGTGTTGCCACAGCAACGCGCCGCCGTTGGCGGCATCGAAGACATGGGCGCCGAACTTGCGGTCCGCCTCCAGGGCGAACAGCGCGGCCGCGAGGACCGGGAAGGCCAGCAGGACCAGCACACCGGTCAGCAGCACGTTCCACACGAAGATCGGCATGCGGAACATCGTCATGCCCGGAGCGCGCATGCAGATGATCGTGGTGATGAAGTTGACCGAGCCGAGGATCGTGCCGAAGCCGGAGAAGGCCAGACCCATGATCCACATGTCGGCGCCGATACCCGGCGAGCGGACCGCGTCCGACAGCGGGGAGTAGGCGAACCAGCCGAAGTCGGCCGCGCCCTGCGGGGTGAGGAAGCC
>NZ_WWIR01000120.1 GCF_009863025.1 Streptomyces sp. SID4985 | reverse complement strand
GGGGTCGCGGCCGTAGGAGGGCTGGGCACCGCCGCCGCCCTGCGTGCCCTGGCCACCGGGGCCGGAGGGGCCTCGGTCGAAGGGGGAGGGGGCGCCGCCACCCGGGGCGCCCTGGCCGCCGGGGACGCCCGGTCCACCGATGCCGCCCTGGCCGCCGGGGGCACCCGGTCCGCCCATGCCGCCCTGGCCTCCCTGGCCCGAGGGCTCGCGGCTGAACATCGACTGGCCGCCCTGGCCGCCCTGGCCGCCGGGGCCCGACTGCTCACGGTTGCCGTACGGCGAAGCGCTGCCGGGGCCGCCGCCCTGGCCCGGCCGCTCCCGCTCGAACATCGACTGGCGTCCCTGACCGGCAGGAGCGCCGCCAGGACCGCCAGCACCTCCGCCAGGGGCTCCGCCAGGGTTGCCCGGGGCGCCCCCGGGGCCGCCCTGGCCTCCGCCGAAGCCCTGCGGCGGGCCACCC
>NZ_WWIR01000015.1 GCF_009863025.1 Streptomyces sp. SID4985 | reverse complement strand
TGGAGCACTTCTGGTGGGGCTCGGTCTTCCTGATCAACCTGCCGGTGACGGCCCTGCTGGTCCTCGTCGGCGCCCGCACCCTGCCCGAGTCCCGCGACCCGAGGCCCGGCCCCTGGGACCTGCCCAGCGTCGCCCTCTCCCTGACCGGGATGCTCGGCGTGGTCTACGCGGTCAAGGAGACCGCCACCCACGGCCCCACCGCCCCCGCCCTCGCCACGGGCCTGCTCGGCGCGGCCGCGCTCTACGGCTTCGTACGCCGCCAGCTCGCCCTGCCCACCCCGCTCCTGGACGTACGGCTCTTCCGGCGCCGGGGCTTCGGCGGGGCGGTCCTGGCCGACCTGCTCACCGTGCTCGGCATGTCCGGGCTGGTGTTCTTCCTGTCCCAGTACCTTCAACTGGTCCAGGGCAGGCACCCGTTCGAAGCGGGCCTGGCCGAACTGCCCGCCGCCGTCGGCGCGGTCGCGGCCGGCCTCCTCGCGGGCCGCGCCGCCCGCCGCTTCTCGGTCCGCGCGGTCGTCTCGGCGGGCCTGGCCGCCATCGGCGTCGCCCTCGCGGCCCTCACCACGATCAGCGAGTCCACCGGCTACCCCCTCCTCGGCGCCACCCTCCTGATCGTCGGCGTGGGCGCGGGATTCTCCTTCACCGTCACCGCCGACGTCATCCTCTCCAGCGTCCCGAAGAACCAGGCGGGCGCGGCATCCGCCGTCTCGGAAACGGCCTACGAACTGGGCGCGGCCCTGGGCATCGCCCTATTGGGCTCGATCGTGACGGCGGCGTACCGCGACTTCACGGCTCCGCCGGGCACCCCGACAGCGGCCCACGAATCACTGGGCGCGGCCGTGGAAACAGCAACAAAACTGCCCCCGACGACCGCACACGACCTCCTGGAAGCATCCAGAGAAGCATTCGTACACGGCCTGCACATGGCGTGCGGAGCGGGGGCAGCGGTGCTTTTGACGACGGCAGTCGCAGCCTGGTTCCTGCTGGCCAGGCAACGGCTGGACAAGTGCTTTTAGGGGCGCGGGGAACTGCGCGACAAGCCAC
>NZ_WWIR01000119.1 GCF_009863025.1 Streptomyces sp. SID4985 | reverse complement strand
GCCCGCGACGGCGGCCCGGGTGCCGAAGGCCGCGCCCGCCGTGCCGTGCAGCACGTCCGCGAGGCGCGGGCCGCCCGCGACGACGACGGTGAACACGCCCTGCATCCGGCCGCGCATCTCGTCGGTGGCGGCGGAGAGCAGGATCGCGCCCCGGAAGACCATGGAGACCATGTCGGCCACGCCCGCGGCGGCCAGGAAGGCGACGGCCATCCAGAGGTTGCCGCTGAGCCCGAACCCGGCGATGGCCAGGCCCCAGGCGACGACGGCGCCGATGACCATCCAGCCGTGGGAGCGCGCCCGGGAGAACACGCCGGAGAACAGTCCGCCGAGCACGGCGCCGACCGGCACGGCGGCGAAGAGCAGGCCGAGCGCGAAGTCCGGGTCCCAGGAGACGTAGGTCTCGGCGGCCAGCTCCGGGAACAGCGCCCGGGGCATGCCGAAGACCATGGCGACGATGTCCGCGAGGAAGGACATCAGGAGCACCTGGTGCCCGGTGATGTACCGGAACCCTGCCGCGATCTCGCGTACCCCGGCCCGGCGCGCGGCCGTCCCGCCGAGCGGCGGCAGCGCGGGCAGCCGGAAGACGGCCCACACGGTGACGCACAGCGCGAGGGCGTCGATCAGATACAGCTCGGGCAGGCCGACGACCGGCATCAGCGCACTGGCGAGCAGCGGTCCGGCGACCAGCCCGGTCTGCATGACGGTGGTGCCGAGCGCGTTGGCGGCGGGCAGCTCCGCCTCCGGGACCAGTCGGGCCACGGAGGCGCTGCGGGCCGGGGAGTTGAGCCCGAAGAACGCCTGCTGGACGGCGAGCAGCACCATCAGCACGGGCACGGAGTCGAGTCCGGTGAATGCCTGGGCCCAGAAGAGCAGCGACGTGACGGCGATGCCGGTGTTGGTGACGAGCATCAGCTTGCGCCGGTCCACGGTGTCCGCGACCGCGCCGCCCCACAGCGCGAAGGCCACCATGGGCACCAGGCCCGCGATGCTCGCGTAGCCGACCCAGGCCGAGGAGTGGGTGATGTCGTAGATCTGCTTGGGTACGGTGACGGCGGTGAGCTGGCTGCCGACGGCGGTGACGATGGTCGACGTCCACAGGCGCCGGTACGCCGGGATGCGCAGGGGCCGGGTGTCCATCGCCCAGCGGCGCCATCCGTGCCGGGGCGGAGGATCGGCGGGCGCGGTCTCGGCGTTCTCGGCGGCCGGGGTGGCGGTTCCTGGGTCGGTGCTGCTGCTCTCGCTCGTGTCCACGGGGTTCCTGGTCGCTCGATCCGTTGCTCGATACATCTTTCGATTCGGGCCTCACTATCGCAGTAACTCCCGCCTGTGACCGAACCCGTTTCGCGATCCGGCCGGATACCGCCCGGGCCGTGCTCGGTACGCGGTCGCAGCACTCGGCCTCAGCACCCGGTCTCAGTACCCGGCGAGCAGGGCGGCGCCGAGGCCGAGCATCGTGGCGGCGATGACGCCGTCGAGCACGCGCCACGCGGTGGGCCGGGCCAGGACGCGGCCGAGCAGCCGGGCGCCGAGGCCGAGGGCGGCGAACCAGCACAGGCTGGCGACGGCCGCGCCGAGTCCGAAGGTCCAGCGCAGCGGGCCCCGGTCGGCGGCGAGCGAGCCGAGCAGGAAGACGGTGTCGAGGTAGACGTGCGGATTGAGCCAGGTCAGGGCGAGGCAGGTGAGCACCGCGCGCCTGCGGGAGCCCGCCGCGTCGCCCTCGGCGCGCAGCCCGGTGCCGCCGGGCTTCAGGACCCGGCGGGCGGCGAGGACGCCGTAGCCGATCAGGAACAGCCCACCGATCACCCCGACGGCGCGCACCGCGTCCGGCCACGCGGTCACCAGGGCGCCGATCCCGCCGACGCCGAGCGCGATCAGCACCGCGTCGGACAGGGCGCAGATGCCGATCACGGCGAGGATCGCGTCGCGGCGTATCCCCTGGCGCAGGACGAAGGCGTTCTGGGCGCCGATGGCGACGATCAGGGAGAGGCCGGTACCGAATCCGGCGGCCGCGGCGGTCAGGGCGTGGTTCATGCCCTCGACGCTAGGCAACGGATCACCGCGCGTACAGCTAAAGATTCTTACGTATCCTTAGCTCTCGTGATGTTCTCATGATGCCGGACCTGCCCCTGGACCAGGTACGGACGCTGCTGGCCGTGGTGGACGAGGGCACCTTCGACGCGGCGGCCGCCGCCCTGCATGTGACACCGTCGGCGGTGAGCCAGCGGGTCAAGGCGCTGGAGCAGCGCACCGGCCGGGTCCTGCTCCGGCGGACCAAGCCGGTGCGGCCGACCGAATCCGGCGCGGTGCTGGTGCGGTACGCCCGTCAACTGGCCCGGCTGGAACGCGACACGCGACGTGAGCTGGGGCTGAGCGGGGCCGGGGAGCCCGCGCGCGTGTCGGTCGCGGTGAACGCGGACTCGCTGGCCACCTGGTTCTTCGGCGCGCTGACCCAGGTGACCGGGCTCTGTTTCGAGCTGCACCGGGAGGACGAGGGCCACACGGCGGAGCTGCTGCGCGAGGGCCTGGTGATGGCGGCGGTGACCACCGCGCCCGAACCGGTGCCGGGCTGCTCGGTGCGCCCGCTCGGCCGGCTGCGCTATCTCCCGGCCGCCGCACCGGAGTTCGCGGCCCGGCTGCCCGAGGGGCCGCTCGCCCAGGCGCTGTACGAGGTCCCGGTGGTGACCTTCGACCTCAAGGACCGGCTCCAGGACGGCTTCGTCCGCTCCCTCGGCGGCACCGGGGCGGGCACGCTGCGGCACCGCATCCCGACCTCGGAGGGGTTCCTCCAGGCGGTCGTCGCGGGACTCGGCTGGGGCCTGATCCCGGAGCCGCAGGCGCTGCCGCTCCTGGCCGACGGACGCCTGGTGCCGCTCGCGCCGGACGTGTGGGTGGACGTGGCCCTCTACTGGCAGCAGTGGAAGCTGGACTCCCCCGCCCTCGCGGCACTGGCGGAGGCGGTCACCGAGACCGCCGCGGGCGCGTTGCGGAGGTGAGCGGGGCGACAGCGCTCCGGGAGGAGTCGGCACCGAGCCTGGCCGCCGCGCTGTCCAGCAGCATCTCCAGCGCCGTCGGATAGGCGCTGTGCATCATCCGCCGGGCCAGCAGCGGGGCGGCCTCCGCGATGCGCGGGTGGGTGGCGCGGGGCAGCCGGGCGTACGTCGACTGCCACTGCTCCTCGTCGGCGCGCTGGGAGGCGCTCGGCAGGGCCAGGGTCGCGGCGTCGAGGGCGGCGAAGGCCAGCGTCTGGTCGATGAAGGCGTGGTAGACGCGGACCGTCTCCGGGAGCGAGAACCCGGCCCCGGCGAGCACGTCCAACACGGCCTCGTCGGCGGCCAGTTCATGGGCGCGCCCGGTGACGCGCCCGGCCGTGAGCACGGCGGCCTGCGGGTGGTCGACGTAGACGGCGTAGATGCGCAGCCCGATCGTGCGCAGGTCGGTGCGCCAGTCGCCGGTGCGTTCCCAGCCGTCCAGGGCCTGCCCGATGAGCGCGTCGCCGATGGCGAGGGTGAGGTCGTCCATGCCCCGGAAGTACCGGTAGAGCGTGCTCGGGTCGCAGTCGAGCGCGAGGCCGAGGCGGCGGGCGGTGAGCCCGGTGCTGCCGTGCTCGCGCAGCAGCCGCAGGGCGGTGCTGACGATCAGCTCCTCGGACAGCACGATGCCGCCGCGCGTCGGCCGCCGCCTGCGGCGCCGCTCCTCGGGGACGACGGGTTTGGGCACGGCGAAGCCTCCTCGCGGGCGTCCTTATGCCAACACCATTGACCTTACGGCACACGGAGGCGTTGCATACGGGCCAAGGCGCGCCTGCCGAGTCGTCGTTTCCGTCCGTGTCAGGCAGGAGTTTTCCGTCATGCGTGTACTGCTCGTGGGAGCCGGCGGTGTGGGTACCGCCGTCACCCGGATCGCGGCCCGTCGTCCGTTCTTCGACCTGATGGTGGTGGCCGACTACGACCTCGCCCGTGCCGAGGCGGCCGTCGCGGCCCTCGGCGAGGAGGGCGGCCGTTTCCGGGCCGCCCGTGTCGACGCCGGGGACGAGTCTGCGGTGTCCGCGCTGCTCGCCCGCCACGGCTGCGACGTGCTGCTGAACGCCACCGACCCCAGGTTCGTGATGCCGCTGTTCCGGGCGGCGTACGGCGCCGGGGCGACCTATGTCGACATGGCGATGTCACTGTCCCGCCCGCACCCGGAGCGGCCGTACGAGGAGTGCGGGGTGAAGCTGGGCGACGAGCAGTTCGCGCTCGCCGGGCAGTGGGCCGAGGCGGGGCGGCTCGCGCTGGTCGGGATGGGCGTGGAGCCGGGTCTGTCGGACGTGTTCGCCCGGCACGCGGCCGACGAACTCTTCGACACCATCGAGGAGATCGGCGTCCGCGACGGCGCCAACCTCACCGTGGAGGGCGCGGACTTCGCCCCGTCCTTCAGCATCTGGACCACCATCGAGGAGTGCCTGAACCCGCCCGTGGTCTACGAGTCCGACCGGGGCTGGTTCACCACCGAGCCGTTCAGCGAGCCCGAGGTGTTCGACTTCCCCGAGGGCATCGGCCCGGTGGAGTGCGTGAACGTCGAGCACGAGGAGGTGCTGCTGATGCCGCGCTGGGTGGGCGCGGAGCGGGTCACCTTCAAGTACGGGCTCGGCCGCGAGTTCACCGACACACTGCGCACGCTGCACCAGCTGGGCCTGGACCGCACCGCCCCGGTGACCGTGCCCGGCCCGGACGGACCGGTGGAGGTCTCGCCGCGTGACGTGGTGGCGGCGGGGCTGCCGGACCCGGCGACCCTGGGCGACCGGATGCGCGGCAAGACCTGCGCGGGCACCTGGGTGCGCGGCACGAAGGACGGGGCGCCGCGCGAGGTGTACCTGTACCACGTGGTCGACAACGAGTGGTCGATGGCGGAGTACGGCTGCCAGGCCGTGGTGTGGCAGACGGCGGTGAACCCGGTCGTCGCGCTCGAACTCCTGGCCACAGGGGCGTGGGCGGGCCGGGGTGTCCTCGGTCCCGAGGCGTTCCCGGCCCGCCCGTTCCTCGATCTTCTGACGGCGTACGGCTCGCCGTGGGGCCTGCGCGAGCAGTGACGCGAGCGGTGTCCGGCGGCGCGCTCAGGCGCGGGCGGGCTTGCCCTTGGCGTACAGCCACGTGTTCAGCAACGGGCCCACGTCCTTGCCGGACTCCCGCTGCGCGAGGCGGATGAACTCGGCCGTGGTGCCGTGCCCGGCGCGGTGGGCGTCGGCCCAGGCGCGCAGGACGCGGAAGAACGTCTTGTCGCCGACGGCCCGGCGCAGCTCGTGCAGGGCCATGGCGCCCCGCGCGTACACGGGGGTGCCGAAGATGTTCTTGCCGCTGCCCGGGTCGCCGGGCGGGTAGGCCCACAGGCCGTCCTTGGCCGGGCGGGCGTAGAGGGCGTCGAAGGTCTTCTGGGCGCTCGCGCCGCCGTGCTGCTCGCTGTAGAGCCACTCGGCGTAGGTGGCGAAGCCCTCGTTGAGCCAGATGTCCTTCCAGCTCGTCAGCGAGACCGAGTCGCCGAACCACTGGTGGGCGTTCTCGTGGACGAGGGTGGCAAGGTCGGGCGCGGAGTCGTAGACGGGCCGGGTCTGGGTCTCCAGGGCGTAGCCCACACTGGGCGCGTGGTCCACGATGGAGCCCGCCGCGCGGAAGGGGTACGGGCCGAAGAGCCTGCTCTCCCACTCCAGGACGGAGGGCAGCTGCTTGAGGACGGGCGCGGCCTTCTTGGCCTCGCGCGCGTCGACGGCGTTGTAGACCTTGATCCCGTCGCGGGTCGTGTACTGCTCCGTCCGGAACTTGCCGACGGTCGCCGTGGCCAGATAGGCGGCCATGGGCTCGGCCTCGTGCCAGCGCAAGGTGGTCAGGCCGTGCACGGTGCTCTGTCCGCGCAGCACGCCGTTGGCGACGGCCGTGTACCCCTTGGGCACGGTGACGGTGAAGTCGTAGGACGCCTTGTCCTTGGGGTGGCTGTTCGAGGGGAACCAGGTCATGGCGCCCTGCGGCTCGTTCGCGACGAAGGCGCCGTCGTCGGTGGGGATCCAGCCGTCGGGTGAGCCGTCCGGGTCGGTGACGGGCTTCGGCGTGCCCCGGTAGGTGACGGTGACGCGGAACTCCCGCCCCTTGCGCGGGGCGTGGCGCGGGGTGACGACGAGTTCCTGGCCGTCGCGGGTGAAGCGGGCGGCGGCGCCGTCCACGGTGACGCCGGTGACGGTCAGGCCCCTGAGGTCGAGGTCGAAGCGGCTGAGGTTCTGGGTGGCGCGGGCGGTGAGGACGGCCTTGCCGTCGAGGTGCCGGGAGGCGATGTCGTAGCGCAGGGTGAGGCCGTAATGGCTCACGTCGTAGCCGCCGTTGCCGCTGAGCGGGAAGTAGGAGTCGCCCGCGCCCGGTGCGCCCGGCTTCGCGGACCCGGCGGGTGCGGCGGCGCCGAGCAGGGCCGCGACCACCAGGGGCGCGGTGAGCAGGACCGCCTCGCGGCGCAGGACCGTGGTGCGTCGGGCGGCGGATCTGCGGGGTGACGTCACGTGCGCTCCTCGGAGGTGGCGGTGATCGCTTCGTCCACAGGGTAGGGCCGGGGGCCCGGCGGTTTCGCCCCGGCGCGGGTCAAGTCACGCGCCGTGATCCGTACGGCGGCCCCGGCGCGCCCGCAGTACGCTCGCGGGACGCGTCCCGTGCCTATGTGCCTATGCGTCTATGTGAGGGAGCCCGGTCATGAGCGTGCGTGTGCGCCGGATCTACGACCCGCCGGAGCCGGACGACGGACTGCGCGTGCTGGTCGACCGGCTGTGGCCGCGCGGGGTCTCCAAGGAGGAGGCTCGCCTGGACGAGTGGCCCAAGGCGCTGACCCCCTCGACGGAGCTGCGCCGCTGGTACCACCACGGCGGCTCCTTCGACGAGTTCCGGCGCCGCTACGAGCAGGAGCTGACCGCTCCCGAGGCCGCCGCGGCGCTCGACGGCCTCAGGAAGTCGGTCAAGGAGGGCCCGGTCACGCTGCTCACGGCGACGAAGCACACGGAGAGCAGCCAGGCGGAGGTGCTGCTGGAGCTTCTCCAGCGGTGAGCGGTCCCAGGAGGCGTCAGGCCGTCTCCCTCGCCGCCGCCCGTCCCGCCGCGCGCCCCGAGAAGAGGCAGCCGCCGAGGAAGGTGCCCTCCAGCGCGTTGTAGCCGTGGACCCCGCCGCCGCCGAACCCGGCGACCTCGCCGGCCGCGTACAGGCCGCCGACCGGGGTGCCGTCCGGGCCGAGGGCGCGGGAGTCCAGGTCGGTCTGGATGCCGCCGAGGGTCTTGCGGGTGAGCACGCTGAGCCGTACGCCGATGAGCGGGCCCGCCTCCGGGTCGAGGATGCGGTGCGGGGAGGCGACGCGGCCGAGGCGGTCGCCGATGTAGCGGCGGGCGTTGCGGATGCCCTGGATCTGGGAGTCCTTGCTGTAGGGGTTGGCCAGCTGGAGGTCGCGGGCCTCTATCTGGCGGCGCACCTCGGCGGCGTCGAGGAGGGACTTGCCGGTGAGGCCGTTCATCTTGCCGACCAGGTCCTCCAGGGTGCGGGCGGTGACGAAGTCGGCGCCGTGGTCGAGGAACGCCTGTACGGGGGCGGGGGCGCCCTTGCCGAGCAGCCGGTCGCGCAGCACGGCCTTGCGGTCCTTGGCGGTGATGTCGGGGTTCTGCTCGGAGCCGGAGAGCGCGAACTCCTT
>NZ_WWIR01000118.1 GCF_009863025.1 Streptomyces sp. SID4985 | reverse complement strand
GCGGCGAGCGGCAGCGCGGCGACCGGGGCGCGGTCGGCTTCCGGCGGCGGAAGGAGTGAGGCGCGATGTGGACCGCTGCCGGGGGTGCGACGAGGGCTGGGACCGGGGACGCGGGAAGGACCGCGGCCGGGGACGCGACGAGGGGAGCGGCCGGGAGTGCGACGGGGGGAGCGGCCGGGGACCGGGGGCAGGTCGCCGTCGAACTCCTCGGGATGACCCCGCTGATCGTGCTGACCCTGGTGCTCATGTGGCAGTGCGTGCTCACGGGGTACGCCTTCACGCTCGCGGGGAATGCTGCGGACGAGGGCGTACGGGCGGGCACCGCGGCGGCGCCCGGCGGCGCGCGCGAGGCCGCCTGTCGCGCGGCCGCTCTGGAGCACCTGTCGGGGGACTGGAGAGGGGGCGCGACGGTGGCGTGCGGCGGCTCCGGGTTCGTCACGGCCGACGTCTCCCTCAAGGTGCCCGTCCTCTTCCCCGGCTCCATCGACTTCCCGGTCACGGTGCACGGCCACGCCGGTGCCGTGGAGGAGGTGAAGCACTGAGATGCGGTACGGACGCGAGCGGAGGCGCGATCGGACACCCGATCGGGGTCAAGTAGCCATCGAGTACCTGGGGTTCATCCCCGTCCTGCTGGTCGTCGGCCTCGCCGGG
>NZ_WWIR01000117.1 GCF_009863025.1 Streptomyces sp. SID4985 | reverse complement strand
AGCGGATGCGCGCGGAGGCCGAACGGGTGCGCACCGAGGCGGAGTCGGAGGCCGAGCGGCTCGTCGGTTCGGCGCGCGAGGAGTCCGAGCGGACGCTGGACGAGGCGCGCCAGGAGGCCAACAAGCGGCGTTCGGAGGCGGCCGAGCAGGTCGACACGCTCATCACGGAGACGGCGGCCGAGGCGGACAAGCTGCTCGCCGAGGCGCGGCAGCAGGCGCAGCAGACCACCGCGGACGCGGAGGCACAGGCCGACTCGATGGTGGGCGCGGCCCGCACCGAGGCCGAGCGGCTCGTCGGCGACGCGACGGTCGAGGGCAACTCGCGGGTGGAGAAGTCCCGTGCGGACGCCGACGAGTTGCTGGTCGGGGCGCGCCGGGACGCGACCGCGATCCGGGAGCGCGCCGAGGAGCTGCGCGACCGGGTCACCTCCGAGATCGAGGAGCTGCACGAGCGGGCCCGCCGTGAGGCGGCCGAGACGATGAAGTCGACCGGCGACCGCTGTGACAACCTCATCAAGCAGGCCGAGGAGCAGCTGGCCAAGGCGCAGACGAAGGCCAAGGAGCTGGTGTCGGAGGCCAGTTCGGAGGCGAGCAAGGTGCGCATCGCCGCCGTCAAGAAGGCGGAGGCGCTGCTCAAGGAGGCCGAGCAGAAGAAGGCCAAGCTGGTCAAGGAGGCCGAGGACCTCAAGGCCGAGGCGATCCGCGAGGCACGGCAGACCGTCGAAGAGGGCAAGCGCGAGCTGGAGTTGCTGGTGCGCCGCCGCGAGGACATCAACACGGAGATCTCGCGGGTCCAGGACGTGCTGGAGGCGCTCGAGTCCTTCGAGGGTCCGGGCGGCAAGGACGGCGGGGTCAAGGCGGGCGCCACGGTGGGCGCACCCCGATCGGGTGGCAAACCCCAGGAGAACTAGCGGCCGGTGCGATGCGCCGCGTGGGGCAGGGGGTTCGGCCGGGTCTTTGGCAAGTTGTCAGGGGCCCGGCCACCCGAAAGAGGTGTCATTCTATTGATCAAACACGTATCCGCTCGATGACACACCGCTCAGGCGCCTAGGATTCCACCTATCACCTCACCGGTCTCATTCGACAGGAACCCCATGAGCGACACTTCCCCCTACGGCTTCGAGCTTGTGCGGCGTGGATACGACCGCGCTCAGGTGGACGAACGCATCTCCAAGCTCGTCTCCGACCGTGACAGCGCGCTCTCCCGGATCACCGCTCTGGAGAAGCGCATCGAGGAGCTCCACCTCGAGACGCAGAACGCCCAGGCCCAGGTCACCGACGCCGAGCCGTCGTACGCGGGTCTCGGCGCGCGGGTCGAGAAGATCCTTCGGCTCGCCGAGGAAGAGGCGAAGGACCTGCGCGAGGAGGCCAGGCGCGCGGCCGAGCAGCACCGCGAGCTGGCCGAGTCGGCGGCCCAGCAGGTCCGTAACGACGCCGAGTCGTTCGCCTCCGAGCGCAAGGCGAAGGCGGAGGACGACGGCGTCCGGATCGTCGAGAAGGCGAAGGGCGACGCGGCCCAGCTGCGTTCCGACGCGCAGAAGGACGCGCAGTCCAAGCGCGAGGAGGCGGACGCCCTCTTCGAGGAGACCCGCGCCAAGGCCGCGCAGGCCGCCGCCGACTTCGAGACGAACCTCGCCAAGCGCCGTGAGCAGTCCGAGCGCGACCTGGCCTCCCGTCAGCAGAAGGCGGAGAAGCGGCTGGCCGAGATCGAGCACCGCGCCGAGCAGCTCCGCCTGGAGGCGGAGAAGCTGCGCACCGACGCCGACCGCCGTGCCCGTCAGACGGTGGAGACGGCGCAGCGCCAGGCCGAGGACATCGTGGCCGACGCCAACGCCAAGGCCGACCGTATCCGTTCGGAGTCCGAGCGCGAGCTGGCCGCCCTGACCAACCGCCGCGACAGCATCAACGCCCAGCTGACCAACGTCCGCGAGATGCTGGCCACGCTGACCGGTGCCGCGGTGGCCGCCGCCGGTTCGCCGGTCGAGGACGAGTCGGTCTCGCGCGGCGTCCCGGCGCAGCAGACGCGCTAGTACCCGCGCGGCAGCTTTCGCGCGGCAGCTTTCTCGTACGGTCGCCAGGACCGGGCGGAGCCCCCTTCCGTTGCAGTCGGCAGGGGGCTCCGCCCGGTCCTGGCATGATCGCCACGGTCTCCGGCCGGGCCACCCGGGGGTCTTCGGACACGCCGGGTGAAGCTCTGGCTTTACTTTCTCTTGAGCGGAACCGTCAGCGCCCGGATATCCTCCTAACCCTTACGGGGGCGTGCGCCCCGCTGTCCTGAACCTTCCGATGGGTGCGGAGCATGATCGAGGCGGCAGGCCTGACCAAGCGCTACGGTGACAAGACCGCGGTGCACAACCTCTCCTTCCAGGTACGTCCGGGCGCGGTGACCGGCTTCCTCGGGCCCAACGGCTCGGGCAAGTCCACGACCATGCGGATGATCCTCGGGCTGGACAACCCGACCTCGGGGACGGTGACGATCGGCGGCCATCCCTACGGCAAGCTGCCCAACGCCCCCCGCCAGGTCGGCGCGCTTCTCGACGCCAAGGCGGTGCACGGCGGCCGCTCGGCCCGCCAGCATCTGCTGAGCCTGGCCCAGCTGTCCGGCATCCCGGCCCGCCGGGTGGACGAGGTCCTCGGGGTCGTCGGCCTCCAGGACGTGGCGCGCAGGCGCTCCAAGGGCTTCTCGCTCGGCATGGGCCAGCGGCTCGGCATCGCGGCCGCGCTGCTCGGCGACCCGCAGGTGCTGCTCTTCGACGAGCCGGTCAACGGCCTCGACCCCGAGGGCATCCTCTGGGTGCGCAATCTGATGAAGGCGCTCGCTGCCGAGGGCCGTACGGTCTTCGTCTCCTCGCACCTGATGAGCGAGATGGCGCTGACCGCCGACCACCTCATCGTGATCGGGCGCGGCCAGCTGATGGCCGACATGAGCGTGACGGAGTTCATCTCCGCCAACTCCGCCGACTTCGCCCGGGTGCGTACCCCCGAGACCGAGCCGCAGCAGCGCGAGAAGCTGACGGCCGCGCTCACCGAGGCGGGCGGCCACGTGCTCCCCGAGCCGGACGGCGCGCTGCGGGTGACCGGCCTTCCGCTGCCCCGCATCAGCGACCTGGCGCACGGCGCGGACGTACGGCTGTGGGAGCTGTCCCCGCACCAGGCCTCGCTGGAGGAGGCGTACATGCGGATGACGCAGGGCGTGGTCGACTACCGCTCGACCACCGATCAGCGCTCGGGCCTCCAGCAGCCGCTGCCGCCGGGCGTCCAGCCGCCGATGCCGGTGCCGGGCCAGGGCCAGCCGGGCTGGTACGCCCCGCCGCCGCCCCAGCCGGGCGCC
>NZ_WWIR01000116.1 GCF_009863025.1 Streptomyces sp. SID4985 | reverse complement strand
GGGCGGCACCCCCGGCACCACGGCGACCCGCCCGCCGACCGGCGGCCCCAGCCCCTCGGGCACATCCGCGACCCCCACCACCCCGGCCGGTCCCGTCGCGCCCTCCGGCTACCGCACCGCCCGCGACCCGGCGGGGTTCTCCCTCGCCGTGCCCCTGGCCTTCACCCGCGAACGGCAGGGCGAGCGGGTCTTCTACTTCTCCGCCGGGGACGTCTTCCGGCTCGGCGTGAAGGTCGCCCGCCCCGAGACCGGCGGCCCCGCGGCCGTCCTCGACCGGGCCGCCGCCGACGGCGCCGACACCAACCCCGGCTACCGCGACGGCCGGGTCACCGAGACCACCCGCGCCGGACACCCCGCCGCCCTCTGGGAGTTCACCTGGAACGGCTTCAGCACCGCCGAGGGCGCCCGGCACACCTACGACCTGTGCTGGGAGGAGGACGGCCGGATGTACGACGTGTGGGTGTCGGCACCGGTCGGCAAGGTGCGCGAGGCGCGGGAGTACTTCGACGTGGCGGTCGGGACGTTCACGGTGACGGCGCGCTGAGTCCGGATCGTCGTCCGGGAACGTCCGACCCTTCGACAAGGACGGGGTGCGCGCGGTACTCATGTGGCATGAGTGAAGACGGTGAACTCCCGTACGGCGGACGGCTGATCGGCGGACGCTACCGGCTCGTCGCCCGTATCGGCTCCGGCCCGACCGGCACCGTCTGGCGTGCGCGGGACGAGCGGGACGGGGGCGAGGTCGCCGTCAAGGAGCCCTCGTTGCCCGGGAGTCCGGCCGATGACGAGGAGAGCGCCCGGATCGCGCACCGGCTCCACCGCGAGGCGCGTGCCGCGGCCCGGGTGCGGCACCCCGGCGCGCTGACGCCGCGCGAGGTGGTCACCGAGGACGGACTGCCCTGGATCGTCATGGAGTTGGTCCAAGGCGAGTCGCTGAGTGAGGTCGTGCGGCGCGGTCCGCTGCCGTACGCCGAGGCCGCGCGGGTCGGGCTGGCCGTGCTCGCCGCGCTGCGGGCCGCGCACGCGGTCGGCATCGTGCACCGGGACATCAAGCCCGCCAACGTGCTGGTCGAGTCCGGCACCGGGCGGGTCCTCGTCACCGACTTCGGTATCGGGGACGGACACGCGGAGGCGGCTCCGGCCGGTTTCGTCGCCCCGGAACGCGCTTCGGGGCCCGGTGCGGGCCCCGCCTCCGATCTGTGGTCCCTCGGTGCCCTGCTCGCCCTGGCGGTCGAGGGCGGCGACCCGGGCCCGCTCGCCCCGCTCCTGGACCGCCTGCGCTTCCCGTCCCCGGCGGCGCGTCCGACGGCGGACGAGGTGGCGGCGGCGCTGGAGGCGTGCCGGGCGGGCGGGTCCGATGCGGTCGCCGGTGCCGGTGGTGTCGCCGCTGCCGTGCTCGGGGACCGTCCCGCCGTGCCCGCGCCTGCCGAATCCGCCCCCGCCCTCGTTTCCGACGCGGCCCGCTGATCCGCGCCGACAACGCCCTGATCAGCGCGTTTGTCGCCAGTGATCACTGGCGCGATGTGTGCGGCTGGTGAAAGGGCATTACCGACGGGTACACAAAGCGTCCGGCCCGGCATACCCTGCGGCTCATGACGGACTCGCAGGCCCCGGAAACCACCGGCACCAACCCGCTCGCCCCGGCCCCCGAAGGCGTCCGCACCGCCGCCGACGTGGTCACCCCGGAGCTGGTGGCCCAGCTGACCAAGGGCGTGACCGGCTCGGGCCGTACCGCCAACCACTCCCCCTTCACCGGCGAGAAGCTGGCCGATCTGCCCGAGTCCACGCCCGAGGACGTGCTCAAGGCGTTCCAGGCGGCCCGCGCGGCGCAGGCCGTCTGGGAGCGGGTCCCGGTGCGCGAGCGCGCGGCCGTGCTGCTCCGCTTCCACGACCTGCTCCTGGAGCGCCAGTCCGAGGTGCTCGACCTCGTCCAGCTGGAGACCGGCAAGGCCCGGCTGCACGCGCACGAGGAGGTGCAGGCCGTCGCCGTCGCGGCCCGCCACTACGGCCGCAGGGCGCCCGCCTACCTCCGCCCGAAGCGGCACACCGGTGCCGTCCCCGTGCTGACCAAGGTCACCGAACTCCGGCAGCCGCGTGGGGTGGTGGGGCAGATCGCGCCCTGGAACTACCCCCTTGAGCTGTCGGTCGGCGACGCGCTGCCCGCCTTCGTCACGGGCAACGCGGTCGTGATGAAGCCCGACACCGAGACCTGCCTGACCGCCCTGTGGGCCCGCGACCTGCTCATCGAGGCCGGGCTGCCCGCCGAGGTCTTCCAGGTCGTGCTCGGCGAAGGCCCGGTCGTGGGGCCCGAGTTGGTCAGGCACGCCGACTACGTCTCCTTCACCGGCTCCACCCGCACCGGCCGCGAGGTCGCCCAGGGAGCCGCTGCCCGCCTGGTCGGCGTCTCCCTCGAACTCGGCGGCAAGAACGCGATGTTGGTCCTGGA
>NZ_WWIR01000115.1 GCF_009863025.1 Streptomyces sp. SID4985 | reverse complement strand
GCGTGCCGCAGCACGATCGGGTCGTTGTCGACGTAGACCACCTGGGCGCCCGGTGTGATCGCCTGCGCTATCTGGTGCAGGTTGGGCTCGGTGGGGATACCGGTGCCGATGTCGAGGAACTGGTCGATGCCCTTGCGGGCCAGCCACGCGGACGCGCGGTGCATGAACTCCCGGTTGCGGGCCGCGCTGCGCCGCGACTGCTCGGGCAGCGTCTCACCGACCTGCTGGTCCACGGGGTAGTTGTCCTTCCCGCCCAGCAACCAGTCGTAGACGCGCGCGGGGTGGGGTTTGCTGGTGTCGATACGAGGGACGGGTACGCCGGCGGTCACGGGACACTCCTCCATACGCGAGAACACGGCTAACCGAGCATCCGGCCGGGCGTGTGGGCACCGTCGATGGACGGCACTCACGCGGCAGGTCGGCGGCGCCAGCGTAGTCGCAGCCGCCGACGGACGGTCGGGCGAGGCCGCGCTTCTTCGCGAGCGGGCCCGAGTGTTGCTGACGTTCCGTTAAAACCGCAGCTCAGAGCCGTTGTCAGTGGCTCCCCTTAGATTCGTTTCACGTTCCGCCGCTCTGGCGTGAGCGTCCCTTTTCGCGTGCATGGGAGTGGTGTGTTGTCCGTCTGGGAGAGGTCGAGCGCGGCGCGGGTGGTGCCGTCGGCGCGGCCGCGGAAGCTGGCCAAGGTGCCGTTCGTCGAGCTGGCCGACGGGCGCTTGCAGGGGGTGGTGTCCAGTGGGTCGGACATCGAGCGGGTGTACGTCTCGTCCGTCGCGGCGGGGACCTACGCGTTCGCGTGCAGCACCAACAACAACCGCCCCTGCGGCGGGGCGCGCGGCATGTTCTGCAACCACATACGGGCGCTGATCGGCGAGGCCGTGCTGCAGTACGGCGGCGAGCGGGTGGCCCGCTATCTGAAGGTCGAGGCCGACGGCGGCGACGCGGGCGTCCTGACCGCCGCCATGACGGGCACGCGCCCGGCGCAGGACGGGAGTTCGGCCGCGGCCCAGGTCTTCAGCCGCTTCCTGCGTCACCTCGCCTATCTCGAACTGTCCGCCACCACCGCGCCGTTGCCGGAGATGCAGTGGTTCCCGACCACGAAGGCGGTGGCCTGATGCGCGTCGACCTGCTCACCGATCCCGTCGAGGGGCTGGCGGAAGCCCTCGCCGCCGTGGACGGTTTCGACCAGGCCCTCGTCGGCGGGCTGCTGC
>NZ_WWIR01000114.1 GCF_009863025.1 Streptomyces sp. SID4985 | reverse complement strand
GAGTCGCCGTTCGGCCGCGCCTGGTCCCTGTGGGCGCTCAGCTACCACGCCGACCCCTACCGCTTCCTCCCCGACCCGGTCCGCCACCATCTGGTCCGCCGGGTGCTCGGCCCGCTCGGCGCGTGGTGGCTGCGCGACCGCTTCGAGGGAAAGGTCCAGGTCGAGGAGGTCCAGCGCGTCGTGTCCGCCGAGGTGTCGGACGGCGCCCCGGTCCTGAAGGTCCTCACCCACGGCGGCCGTGCCGAACAGCTGACGGCCGACCACGTCATCGCCGCCACCGGCTACCGCGTCGACCTCGCCGCCATGGACTTCCTCGGCCCCGGCCTCCGCACCCGCCTCGCCACCACCCGAGGCACCCCCCGTCTCGGCCCCGGCTACGTCTCCTCGCTCCCCGGCCTCTACTTCACCGGCCTCCCGGCGGCCTCGTCCTACGGCCCCGTCATGCGCTTCGTCTGCGGCACGGAGTTCGCGTCGCCACGCCTGGCGAAGCACCTGGCGTCGGCACACGGGTGACGGGTACGGCAGCGGGCGGGCCGGCCGGGGTCAACTCCCCTACCCCGCTGGTGAGTCGGAGTCCGGCCGGGTCCGTATTCTCTGATCATGGCCGCACCTCCCCTTCCCGCACTCATCGCCACCGACCTGGACGGGACGCTGCTGCGCGGTGACGACACCGTCTCCGTGCGGTCCCGGGCCGCTCTCGCGGGGGCCGCGAGGGAAGGGGCGCGGCATCTGGTGGTGACCGGGCGGCCTGCGCCGCGGGTGCGGCCGCTGCTGGAGTCGCTCGGGTGCACCGGGCTCGCGGTGTGCGGGCAGGGGGCGCAGGTGTACGACGCGGGGAGCGGGAGCCTGCTGTGGTCGGTGCGGCTGGACCGGGAGCTGGCCGAGACGGCGCTCGGGAAGATCGAGGCCGAGGTCGGACAGGTGTACGCGGCCGTCGACCAGGACGGGGTGGACGGCCTCACCCTCATCGAGCCCGGCTATCTGATGCCCCACCCCACGCTGCCCGCCATACGGGTGGACCGGCGGGACGACCTCTGGCGCGAGCCCATCAGCAAGGTGCTGCTGCGCCACCCCGGCCTGTCCGACGACGAGCTGGCCGGGACCGCCCGCTCGGTCGTCGGCTCGCTGGCCACGGTCACCATGTCCGGGCCCGGCACCGTCGAGCTCCAGCCGTGCGGCATCACCAAGGCCACCGGACTCGCCCTGGCCGCCGAGCATCTGGGCCTCGGCCGCGCGGACACGATCGCCTTCGGCGACATGCCGAACGACATCCCCATGTTCCAGTGGGCCGCCCACGGCGTGGCCATGGCCAACGCCCACCGCGAACTGCTCGCTGTGGCCGACGAGATCACCCTCTCCAACGAGGACGACGGCGTCGCGGCCGTCCTGGAGAAGGTGTACGGGCTCCGGCCCGAGGGCCACGAGAACGGGGCGGGGCGCCCGTAGGTGAATCCCCTACGGGCGCCCCGTCCCGGGAACGTCCCTGTCCCTGCGGCCTAGTACGGGCCGTTGACGTTGTCGATCGAGCCGTAACGGTGCCAGGCGTAGTTGCAGGCGGCGGTGATGTTCGCGACCGGGTCGTACGGGTCGAGGGAGGTGCCCGCCACGTGGTACGCGGTGAAGGTCGGGTCGATGACCTGGAGCAGGCCCTTGGACGGGGTGCCGTTGACGGCGTTGATGTCCCAGTTGTTGATGGCCAGCGGGTTGCCCGAGGACTCGCGCATCACGTTGCGGTGGATGCCGTTGTAGGTGCCCGGGATGCCCTTCTGGGCCATGATCGCGAGGGACTCGCGGATCCAGCCGTCGAGGTTGTTCGCGTACCCGGCCGGGGTGGTCACGGCGGCCGAGGCGGCGGCCGGAGCGGCGGCGGGGGCGGCGGAGGCGCTGGTGGCACCGATGAACGGCAGCGCGAGCACGGCGGCACCGGTACCGGTGACGGCGAGCGTACGGACGATGCGCTGGGCGCGGGCACGGCGCGGCTGAGCGGCAGCAGACATGACACGTTCCTCTCCGGCGCCTGCGAGGTGAGCTGTCGGGTTCGGGCGGGGAGGTGCCCGGCCGCTCACATCCGTGTCCCTGGGACACGGACGCTCCGTGCCCGAAGGACACGAAGTCGCGGCTTCACCCCGAGCCGTTGCCGGGTCGACGCGCGTCAATCAACGCGCGTCGACCCGTCCCGGCGGCCTACCTGGTTCCCCCGCTCCTGCCGTACGAAATGAGTTCGTCGAGTGGGTGTGTCGGGCCCGGCAGGATTCGGCGTCGCCCGACGGGCCGGAACGTATGCGAGAGCAGATGTCCGGAACAAGTGCCGGATTCACACAAAGCGATGGTTGATCTTGACTTGCCCCAATTGGGATACTTGATCCTTTGCGTCCGTCAACGCTCAACTGCCCCATGAAGCAAGGCGAAGTGGGTAGTCGGGACCTGTCGGCCGTCATCGGGCGCCCGGTGACCCAACTCACGAAACCGCAAAATACGCAAAGTCAGACATGGGCGATTAGGTGGATTTGATCCGTCTGTGGGTATTGGGGAGTGTCGGTCCGGTCGGATGCGGAACCTCTGGGGTGGTCCCGTTCGTTGGAGGAAGTGACCCCCTCCGCATGGGGGGCGGACGGGTGCCCTGTCGGCGCGCCGTCCGCCGACAGCAGGCGCATCGTCCTGTTAAGTCGATGAATGTCCGACCATGTCCGCCAAAGAAGAAGACAACCGTTGTGACCCGATACCTCCCGTGGTGGACCGGTGGGTGATAGCGGTGATGGAAACGCGACCGGATACGCTGAGCCGAGTGATGGCAGCGACCTATCGACAAACCGTGTAGTCGCCAGCAGACACCAGCAGACAGGAGACCCCTCGTGACCGTCGGCGAGCCGTTCGGGCTGAGCGTGCGGGACCAGGCACTGGAAGCCGATGTCCAGGCCGGATTGACGGCTGTCGAGGAGGGCCTGCTAGAGGCCACCAAGAGCGAGGTCCCCTTCATCACCGGAGCCGCGCAGCACCTCGTGCGGGCCGGCGGCAAGCGGTTCCGTCCCCTGCTCGTGCTCCTCGCCGGCCAGTTCGGCGACAAGTACGCCCCGGGCATCGTCCCCTCCGCCGTCGTCGTGGAGCTGACCCACCTGGCCACGCTCTACCACGACGACGTCATGGACGAGGCGGCCGTGCGCCGCGGCGTGGACAGCGCCAACACCCGCTGGGGCAACTCGGTCGCGGTCCTCACCGGAGACTTCCTCTTCGCCCGCGCGACGCAGATACTGGCCGACCTCGGCCCGGAGGCCGTCCGCGTCCAGGCCCTCGCCTTCGAGCGGCTGGTCACGGGCCAGATAATGGAGACCGCGGGTCCCATGGACGGCCGCGACCCGGTCGAGCACTACCTCGACGTGCTCTCCGGCAAGACGGGCTCCCTGGTCGCCGTCTCCTGCCGGTTCGGCGCGATGATGTCCGGCGCCGACGAGACCGTGGTGGACGTGCTCACCCAGTACGGCGAGCGCCTCGGCGTCGCCTTCCAGCTGTGCGACGACGTCCTCGACATCGCCTCCGAGACCCGGGAGTCCGGCAAGACCCCGGGCACCGACCTGCGCGAGGGCATCCCCACGATGCCCGTGCTCCGGCTGCGCGAGCGCGCCGCCCGGCTCGGCCACGCCGAGGACGTCGCGCTGTGCGAGCTGCTCGACTCCGACCTCACCGACGACGCCCGGCACGCCGAGGCGCTGGCCGCGCTGCGTACGCACCCCGCCCTGGAGCAGGCCCGCCGCGACGCCGTGCGGTACGCGGAGGAGGCCCGCGCCGCGCTGGCCCCCCTCAAGGAGTGCACGGCCAAGGCGGCCCTGCTCGAACTGTGCGACGCGGTGGTGCACCGCACCGGCTGACCGGGCAGACGTACGCCAGGGGGCGGTGCCGCCCGTACGACCCCTACGGGTCGGGCGGGAGACACCGCCCCCTGCGTCATACCGCAGGTGTACGCCGAGTTGGCTCCGTGGACTGACGTGTTCACGCGGCTGATTTGGTCTGATGGGAACCACGGAAACCACCACTCCTCACCGATTCGGGTGAGAATGGCGGCTGGGTGGACCATACGGAGGGGCAGCCGCCGCCGACCACGGAGGTAAGGCACACATGGCACCGTACGCATCCGACGACACCAGGGGCACCGCAGCGGACGAGAACCCGCGCGCCGGCCGTCGCAAGGCCGTCCGGTACGTCGTTCCGGTCGCGGTGACGGGGGTGGCCGCGGCCACGATCGGTCTGGTCCCGGCACTCGCCAGCACCGGAGACCCCGATCTGCCGAAGATCAGCGCACAGCAGCTCGTGGAGAAGATCGCGAGCTCGGACGTCCAGCAGCTGTCCGGCACGGTGAAGATCAGCACCGACCTCGGCCTGCCCGACCTGGGCGGCCTGGAGAGCAGCCTGGGCGGCTACGGCGGCCACGACGGCGGCTCCTCCGCCTACCCGAGCAGCAAGCTCACCGAGCTGGTCTCCGGCACCCACACCCTGCGCGTGGCCGCCGACGGCCCGGACAAGCAGAAGGTCTCGCTGCGCGAGCGCGGCGCGGAGTACAGCCTGATCCACAACGGCAAGGACGTGTGGGGCTACGACAGCGGCAGCAACGAGGTCTTCCACGGCACCGCCGAGCAGCACGAGCAGGGCAAGGAGCGCCAGGAGCGCAAGGAGGAGCGGCAGGGCACGCCCGGGGACTTCGCCAAGGAAGCCCTGAAGGCGGTGGACGACACCACCTCCGTCACCGTGGCAGGCACCGAGCGGGTCGCCGGGCGCGACGCCTACAAGCTGCAGATCAAGCCCAAGCAGCAGGGCAGCACCGTCGGCGCGGTCACCATCGCGGTGGACGCGAAGACGGGGACGCCGCTGAAGTTCACGCTCACCGCGAAGAGCGGCGGCAAGCCCGTCGTCGACACCGGCTTCACCCAGGTCTCCTTCGCCAAGCCGTCGGCCTCCACCTTCGACTTCACCCCGCCCAAGGGCGCGAAGGTCACCGAGGAGAAGGACTCCGACAAGGGGGAGCACGACCAGGGGCTGCGCGAGCTGTTCGGCGGGGCGGCCCTGGGCAGCGACGTCATCGGCAAGGGCTGGACCAGCATCGCCACCTTCGACACCGGCGCCAAGGGCGGGATGCCCTCCGGCTCGGCGGGCGGCTTCCTCGGCTCGCTCGGCGACCCGGTCACCGGCGACTTCGGCAAGGGCACGGTGTTCTCCACCCGCCTGGTCAACGCCCTGATCACCGACGACGGCAAGGTCTACGCGGGCGCGGTCACCAAGCAGGCCCTGCTGAAGACGGCCAACGCCGAGCACTGATCCGGCGGGCGGGGCCGGGCCGCTTCCGCGGAGGACGAGGATGAGTGGGGAACCGATGAGCGAGCCGTCCTCCGCGGAAGGGCCCGGGAGAGCCGAGGCCGGTTCTCCGGCCCGGTCCGACGCCGGTCCGGTGATCGCCACCCAGGGCCTCACCAAGCGCTACGGCGGCCAGCTCGCCGTGGACGGTCTCGATCTGACCGTCCCGGCGGGCAGCGTGTTCGGCTTCCTCGGGCCCAACGGCTCGGGCAAGACCACCACCATCCGCATGCTGATGGGCCTGATCGAGCCGACCTCCGGCACCGCCCAGGTCCTCGGCCGCCCCATGCCCCGCTCCACCCGCGCCGTCCTGCCCCAGGTCGGCGCGCTCATCGAGGGCCCCGCCCTCTACGGCTTCCTCTCCGGCCGCGACAACCTCCTGCGCTACGACGCGGCCGACCCCACCGCCGACCCCCGCACCCGGCGCGCCCGCGTCGCCGCCGCCCTGGAGCGGGTCGGTCTCGCCGCCGCCTCCGGCAAGAAGGCGAGGGCGTACTCCCTCGGCATGAAGCAGCGCCTCGGCCTCGCCGCCGCCCTGCTCCAGCCGCGCCGCCTGCTGGTCCTGGACGAGCCGACCAACGGCCTCGATCCCCAGGGCATGCGGGAGATCCGTACCCTCGTGCGCGAGCTGGCCTCCGACGGCACCACCGTCTTCCTCTCCTCCCACCTCCTCGACGAGATCGAGCAGGTCTGCACCCACGCCGCCGTGATGAACCGGGGGCGCCTGGTCGTCCAGGGCGCGGTGGCCGAGCTGGCCGCCGGGGCACATGGACGGCTCGTGGTGAGCACCCCGGACCCGGCGGACGCGGCCCGGGTGCTCAAGGAACAGGGCGTGGGGGACGTGGCCGTCGAGGGTGAGCGGGTGACCGGCGCGCCGCCCGTACGGGACCTCGCCGAGATCAACGCGGCCCTGGTGACGGCGGGCGTCCGGGTCCGCGGCTTCACGCTCGAACGTGCCTCGCTGGAGGACGCGTTCGTGGCACTGACCGGAGAGGGCTTCGATGTCGCGGGCTGAACCGACGTACCGGGTCGCGCACCCCCTGTGGACGCTCGGGCTGCTGCGCAGCGAACTGGTGATCACGGTGCGCCGCTGGCGGACCCTCGCGCTGCTCGCCGTACTGGCGGCCGTGCCGGTGCTGATCGGGATCGCGGTGAAGGCCGAGACCGGCGACGGCGGGTCGGCCGGCGGGGGCGGCGGGGGACCGGCGTTCCTGTCGCAGATCACCAACAACGGCCTGTTCCTGGTGTTCACGGCGCTCGCCGCGACGCTGCCGTTCTTCCTGCCGATGGCCGTCGGTGTCGTCGCCGGGGACGCGATCGCGGGCGAGGCGAGCGCGGGCACCCTGCGCTATCTGCTGGTCGCCCCGGCCGGGCGTACCCGGCTGCTGCTCACCAAGTACGCGGCCGTCGTCGCCTTCTGTCTGCTCGCCACGCTCGTCGTCGCCGTCACGGCGCTGATCGTCGGGGCGCT
This sequence comes from Streptomyces sp. SID4985, assembly GCF_009863025.1. Taxonomy (GTDB): domain Bacteria; phylum Actinomycetota; class Actinomycetes; order Streptomycetales; family Streptomycetaceae; genus Streptomyces. The sequence goes on along the minus strand of NZ_WWIR01000114.1, from coordinate 14,040 downwards.
GCTCTTCCCGCTGGGCGACGTCACCACCATCTCCGGCACCCGGATCTCCTTCGCCGACGGCATCGGCCGCGCCCTGCTGATCGCACTGGTCGTCGCCGCCTCACTGACCGGCGTGGCGGCGCTCGGCCTGTTCGTGTCGACGCTGACCAACAGCGGCATCGCGGCGATGGCGACCACGGTCGGCCTGCTCATCACCGTCCAGATCCTCGACCAGCTGCCCCAGCTGCACGCCCTCCAGCCGTACTTCTTCTCCCACTACTGGCTGTCCTTCGCCGACCTGCTCCGCGACCCCGTCCCCTGGGAGGACGTGTGGCGCAACCTCGGCCTCCAGGGGCTGTACGTGGCGGTGTTCGGCGCGGCGGCGTGGGCGCGGTTCACCGCGCGGGACATCGAGGCGTAGGTCTGTCGGCGCGCCGGTTTTTTTGGTCAGCCCTCCTGGTGCGGGAAGCGCGCGAGGGGCGCCTCGCCCGCGAAGAAGGTCTTGGCCCGCGCCAGCGCGTCGGTGTCCTGCCGTACGTCGCCGGGCGCGCTGCCGTTGCCGAGCAGGACGCCGCCGAAGCGCATCCCCATGTACGCGGCGGAGTTGTTGAGCGTGCCCACCAGCGGGTCGGCGACCGAGGGGTTAGCGCCCGCGAGCGCGGTGACGCCCCACAGGGTCCGCCCGGCCATGTGCTCCTTGAAGCCGAGCCCGGGGATGCGCAGCCAGCCCGACCAGTGGTCCAGGTAGTGCTTGGTGAGGTACGAGACCGAGTACCAGTACAGCGGTGAGGCGATCACGACGTCCGTTGCCGCGAGGGTGGCGTCCAGCAGCCGTCCGGCAGGCGTGTCCGGCGCGGGCCGCACATGGTCGCTGTCGTGCCGCAGGTCGGCGAACTCGGGCAGCGGCAGCTCGGTCAGCCGCAGCCACTCCTGCTCCACGCCGGAGGGGAGCTGCTCGGCGGCGGCGCGGGCCAGGAACTCGGTGTTGCCCTCGGTGCGGGCGCTGCCCAGGACGAAGAGGAAGCGGCGGTTCATGGTTCTCCCGGGGTGGTGGCGGGCGACTTCCTTGATGCAGACGCAAGCATCTTATGCACACGCAATTATTCCTGCGTCCCTCCTGCGGCTCCCGGCTGGTGCGAGGCTGTGACGCGCCGGTGACGGCCCGGCCGACGAGAGTTCGGCACACTGGCAGGCAGGAGGCGTACGGCCGGATGGCGGCGCCGGGGGAGTGAGGAAACGATGTCCGGACTGAGTCTGGAGAAGAAGCGCGCGGTGGCGGTCCCGGCGGCGCGGAACGCATCTGCTGAACCGATTCAGCAGACCGAACAGGTCCCGCCTGCCAGCCGCTTCGACACGCTGGCCGAAGAAATCCTCTCCGACTCCCTGACCGGCCCCCTGACCCCGATCGCCGAGGCGATCCGCGACGGCCGCACCGCGGAAGCGGCGTCCCTGGCGTCCCGGACGATCACCGCTGCGGCCCGGGCCCTGGGCCCCCGCCACCCCGAGGTCCTGACCCTGGGCGAACTCACGGCCTACATCGCCTACTTGACCGGCGACGTCCGCCACGCCTGCGAACTCTCCCTCAACCTCGCCTACCGCCACCGCGAGTCCGCCGACCCCACCGCGGCCTACGCCAACGTCCTCAGCGCGGCGGCCGCCTGGCGAGCGATCCCGGACCCGTCTGTGGCCCTCCCCCTCGGCCACACCCTGACCACCCTCTGGACCCTCCTGACCACGGAACCGGGCCCGGCCTCCACGGACGACCCGCATCTACTGGAGTCGGCGCGGTGCCGTCTGCCCCGGTTGGCGGCACGGGCGCGAGCTGCCGGGGGCGCGGTCTAGAGGCCCCGTCGGCCCACCAGCCGCACGAACTCCGCGTGGCGCGAGACGTCGGTGAGGCGGTAGCCCGCGGGCAACGCGACCGGCGCGCGCCCCGGCTGGGTGTACGACGCGTTGTCGGGCGTGGGCGGGAGATAACAGATCACCTGGTCGGCCAGCGCCGCCAGGGGTGATCCGGCGGCCGCCCCTTCCACCAGAACGGACCGCACACCCACCCCGTCGAGCACCTTCAGCACCTCATCGCCACCGGCACCTGAAGAGAGCCGGGGAACCCGGAAAACCCCGTCCCCGTGACGGCCCGGATTCCCCTCCTCGACCTCTCCGCCCGCCCGAACCACCACGTCGTACGACTGCCGCAGCCGCCGGACCTCATCGGACACCGGCGCCTGCCGCTCACCCTCTCCCGCCTGGCAGACCCAGGTGACGAACGGCCGCCCCCGTGTCAGCGAAGCCAGCCAGGGCCCGAGGACCAACAGTGCCTCGTCCGCGAGTACCCCCTGCTCCACGTCCACCCCGGCCGCCCGCAGCAGCGCGGCCCCGCCCTCCCCGCGCGACGTCGGGTCCATCACGGCGATGAGCACCCGGGCGACCCCGGCGTCGATCAGCGCCTCCCGGCAGGGAGGGGTGCGCCCGTAGTGATTGCACGGCTCCAGTGTGACCACCGCCGTACCGCCCGCCGCCCGCTCCCCGGCCGCCTTCAGCGCGTTGACCTCGGCGTGGGACTCGCCCTTCCGTACGTGGTACCCCTCGCCGACGATCCGCCCGCCCCGGTCGAGCACGACACACCCGACCGGCGGGTTCGGACTCGTCGACCCGAGCCCCTGGGCGGAGACGGCGATGGCCCGCCTCATGGCGGCACGTTCATGGGCCTTCACGTCGGAGTCCCTCCCGGTCCGATGCTGCCTCCCGCTCACATCCGGGACGGCTTCTCCTTGGAGAAGAGCCACGTGTCGAAGAGTGCGGTCAGGTTCTTGCCGGACTTGGTCTCGCACAGGGTGATGAACTGCTGGGTGTCGGCGTTGCCGTGGCGGTGGTCGCGGGTCCAGGTGTGGAGGATGTCGAAGAAAGTGGCGTCGCCGACGGCCTGGCGGACCTTGTGGATGACCATGGCGCCGTGTCCGTAGACGGGCGGGTCGGAGAGGCGGGCCGCGCTGGGGGGATTCGCCGGGGGGAAGGCCCAGATGCCCGCGCTCTCTTCGTCCTTGCCGGTGTAGTAGTCCTTGAAGGTCTGCTCGGTGGTGCGGCCGCCGCGTTTCTCCTCCCAGAGCCACTCCGCGTAGCTGGCCAGGCCCTCGCTGAGCCAGATGTCCTTCCACGCGCGCGGGGTGACGGAGTCGCCGAACCACTGGTGTGCCAGTTCGTGGACGAGGAGGCCCTCGTCGGGGGACTCGCCGAAGTAGGGCTTGGTCTGGGTCTCCAGGGCGTATTCGAGGTCGGGCAGGTGGTCGACGACGGCGCCGGTCGAGGAGAAGGGGTAGGGGCCGAAGAGCGTGCTGCCCCAGTCGACCATCTCGGGCACCAGGTCCGGGACACCGGCGGCGCCCTTGGCCTCGGCGGGGTCGGTGGCGACGTAGACGGGCACGCCCTTCTTGCTTCGGCCCCGGTGAATTTTGAAGTCGCCTACGGAGACGTGGGCTACGTACGAGGCCATGGGCTCCTTGTTGTGCCAGTGCCGGGTCACCGTCTTGCCGTGGTCCTTCTCCGCGACCAGCTCGCCGTTGGAGATCACGTCGTACGGGTCGCCGTCCTCGTCCTTGGGCACGGTGACCGTGATGTCGTACGTGGCCTTGTCCGAGGGGTGGTGGTTGCCCGGGAACCAGGTCATGGAGCCGGACGGCTGGCCCAGGGCCGTCGAGCCGTCGTCGGTCTCCAGCCAGCCCTCTCTGGCGCTGCCGCTGCCGTACTTGAGCGTGTGCGGGGTGCCGTCGTAGGTGACGACCGTCCGGAAGACCTCCTGGGCGCGCACCGTCTTCGCCGGTGTCACCCGCAACTCGTCGCCCGCGCGGGTGAAGTGGGCCCCGGCGCCGCGCACCGTGACGGTGCGCACCCGCAGCCCCGACAGGTCGAGGTCGAAGCGGCTCAGGTCCTGGGTGGCCCGTGCCGTGATGACCGCCGTGCCCTTCAGATGGTTGGTCTCGGGCACGTAGTCCAGGGTCAGCCCGTAGTGCGTCACGTCGTAGCCGCCGTTGCCGAGCGTCGGGAACAGCCGGTCGCCCACCCCTGCCGTGCCGTACTTTCCGGCCGCCGCGGCACCGCTTCCCGGCGTGGAGCCGGTGCAGGACGTCGTCACGGCCAGGAGGAGCGCCACGGCCGGGGCCCAGCCGTACACACGGCCACGGACCCGGCGCGTCGCGGCACGGCCCGCGTCCGCCGCCGGGCGGCCCGGGACCGCCGGGATCTCACGCACAAGCTCACCACCCGTCTCGTCCGTACGGCCCCGGCACCGCCGGAGCCGCCTCCCGTGCCGCCTAGCTCACGCAGAACTCGTTGCCCTCCGGGTCCGCCAGGACCACCCACTCGCCCGCCGGTTCCGAGACTTCGCGCAGGACGCGGGCGCCGAGGGCCTTCAGGCGCGTGATCTCCTCGGCGCGGTGGTCCGGGCCGGGGTGGAGGTCGATGTGGAGGCGGTTCTTTCCCGTCTTCGGTTCGGGGACCCGCTGGAAGAGGAGGCGGCGGCCGAGGCCGGTGCCCGTGGCGGGGTCGAAGGGGTCGTCGGGGTGGCGGACACCGGCCAGGTCACGGAAGGCGGGGTGGCCGTGGTACTCCACGGTGGCCTCGCCGTCGAGCGCGCCGAAGGACAGGAGCCGTTCGATCAGCGCGCTGTTGTCCTCGGGCTCGTAGCGCAGGGCGGCGGCCCAGAAGTCGGCCTGCGCGTGCGGGTCGGCCGCGTCGATGACGAGCTTCCAGTGCAGCGGGGCGGGGGACGGGTTCGTCATGCCTCACTTATAACCGCGGGGGCGGCCGGGCGCCGGGTGATCGACGGAACGGTGCGTCGCGGCGCCCCCTGGGGGACGGCCGGGCTGCCCCGGGAATCCCGGAGGCTCAGGACTCCGCCGTCGCCGCCCCGGCCGGAGTCGTGGCCGCCGTCGGTACGGCCGCGGCCGACCGCGCGACCACCCGCGCCCGGCGGGCCGAGCGCATCGCGTTCCAGGTGAGGAGGATCAGGGCGATCCAGACCAGGGCGAAACCGGCCCAGCGCTCCGGGGGCATCTCCTCGTGGAAGTAGAGGATGCCGAGCACGAACTGGAAGACGGGGGCCAGGTACTGGAGGAGGCCCAGCGTGGAGAGGGGCACCCGGATCGCCGCCGCGCCGAAGCAGACCAGGGGCAGCGCGGTGACGATGCCGGTCGAGGCGAGGAGCGCGGCGTGGCCGGGGCCGTCCGTGGTGAAGGTCGCGCCGCCGTGGGCGGAGAGCCAGATCAGATAGCCGAGCGCGGGCAGGAACTGGATCGCGGTCTCGGCGGCCAGCGACTCGACGCCGCCGAGGCCGACCTTCTTCTTCACCAGCCCGTAGATCGCGAAGCTGAAGGCGAGACAGAGGGAGATCCACGGCGGCTGGCCGTAGCCCACGGTGAGGACGACGACGGCGGCGAAGCCCACCCCGACCGCCGCCCACTGCACCGGCCGCAGTCGCTCCTTGAGCAGCAGCACGCCCATGGCGATGGTCACCAGCGGGTTGATGAAGTACCCGAGGGACGCCTCCACCACATGACCCGCGTTCACGGCCCAGATGTAGACGCCCCAGTTCACCGTGATCACGGCCGCCGCCAGCGCGATCAGCCCGAGGCGGCGCGGCTGGCGCAGCAGCTCACCGGCCCACGCCCAGCGCCGTACGAAGACCAGCGCGGCCGCGACGAACACCAGGGACCACACCATCCGGTGGGCCAGGATCTCCATCGCCCCGGCGGGCTTCATCAGGGGCCAGAACAGGGGGACCAGGCCCCACATGCCATAGGCCGCGAAGCCGTTCAGCAGACCTATTCGGTGTTCACCCTTGGACGTCCCGGCCACGGGCCCCTCCTTCTCGCATTCCAGCCACGCGAGAAAGAAGGTAGCGCCGCCACGGGCCGCGTGTCATGTCCGTATCGCCATACGGTCATGACACGCGCCCGGTGAGGGCACTCGGGGCAAGGGCGCTCAGTCCTTCAGCGCCGCCTCGATCGCGACGGCCAGCGGCGTCGTCGGACGGCCGATCAGGCGGGACAGCTCCCCGCCGGAGACCACCAGCTCGCCCCGCTCGATCGCCTCGTCCACCTCGGCGAACACCGTCACGAGCGCCTCCGGCAGCCCGGCGCCGGTCAGGATCGCCTCCAGCTCCGGCACGGAGACCGCCTTGTAGACGATCTCCCGCCCGGTCGCCCGGGTCAGCTCCGCCGCGTACTCCGCGAAGCTCCACGCCGTGTCGCCGCCCAGCTCGTACGCCGTGTTCTCGTGGCCCTCGCCGGTCAGCACCGCGACCGCCGCGGCCGCGTAGTCGGCGCGCGCGGCCGAGGAGACGCGGCCGTCGCCCGCCGCCGCGACCACCGCGTCGTGGGCGAGGACCGGGGCCAGGTTCTCGGTGTAGTTCTCGTGGTACCAGCCGTTGCGCAGCAGCGAGTACGGCAGCCCGGAGGCGAGCAGCGCCTTCTCGGTGGCCCGGTGGGGGTCGACGAGCCGCGCGTGCAGCGCGCTCGGCGCGCTGGTGTACGCAAGCAGCGCCACCCCCGCCGCCTTGGCCGCGTCGATGACGACCTGGTGCTGGACCGCGCGGTCCTTGGCCAGCTCGTTGCCCGAGATCAGCAGGACCTTGTCGCCCTCGGCGAAGAGGCCGTCGAAGGTCTCGGGGGTGTTGTAGTCCGCGACGGCGATCCGCACCCCGCGCGCGGCGAAGTCGGCGGCCTTCGCCGCGTCCCGTACGACGGCGGTGATCTCTCCGGCGGGCACCTTCTCCAGCAGCTGCTCCACGGTCAGGCGGCCGAGGTGTCCGGTGGCTCCGGTGACGACGATGCTCATGGGGTGCGCTCTCCTTGGGGGTCGGTCGGTATGACACTCACCCTAGGGGTGGCACTAACCAAGTGAAAGTACACACTTTGAAGTAAGATACTGGCATGGCAGTAAGTGACATGGCGGAAGCCGAGGCCCTGTGCCCGTACCGGCTGGTCCTGGAGCACGTCACCAGCCGCTGGGGCGTCCTCGTACTGATCGAGCTGCTCGACCGCTCCTACCGGTTCAGCGAGCTGCGGCGCGCCATCGACCGGTGGAACGGCCGGGGCGTCAGCGAGAAGATGCTCACCCAGACCCTCCAGACCCTGGAGCGCGACGGCCTGGTCCACCGCGACGCCAAGCCCGTCATCCCGCCCCGCGTGGACTACTCCCTCACCCCGCTCGGCCGCGAGGCCGCCGAACAGGTCCGCTCCCTGGCCCAGTGGACCCACGACCGCATGGAGCGGGTGGACGAGGCGCGCCGGACGTACGACGAGGCCCGGGCCGCCTCCGCGACCCGGGCCCCGTAGAACCGGCGGCCCTCAGCCGATGACCGTCAGCCGATGACCGTCCAGCTGTCCCCGCCCGCGAGGAGCGCGGCCAGGTCGCCCTTGCCGCGCTGCTCGATCGCGGTGTCGAGCTGGTCGGCCATGAGGGTGTCGTAGACCGGCCGCTCCACCGAGCGGAACACCCCGATCGGGGTGTGGTGCAGGGTGTCGGGGTCGGCCAGCCGCGAGAGGGCGAAGGCCGTGGTGGGGGAGTCGGCGTGGGCGTTGTGGACGAGCAGGTCCGCCTCGTTCTCCGGGGTGACGTCGACGACCTTCAGATCACCGGTCGCCCGGTCGCGCACGACCCCGCGCTCGCCGTCCGCGCCGCCGAACCGCACCGGCTGCCCGTGCTCCAGGCGGATCAGCGCCTCCTCGGAGCGCTGTTTGTCCTTGAGGGCGTCGAAGGCGCCGTCGTTGAAGATGTTGCAGTTCTGGTAGATCTCGATCAGGGCCGTGCCGGGGTGGTCGGCGGCCTGCCGCAGGACCTCGGTGAGGTGCTTGCGGTCGGAGTCGATCGTGCGGGCCACGAAGGACGCCTCCGCGCCGAGCGCCAGGGAGACCGGGTTGAACGGCGCGTCCAGCGAGCCCATCGGCGTCGACTTGGTGATCTTGCCCAGTTCGGAGGTCGGGCTGTACTGGCCCTTGGTCAGGCCGTAGATCCGGTTGTTGAACAGCAGGATCTTGAGGTTGACGTTGCGGCGCAGCGCGTGGATCAGATGGTTGCCGCCGATGGAGAGGGCGTCGCCGTCGCCCGTGACCACCCACACGCTCAGGTCCCGCCGGGAGGCGGCGAGCCCGGTCGCGATGGCCGGGGCGCGGCCGTGGATGGAGTGCATCCCGTAGGTGTTCATGTAGTAGGGGAAGCGGGAGGAGCAGCCGATCCCGGAGACGAAGACGATGTTCTCCTTCGCCAGGCCCAGCTCCGGCATGAAGCCCTGGACGGCGGCGAGGATCGCGTAGTCACCGCAGCCCGGGCACCAGCGGACCTCCTGGTCGGACTTGAAGTCCTTCATCGACTGCTTGGCCTCCGCCTTGGGGACCAGCTGGAGCAGCCCGTTGCCCGGGTCAGTCATCGATGGCCTCCTTCAGCGCGGCGGCAAGCTGTTCCGCCTTGAACGGCATCCCGTTGACCTGGTTGTAGGAGCGGGCGTCCACCAGGTACTTCGCCCGGACCAGGGTGGCGAGCTGGCCGAGGTTCATCTCGGGGATCACCACCTTGTCGTAGCGCGCCAGGACCTCGCCCAGGTTGGCCGGGAAGGGGTTGAGGTGGCGCAGATGGGCCTGGGCGATCGGTTCGCCGGCCGTGCGCAGCCGCCGTACCGCCGCCGTGATCGGGCCGTACGTCGAGCCCCAGCCGAGGACCAGGGTGCGGGCGCCGTCCTGGTCGTCCACCTCCAGGTCCGGGACCTCGATGCCGTCGATCTTGGCCTGACGGGTGCGGACCATCAGGTCGTGGTTGGCCGGGTCGTAGGAGATGTTGCCCGTGCCGTCCTGCTTCTCGATGCCGCCGATGCGGTGCTCCAGGCCGGGTGTGCCCGGGATCGCCCAGGGGCGGGCCAGGGTCAGCGGGTCGCGTTTGTACGGCCAGAAGACCTCGGTGCCGTCCTCCAGGGTGTGGTTCGGCCCGTGTGCGAACTGGACGGTCAGGTCCGGGAGTTCGTCGGACTCCGGGATGCGCCAGGGCTCCGAGCCGTTGGCCAGGTAGCCGTCGGAGAGCAGGAAGACCGGGGTGCGGTAGGTCAGCGCGATCCGGGCCGCCTCCAGCGCCGCGTCGAAGCAGTCGGCCGGGGTCCTCGGCGCGACCACCGGGACCGGGGCCTCGCCGTTGCGGCCGTACATCGCCTGGAGGAGGTCGGCCTGCTCGGTCTTGGTCGGCAGACCGGTCGACGGGCCGCCACGCTGGATGTCGATCACCAGCAGCGGCAGCTCCAGCGAGACCGCGAGCCCGATCGTCTCGCTCTTGAGCGCCACGCCGGGACCACTGGTCGTCGTCACCGCGAGGCTGCCGCCGAAGGCCGCGCCCAGCGCCGCGCCGATCCCCGCGATCTCGTCCTCCGCCTGGAAGGTCCGCACACCGAAGTTCTTGTGCTTGGACAGCTCGTGCAGGATGTCGGAGGCCGGGGTGATCGGGTACGAGCCGAGGAACAGCGGCAGATCCGCCTGCCGGGAGGCGGTGATCAGGCCGTACGACAGGGCGAGGTTGCCCGAGATGTTGCGGTACAGGCCCGGCGGGAAGGCACGGGCCGCCGGGGCGACCTCGTAGGAGACGGCGAAGTCCTCGGTCGTCTCGCCGAAGTTCCAGCCCGCGCGGTAGGCGGCGATGTTGGCCGCCGCGATGTCGGGCTTCTTGGCGAACTTGGTCCGCAGGAACTTCTCGGTGCCCTCGGTGGGCCGGTGGTACATCCAGCTCAGCAGGCCGAGCGCGAACATGTTCTTGCTGCGCTCCGCCTCCTTGCGGGAGAGGTCGAACTCCTTGAGTGCCTCCACCGTGAGCGTGGTGAGCGGCACCGGGTGCAGCTGATAGCCGTCCAGCGAGCCGTCCTCCAGCGGGTCGCCCGCGTAGCCGACCTTCTGCAGGGCGCGCTTGGTGAACTCGTCGGTGTTGACGATGATCTCGGCGCCGCGCGGTAGATCGCCGATGTTGGCCTTCAGGGCGGCCGGGTTCATCGCGACCAGCACGTTCGGCGCGTCGCCCGGGGTGAGGATGTCGTGGTCGGCGAAGTGGAGCTGGAACGAGGAGACACCCGGCAGGGTGCCCGCGGGGGCACGGATCTCGGCGGGGAAGTTGGGGAGGGTGGAAAGGTCGTTGCCGAAGGACGCGGTCTCGGAGGTGAAGCGGTCGCCGGTGAGCTGCATTCCGTCACCCGAGTCCCCCGCGAACCGGATGATCACCCGGTTCAGGCGCCGCACGTCCTTCGCGCCGCCCGGTGTGCGCTGCTCTCCCACGACCGTGTCGTCGGTCGGTTCCGCTGGGCTGCTGACCTGGCTGGTCACTGAACTGGACCTCCTTCGAGGCGGCTGTCCATGGGCGGCCGTCCCACCGGCCGTCCAGGATCAACCCTACGTCGGTTAGGGTCGCCTTCCGAGGCAATCCACATGGTGGACGGCTCTCCGGGACGGCCTCGGCGGGCTGACAGCTCATGATTTCCCGTCCCGGCCGAGGACCACTCGAAAGACACTCCCCAGGTGGCCCCCGGTTTCTCCCGGAGGGGACGCGGGAGACACCCCCTAGGGGGCCGGACCCCTACGAGTTCAGATACGTCAGCACCGCCAGCACCCGCCGGTGGTCCCCCTCGCTCGGGGCCAGGCCCAGCTTCATGAAGATGTTGCTGACGTGCTTCTCCACCGCGCCGTCGCTGACCACCAGCTGCCTGGCCACGGCCGAGTTGGTCCGCCCCTCCGCCATCAGCCCCAGCACCTCGCGCTCGCGCGGGGTGAGCCCGGCCAGCACGTCCTGCTTGCGGCTGCGCCCGAGCAGCTGCGCGACGACCTCGGGGTCGAGGGCCGTACCGCCCCCGGCGACCCGGACCACCGCGTCCACGAACTCGCGCACGTCGGCGACCCGGTCCTTCAGCAGATAGCCCACGCCCCGGCTGGACGCGGCCAGCAGTTCGGTGGCGTACCGCTCCTCCACGTACTGCGACAGGACCAGCACCCCGAGCCCCGGGTGCGCCTTGCGCAGCTCGACGGCGGCCCGTACGCCCTCGTCGGTGTGGGTCGGGGGCATCCGGACGTCCGCCACCACCACGTCCGGCAGCTCACCCGCCGCGTTCAGCTCGGTGATGGTCTTGACCAGCGCCTTCGCGTCCCCGACCCCGGCGACCACCTCATGACCCCGGTCGGTCAGCAACCGGGTCAGCCCCTCCCTGAGCAGCACCGAGTCCTCGGCGATGACCACGCGCACCCTGTTCTCCACGATCTCCCGGCCCCCCGCTGCCCGCTGCCACGACGCCTTGTCCGCCACGGGGACCAGCATTCCAGCAATCACGGGGGCGCGGGGGCCCTCCTTCTTCTCCGGGCCCTTGGTCTGTGGGCCCTTGGCCGCCCTCGGTCGCCCGGGTCAGTCCCGCCAGGGCAGTTCCGCCGTGATCCGGGTCGGGCCGCCGGGCGGGGAGTCGACCACGAGCAGACCGTCCACGGCGCCAAGGCGTGCCGACAGGCCCGCGAGCCCGGACCCCTTGGCGGGGTCGGCGCCGCCCACGCCGTCGTCCGTGACCAGCAGCATCAGCCGGTCGTCGGTGCGCCAGAGGTCGACGGTGGCGTGGTGGGCACGGCTGTGCTTGCTGATGTTCTGGAGGAGCTCGGAGGCCGTGTAGTACGCGATGCCCTCGATGGCGGCGGCGGGCCGGCCCGGCAGGTCGGTGGTGACCGTCACCGGGACCGTGCAGCGGGCGGCGACGGACGAGAGGGCGGGGTCGAGGCCGCGGTCGGTGAGGACGGCGGGGTGGATTCCCCTTGCCAGGTCACGCAGTTCACGCAGGGCGGTCTTCACCTCGCCGTGGGCCTCGTCGACCATGCGGGCGGCGGCTTCCGGGTCCTCGCGCAGCTTCTCCTTGGCGAGACCGAGGTCCATGGCGAGGCTGACCAGGCGCGCCTGGGCCCCGTCGTGCAGATCCCGCTCGATGCGCCGCAGGTCCGCCGCCGCCGTGTCCACCGCGGTCCCGCGCCCCGACTCCAGCCGCTCCACGCGCTGCGAGAGCCGCGACGGACCGAGCAGCCCGCGCACCAGCAGCCCGTCCACCGTGGTCAGACCCCGCAGGATCCACGGCGTGAGCAGCGTGAACACCAGGCCGAGCAGCGAGGTCACGGTGATCTCGAAGGGGTTGTCCAGATACACGTTGTGGTGCTCGTCGCCGTAGAGCTGGATGCCGCCCTGGCCGACGTACATCGGGAATACCCAGAACCACAGCGGGTACGTCAGCAGCGCCCAGCCGTACGTCCAGAAGCTCAGCCCGACCGCGAAGGAGAACACCGCCCAGGGGAAGCGGAGCAGCGCGAAGAGCAGGTTCCGCCAGGAGCTGCCGCTCTTCAGCACGGCGCCGATCCAGGCGAGGGCGCCCGGTCCGCGCACGGTCAGCGGCTCCGGCTCGGCCACGTCGACCCGCAGCAGCCCGCGCGCCCGCGCCCGCTCCAGCGCCCCGAACCCCCGGCAGCCGGCCAGCCCCAGCGCCAGCACCGGAATCCCGACGAACGTCACCAGCAGCCCCGCGCCGAGCGACATCGCCGTCACCGCCCACACGAACATCGCGATCGCGATCGGCAGGCTCAGCAGCACATACCCGAACTCCCGCCAGGCCCGCGCCTCGAACGGCGCCCGCAGCCCGGCGGGCACACGATGGCTCCGCCCGCCGCCGGATGCGCTGGGAACGCGGTACCCCTGTCCGTCGTACTCGGTGGCCATCGCCGTGGTCCGCCTCTCGTCGCGTGGGTGTCCGAACCGTGCCTTCAGGTTTCCGTGCGGGGTGGGTGCGGGGCCATGACGTGGGCTGGTGTCGGGGGCGGGGGTTTTCCCTACCGGGGCCTGGGTGGGCGGGGTGCCGTGTGGCGGTGTTTCAGGTCGGCGGGCTGGTGGCGGACAGCGAAACCGGGCTGATCACCCCAGGTCGGTGGGGTGATCAGCCCGGTTCGGTGACGGCCGTCCTCGCTATGCGGCGGTCCGGTCGCGCCAGGGCAGTTCCGCCGTGATCGCCGTCGGGCCGCCCGGCGGGGAGTCGATCAGCAGGAGGCCGTCCACCGCGCCGAGGCGTTCCGTCAGGCCGTGGAGGCCGCCGCCGGGGGATGCCTCGGCGCCACCCGTGCCGTCGTCGCGGACCTGGAGCATGAGGCGGTCGTCGGTGCGCCAGAGGTCGATCGTCGCGTGGTGGGCGTGGCTGTGTTTGCTGATGTTCTGGAGGAGTTCGGAGGCGGTGTAGTACGCGATGCCCTCGATGGCGGGAGCGGGGCGGGTGGGGAGGTCCGTGGTGACGGTCACCGGGACCGTGCAGCGGGCGGCGATGGAGGACAGGGCCGCGTCGAGGCCGCGGTCGGTGAGGACGGCGGGGTGGATGCCCCTTGCCAGGTCGCGGAGTTCGCGCAGGGCGGTCTTCACCTCGCCGTGGGCCTCGTCGACCATGCGGGCGGCCTCCTCCGGGTCCTCGAGGAGCTTCTCCTTCGCCAGGCCGAGCTCCATGGCGAGGTTGACCAGCCGGGCCTGGGCGCCGTCGTGCAGATCGCGCTCGATCCGGCGCAGGTCGGCCGCCGCCGTGTCCACGACGACTCCGCGGTCCGACTCCAGCTCGGCTATCCGGCGCTCCAGCTCGTCCGACGGCGACAACAGCCCCCGCGCCAGCGCCCGGTCCACGGTCGCCAGCCCCCGCGCGATGAACGACAGCACCGGCCAGAGCACGAACAGCGAGGTCAGGATCGTGCAGAAGGTGAAGATGCCCCAGGGCAACCGGATGAAGAAGTAGAGCAGCGTCCGCCAGCCCACCGGATCGCTCAGGATGAGCCACAGCCGCCGTGACAGCTTCCGGTCCCGCCGGCCCAGCAGCGACAGCGGCGACGGCTCGGCCACCCGCACCCCGAGCAGCCCCCGCACCCGCGCCCGCTCCAGCCGCCCCAGCAGCCGCGCCCCCAGCAGACAGCCCGCGAGCAGCGGCAGCCCCAGGACCGTCACCGTCAGCCCCGCGCTGACGGAGACCAGGGTGACGACGTAGGTGAACCCGAACACCGC
>NZ_WWIR01000113.1 GCF_009863025.1 Streptomyces sp. SID4985 | reverse complement strand
CAGCACCGTGTCCGCGAACAGCATCTTCAGGGTGCTCGCCGGGGGCAGCCGCCAGTGCGCGTTGTGCGCGGCGAGCACCTCGCCCGACTCGGCGTCGCTGATGATCCAGGAGCGGGCGGTGAGGTCCTTGGGCAGCACGGGGACGCCGCTCGCCAGGTTGACCTGCGTACCGGGCCGGCCGAGCCGTTCGCCGCCGACCATCGACATGTTTGCCGGGGGAGTGGCGGTGGCCGTGGGGCTGCCGGAGGGCTTGGGGGCGGCGAGGGCTGCTGATGCCGTGAGCGTCGTGACGGAGGTGATCAGCAAAGTGGTGGAAGCGATCAACAGGGATCGCTTTCCGATCTTCTGAGGTGCGGACACGGTCGAGAACGTACCTGCCACGCGGTGTGAAGTCCCACTCCCCACCCCACCCCGCGCCCGGAACCGGCCAGCGGACGGCGATACTGGAGGCATGAAGCTCAGCCGCCCCGTGTCCTGGTTCCTGCTCGCCTTCGGGGTGTGGAGCTGGGTCATCTGGATCACTTTCATTAAAAATCTCGCGGCAGACGGCAGCGGTCTCGCCTTCGACAACGGCCACCCGACGGCCTATTTCTGGGTGCACCTGCTGCTGGCGATCGTTTCCTTCATCCTTGGGACCGTCGTCGGAGTGATCGGGTTGCGCGGACTGCGCGCATTGCGGCGGACGTCATAGCGGACGGGAGCGGTCTCGGTGGTCATCGTCTTCGTGCTGGTCGCCCTGGCCGTGCTGGCCGCCGTGGTGGCCCTGCACCACTACGTCTGGCGGCGCCTGGTCCGTGACACGACCCGCGCCCCGGGCCCGGCCCGCCGCGCGGGTACGGCGCTCTTCGTGGCGGGCCCGCTGCTGATGGTCGCCGCGCTGGTGGCGGAGCGCTCCGGGGCGCCCTTCTGGCTCCAGCAAGCGCTGGCGTGGCCAGGGTTCCTGTGGATGGCGCTGGCGCTCTACCTGCTGCTGACGACGGTGGCGACGGAGCCGGTGCGGTGGTGGGCCAACCGGCGGCGCGGCCCGGCCGCGAGCGCTTCCCCGGCGCCGACGGCCGAGGCGGAGCAGGTGCCGACGGCCGAGGTGGAGCCGGTCCCGGCTGTCTCCGTCCCGGCGACGGACACCGTCGTCACCGCGCCCGTATCGCCTCCCGCCCCGGCCCCCTCGGACTTCTCCCGCCGCCTCTTCGTCTCCCGGGTGGCCGGAGGCGTCGTCGCCGGGGTGGCGGTCGGGACGGTCGGCTGGGGAACGTACGGCGTGCTGCGGGGGCCGCGCGTGAAGCGGGTCACCGTGCCGCTGGCGAAGCTGCCGAGGGCGGCGCACGGCTACCGGATCGCGGTGGTCAGCGACATCCACCTGGGCCCGGTCCTGGGCCGCGACTTCGCCCAGCGGGTCGTGGACACGGTCAACTCGACCCAGCCGGACCTGATCGCGGTGGTCGGCGACCTGGTGGACGGCAGCGTGAAGAACCTGGGCCCGGCCGCCGCTCCCCTCGCCGGTCTGAAGGCCCGCCACGGCGCCTATTTCGTCACCGGGAACCACGAGTACTTCTCCGGCGCCGCACAGTGGGTCGCCGAGGTCCGCACCCTCGGGCTGCACCCGCTGGAGAACGCCCGCACGGAGATGCCGTACTTCGACCTCGCGGGTGTCAACGACGTCCAGGGCGCGAGCGAGGGTCAGGGCCCGGACTTCGCCAAGGCCCTCGACGGCCGCGACCCCGCCCGCGCCTGCGTCCTCCTCGCCCACCAGCCCGTCCAGATCCACGAGGCCGTCCGCCACGCCGTCGACCTCCAGCTCTCCGGCCACACCCACGGCGGCCAGCTCTGGCCCGGCAACCTGATCGCGGCGGCCGCCAACCCCACGGTCGCGGGCCTGGAGCGCTACGGCGACACGCAGTTGTACGTCAGCCGGGGCGCGGGGGCATGGGGTCCGCCGACCCGCGTGGACGCGCCGTCGGACGTGACGGTGATCGAACTGGCGGCGCTGAGCGCGTAGTTGCTCCGTGGTGCTTGCCGACCAGTGCCGCATCGGAGGCATGACGGAGGACCTGCGCACGCGCCGGGAGAAGGCCGCGGCCGACGGTAAGAAGGCCGACGGTAAGAATCCGGCCGCTGGAACTCCTTTCCCAGCGGCCCCACTTGTCCCGGCATCCCCTGGATCGCCACCCCCACCCCCACCCCTCTTACACCTCACCCCTACCATCCGCTTATGTGCACAGCGTGTGCACGTCAGCCGCTGGGGCGGCGGTGCAGGGGAGGGATCACATGGGAGCGGAAGCAGGGGGCGCCCAGGCGCGCCGGGGGAGACGGGCGCGGGTATGGCTCGCGGCCGGGATCGTCCTGGTGGGAGGGACGGGGGCGGCGGCGGTCGCGCTGCGCGGTTCCTCCTCGACCGACGACGCCGCGGGCCGGGGTCCGCACGTGGTGCACACCTCGGTCGACTCGCTCGGGCTGACCGGCGGTTCGGACGGTGAGCAGGCGCTCGCGGCCCGGTCGACCAAGCCGTTCCGGATGCTCGCGGTCAGCTGGAGCGACACCCACGCGCAGCTGGACGGCACGGTCCAGGTGCGGACCAAGTCGTCCGCGTCGGGACAGTGGAGCGACTGGCAGCGGCTGTCGGCCGGTGACGCGCTGCCCGATCCGGCGGAGCGGGACCGCGCCGGAGTGCGCGGCGCCACGGCACCGCTGTGGACCGGGCTCTCCGACGGCGTCCAGGTCCGCGTCCAGGGCAAGAACGGTACGCACGCGCTGCCGAAGGGCCTGACCGTCGACCTGGTGGACCCGGGCAGGTCCGGCTCCGCCGCGTCCGCCGACGGCACCGACCAGGCCGCCGGTGCGGCCACTCCCGCCCTGCAGCCCGCGGGCTACAGCGTGGACGGGGACGGAGAGCCGACGGACACCCCCGTCGACCCCGACCCCACCTCCCCGGAGCCGGAGACCACCGCCCCGACCGACGCGCCCACGGGCGAGGCCTCGCCGGTGGACAGCAGCACCCCGCCGCCCCCACCCAGCGAGAGCGCGCCCGAGTCGCCGGTGTCCTCCCCGAGCGCCCCGGCGACCACCTCGTCGAGCCCGGCCTCCCCCACCGCGTCCGCGACCACCGCCGTGCGCAGCGCGACGCCGACCGCGCCCGGCTATCTGCCGTCGGTCGCCGCCGCCTACCCGTCGTGCCCGGGGG
>NZ_WWIR01000112.1 GCF_009863025.1 Streptomyces sp. SID4985 | reverse complement strand
CCTCGGGGTCGCAGGGGATGCGCACGGCGTCCGGGGCCGCCCCGGACGGCAGGTCCTCGACGGCCGGGCAGGAGGAGTGCCGCACCGGCAGCCCGGCCGCCAGCCCCTCCACGACCGCCAGCCCGAACGCCTCCTCCGGGGACGGCGAGGCCAGCACGTCCATCGCGGAGGTCAGCGCGGGCAGGTCGGGCCCGGCCGATCCGTCGGGCAGGTAGGGCCGTTCACCGGCGAACACCACCCGCTCCGCCACCCCGGCCTGCTCGGCGAGGCGGCGCAGGGGGCCCTCCTCTGGGCCGCCGCCGACCAGTAACAGTCGTGCATCGCGGGGGAGTTGAGAGAGGGCCTGGACGAGTACGTCGAATCGCTTGCCCGGGGCCAGTCTGCCGATCCCGCCGACGACGAACGCCTGCTTGGGAAGCCCGAGTTGGGCTCGGGTGCGCTCCCGTGCGGCGGGGTCGTGGCGGAAGCGGTCGAGGTCGATGCCGTTCGGTACGACCGCGATGCGCGGCTCGGGGACGCCCCAACGGGTCAGTCGCGCGGCGACAGTCGGGGACACGGCGACGGTCGCCCGGCCCAGCCGTTCCCCGGCCAGATACAGCGCGCGTACACCGGAGTTGAGCGGACGGCCCTCCATCTGCGAGTCGCCCAGGGAGTGTTCGGTCGCCACGATCGCGCGCACTCCCGCGAGCCGGGCGGCCAGCCGGCCGTAGAGACAGGCCCGGTAGAGGTGGGTGTGCACGAGGTCGTAGCGGCCGCGCCGGATCAGCCGGGTCAGCCGGGGCAGTGCGGCCAGGTCGCGGTTGCCGGCCATGGCGAGGTCGGTCACCCGGACCCCGTCGGCCCGCAGCCCGGCGGCCACAGGCCCGGGGTTGGTCAGCGTCACCACGTCGCACTCGACGGGCAAGTGGCGCAGCAGTAGCCGCAGTTGCTGCTCCGCGCCGCCCACGCCCAGCCCGGTGATGATGTGCAGCGCCCTCATCGCGGGCCCGGTACGGGACGGCGGCGCAGCCGGTGCAGCCGGTACTTCAGGAACAGGCGGGCGGCGGTGTCGTTCTCCCCGATGTGCACGCGGGGGAGGGCGTACGGTCCGGTCAGCGCGCCGGGGTCGATGGCGCAGGCGTACGCGTAACCGGCGGCGCGCACGGCGTCGCGCACCCGGCGGTCCACGGTGCCGTACGGATAGCAGAAGCCGTCGGCCGGGCCGTCGGTCAACTCGGCGAGGAGTTCCCGGCTTTGGGAGATCTCCTCGGCCAGGGTGCGATCGTCGGCGCGGGTGAGGTCGAGGTGGGTCAGGCCGTGCGAGCCGATCTCCATCCCGGCGCGCCGGGCCTCGCGTACGGCGTCGACGGTGAGCAGCGGCTTGCGCGGGCCCGGCCGGTCCCAGGAGTTGTCGCCGCCGAACCTGCCGGGCAGCACGAACAGGGTGGCCGTGCACTCCCAACGGGCCAGCACCGGAAGGGCGTCGGTGAGGAAGTCGGCGTACCCGTCGTCGAAGGTGAGACCCACAAGGCCGCGCCCCTCGCCCCGCGCGCGGGCGGCCAGCAGCTCGGACACGCTCACTCCGCGCAGCCCGCGTCCGCGCAGCCAGCGCAGCTGCCGTTCCAGCCGGGCGGGGGTGACGGTGACGCGGTACGGGTCGTCGGAGCGGTCACCGACCGAGTGGTACATGGCGATCCACGGGACCGGGCCGGGTCTGGCCCGCCCCGGGGAGCGGTCGCGGGGCAGGGAGACGGACTCAGCGGAAGACGGCATGGGCGAGCCTTCGGGTGTGGGTGCGTACGGAACGGAGGACGGGTGCGAGGCCCGGGGCGCCCCGGGGCAGGCCGAGCAGGACGAACACGGCGGCGACGGTGACGGACCCGGCCGCGAGCCCGCCGAGCGCGCCGC
>NZ_WWIR01000111.1 GCF_009863025.1 Streptomyces sp. SID4985 | reverse complement strand
GCGTGCCGCAGCACGATCGGGTCGTTGTCGACGTAGACCACCTTGGACTCGGGCCCTACCGCCTGGACGACCTGATGCAGATTCGGGTCCGTCGGGATGCCCGTGCCGATGTCGAGGAACTGCCGCACCCCCAGCTCCGCGAGCGCCCGCACGGCCCGCACCATGAACCGCCGGTTGGCCCGCGCCAGTTCGGGCACCTGCGGGAACAGCGCCTGCACCTGCTCGGCGGCCGCCCAGTCCACCGGGTAGTTGTCCTTGCCGCCGAGATACCAGTCGTACATCCGGGCGGCGTGCGGCTTGCTGGTGTCGATGACGGGCGGCTGGGTATCGGCGTCGGACACGGAGGAGTCTCCTCTGCGGGGGCTGCGGTGGCGGCTGCATCCTGCCACGGCACGGGTCCGCCCGTCAGTCCCGTACGGCATCAACTCGACTGATCGCGGGCTCCGTTGTGCCACCATGCTCCGGTGCTGATCGACATACCCGCCGCTCCCCCGCTCCCGGCCCTTCTCCTGCGCCGCTGGGCCCCCGTCCACGCCACCGCGCTCGCACGGCTGGAGCGGGACGAGGCGCTGCGCCGCTGGACGAGTTTCCCGGCCCTCGCGGACGCGGCGGACGCCGGGCGGTGGATCGAGGAGCAGCGGCGGGGGTGGGAGACCGGGAGGCGCTTCGCCTTCGCGGTGCTGGAGCCGGACGGGCGGCTGGTCGGTCACGTCGTCCTCAAGGTCCCCGCACCGGGGAACGGCACCGCCGAGGTCGGCTACTGGACCGCCGCGCACGCGCGGGGCCGGGGCGTGGCCCCGCGCGCGGTGGGGGCGCTGACGGAGTGGGCGTTCCGGGAGGTCGCGGGGCTGACCCGGCTCGAACTGCTGCACAGGGTGGGCAACGAGGCGTCCTGCCGGGTGGCCGTCAAGTGCGGATACGGGCTCGCCGGGAGACTGCCCCCGGCGCCGCCCGAGTACCCCGCCGAGGGGCATGTGCATGTGTGGGGCTACGGCAGGATCGCGTCGACGTAACCGCCGTCCACGCGCAGGGCGCCGCCCGTGGTGGCACTGGCCTGGTCGGAGCTGAGGTAGACGACCATGTTGGCGATCTCCTCGGGCTCGATCAGGCGCTGGAGCAGGGACTGGGGGCGGTACTCCCGCATGAAGACGCGCTGGGCCTCGTCCCAGGGGAGGTCGCGGTCCACGAGTTCGTAGACGAAGTCCTCGACGCCGCCGGTGTGGGTGGGGCCTGCGATGACGGAGTTGACGGTGACACCGGTGCCCGCCGCCTTCTTGGCGAAGCCGCGGCTCACCGCGAGCAGGGCGGTCTTGGACATGCCGTACTGGATCATCTCGGCGGGGATGACGATCGCGGAGTCGCTGGCGATGTACTGCACGCGGCCCCAGTGGCGCTCGGTCATGCCGGGGAGGTAGAGCCGGGTGAGGCGAACGGCGGCGAGGACGTTGATCTCGAAGTAGCGCCGCCATTCGTCGTCGGTGATCTCCAGCGGGTCGGCGGTGCCGAAGATGCCGAGGTTGTTGACGAGGATGTCCACGTCCGGCAGCTCGCGTTTCAGCCGTTCGGCGCCCTCCTCGGTGGAGACGTCGGCGGCGGCCGCCGTGAACTCGCCGTCCGGGACCTGCTCGGCGAGGGCCGCGATGGCGGCGGCGACCCGGCCGGCGTCGCGCCCGTTGACGGCGACGCGGGCCCCGGCGCGGGCGAGTCCGGCGGCGATGGCCGCGCCGATGCCCTGGGTCGAGCCGGTGACCAGCGCGGTGCGTCCTGTGAGATCGATGTGCATGGGCGAACGGGTTCCCTTCGGCTCCGGATACGACACCTGGCCCCCAGTGTGCGGGGCCCGGGTGCCGTAACCGGTGAAGGGCGGCCCTACGGCGGGGCGGGCCCACCGTCGGGTCGCCCCGGCGGTTCTCAGCCCAGCCGGAACTTCTGGGCCGCCGAGCCGTTGCAGTCCCAGATCCGCAGCCGCGCGCCGTTGGCGGTGGTGCCGTCGGGCAGGTCCAGGCAGCGGCCCGACTGCGGGTTCACCAGGGAGCCGTCCGCCTGCTGGACCCACTTCTGCCCGCCGACCCCGTTGCAGTCCCACAGCTCGACCTGGGTGCCGTTGGCCGTGCCGTTGCCGTTGATGTCCAGGCAACGGCCCAGGGTGGCGAGGGAGTTGTCGGTGCGGTGGTACCAGTGCTGGTCGACGGCCCAGGTCTGGCAGTCCCAGAGCTGGACGGCCGTGCCGTTGACGCCGGTGTCGTCGGCGGCGACGTCCACGCACTTG
>NZ_WWIR01000110.1 GCF_009863025.1 Streptomyces sp. SID4985 | reverse complement strand
CAGATCGGCCCCGACACCCCCATCATCACGACGGACGCCCGTCACCGGTCGGACGCCAAGAGCGCGCTGATCACCCTGGTCGAGCACGCGCTGATGGCCCGCCTTCGGTAGTACGCCGACCGCAGTACTCAAGTGGGATCTGCCGTACGGCAGTTGCCCTGAACGGACCGGAGCCGGCTGTGGCCTTGGACACGGCCGGCTCCGGTGTTCATAACAGTTCGGCAGAGGAATATCCGGGGATCGCCACAGCGCGCGTTCACCCGGTGTCGCTGCGCGCACGAACCCCCCGCCTTTTGCCGGGACTCGATCGGTATTGACCCGTTTTACCTGGGCCTTACAACCGCGCTGCCCCTGTTTGGAACTGCGCTGGTCCACGTGCTGGAATGCCTGAACTGCCCAGGGGTCAAAGACGTACTGAGTGGTCGAAGACGAACCGGGCTCTGCGAAGACAAACCGGGCTCTGAAGAGACTGCGGCACGAGACGGTGCCGACCGCCGAGAGGTTGTTGGTCGAGTGAGGCGAAGCAAGAACGGTCCCGAGCCGTCGGCGCGGGGCAACTTCACCCCGCCGCCGCGCGCTGCGGCCCCCGCACCGGTTGCACCGGGTCCGGAGCCCGAGGCCGCGGCACCCGCGGCTTCCGGAGGCCGGTTCTCGCCGCGCAACTGGCGGGTGCCGACCAGGCTGAACGCGATCCTGCTCATACCCGTGATGGTCGGTCTCGTCATGGGTGGCTTCCAGGTGAAGAACTCGATCGACACCTGGCAGGACGCGCAGGACGCGGAGAACACGGCCATCCTGGTGCGGGCGTCGCTGTCGTACGCCGACGCCCTGTACAACGAGCGTGACATCAGCGCCGCTCCCCTGCTGAAGGGCAAGGCCGAGACCGCCGAGGACAAGGCGACGGTCACGGGAGCGCGCAAGGCCACCGACGACGCGGCCGACGCGTTCGACAAGGCCGCGCAGAACATGCCGAGCAAGCCGGGCCTGGAGCGCCGGCTGAAGCTGTTCCGCGAGACCGAGCCCTTCCTCCAGACGCTGCGTGCGGGTGCCTACGGCCCCAAGTTCACCGGCGTGCAGACGGAGGAGGGCTACATCAAGGTCGCCCACCCGCTCATGGAGTTCGCCAACGAGCTGGGCCTGGGCACCGGAAACATCACGTCCTACGGCCGTACCGTCTACGCCATCTCGCTCACCAAGGCGGCGCTCTCCCTGGAGCGCTCCATCGGTATGCACATGCTGGTGAAGCCCGGTCCGGACGCCCCCAACCTGGCCAGCCAGCGCGTCGCGCTCTCCTCCTACGCCTATCTGGAGGGCATCGCGGTCGAGGAGTACCTCGGCGGCGGTACCCAGGAGGACTCCGACCGGCTCGACCAGGAGAAGCGGGACATCCAGGCGCAGGGCGCCAAGATGGTGGCCGAGGCCAAGGCCCAGGACCCGTCGTACAAGGCTCCCCCCGCCGACCCGCAGAACATGGTCACGGCGCTCGCCCAGCTGAAGACCACCGACCCGATCGAGCGGCAGCAGCTGGCCCAGCAGGGCGTAACCCCCGCCAACTGGTGGGCGGTCAACACCCTCAAGTTCAAGGCGTACCGATCCATCGAGTCGGACATGGCCAACAAGGCCGTGAGCGAGGCCTCGGGCATCGCCGACGACGCCAAGATCTCCGCGATCATCACCGGCGCGGCCGTCGTGATCGCGCTGCTCCTCGCCTTCGTCCTCGCCGGTACGGTGGCCCGCCAGATGAGCCGCTCGATGCGCCAGCTGCGCAACGCGGCCTTCGGTATCGCCGAGCAGCGGCTGCCGATGCTGGTCGACCAGCTCTCCCGTACCGACCCCGGCCGGGTCGACACCCGGGTCGCCCCGATCCCGATCCACACCAAGGACGAGATCGGCGAGGTCGCCCGCGCCTTCGACCAGGTCCACCGCGAAGCGGTCCGGCTCGCCTCCGAGCAGGCCCTGCTGCGGGGCAACATCAACGCGATCTTCACCAACCTGTCGCGCCGCAACCAGTCGCTCATCGAGGGTCAGCTGACCCTGATCACCGACCTGGAGAACAACGAGGCCGACCCGGACCAGCTGGAGAACCTCTTCAAGCTGGACCACCTCGCGACCCGTATGCGCCGCAACGGCGAGAACCTCCTGGTCCTCGCCGGTGAGGAGCCGGGCCGCCGCTGGGACCAGCCGGTCCCGCTGGTCGACGTCCTGCGCGCCGCCTCCTCCGAGGTGGAGCAGTACGAGCGCATCGAGCTCTCCGGCGTCCCGGACGCCGAGATCCACGGCCGTGCCGTGACCGACCTCGTCCACCTGCTGGCCGAGCTGCTGGAGAACGCGACGACGTTCTCCTCCCCGCAGACCAAGGTCAAGGTCACCGCGACCCGTCTCCCCGACGGCCGCGTGATGATCGAGATCCACGACAAGGGCATCGGCCTGACGGCCGAGGACTTCGCGGACATCAACCACAAGCTGGCCAACCCGCCGACCGTGGACGCCGCGATCTCCCAGCGCATGGGCCTCTTCGTGGTCGGCCGGCTGTCCGACCGGCACGGCATCCGCGTCCAGCTCCGTCCCTCGGGCGAGCAGGCCGGCACGACCTCCCTGGTCATGCTTCCGGACGCGATCACGCACGGCGGTGGCGGCGAAGTCCAGCTGGAGCGCGACGAGTTCACGGTCTCGCAGATCATTCCGGAGCAGCAGTTCCCGGGTGAGAACTTCGGCCAGCAGCAACAGCAGCCGCAGCAGCAGCCGTTGCGCACCGCCGCCGAACTGGGCTTCGACGACAGCCGCTACGAGGTGCCGGACGACATCCGGGGTCTCGACCCCGTCGGCCGCTCGCTGATGCGCGAGGAGCGCCGCGCCGCGCTGGAGACCCACGGCCACCAGCCGCAGGAGGAGACCGGGCAGCAGCCCGCGTTCCCCGACGCCTTCGAGCAGCCGCAGCAGGGCTTCGAGGGCCCCTCCGGCTTCCCGGCGCAGCAGCACCCGCAGGCCGCCGCCCCCGAGGCACAGCAGCCGTACCAGGAGCTGCCGCAGGCGCCGTACGAGGAGCAGCAGTACTACGCCCAGGACGCCGGGGTGCCGCAGAACGACGGCTTCGCCCACAACGGCGGCTACCCGGACGTGTACCAGGAGCAGGCGCAGAACGGCCATGCGCCGGCGCACGCCTCGGCTCCCGACGCGTTCGGTCCGTACGACGGCGCCAACCGTCAGGACGAGTGGTCCGGGCAGAACGGTTTCCAGAACGACTATCCGGCCCAGTACGCTGCGGAAACGGAGTCTTCGCAGGCCGGTGACGTGAGTGAGCGGAACGGCGTAGGCTTCGAGCGTCCCGGACCGGCCTCCCCCGCCGCCCACGACATGACGAACGCCGGGCTTCCCCGCCGCGGTGGCGTCACGAGCGGTGCGAACGGCGTGAACGGCACGGCCCACGGACAGCAGGCGGCGCCGGCCTCCGCGGCGGGCCCGCTCGCCGCGAACAACGGTGACAGCGACTGGCGTTCGGCGAACGACGAGCGCTGGCAGCAGGCTTCGCAGCTGCGCAAGCCCAAGGCGGGCGGAGTCACCTCCTCCGGTCTGCCGAAGCGGGTACCCAAGGCCAATCTGGTCGAGGGCACCGCCGAGAGCACCCCTCAGGGGGGCCCACAGGTCTCCCGTGCCCCGGAAGACGTCCGGGGCAGGCTGAGCAACCTGCGTCGCGGTGTCCAACGAGGACGCAACGCAGGCAGTGAAACGAACGGCCAGGCCACTAACAATCAGCACAGTGGTCCTGACAGCACCTACAACCAGGAGCGTTAGTGTGAGCCCGATGAGCCAGGCGGCACAGAACCTGAACTGGTTGATCACCAACTTCGTGGACAACACCCCGGGGGTGTCCCACACGGTGGTGGTCTCCGCCGACGG
>NZ_WWIR01000014.1 GCF_009863025.1 Streptomyces sp. SID4985 | reverse complement strand
CCGGTGGTGCCGGAGGTGTAGATCAGGGTGGCGAGCTGGTCGGCGGTGATCGCGCCGACGCGCTCCTTGATCAGCTCGGGGTGCGTCTCCAGATAGGCCGCGCCGCGCTTCTCCAGCTCGGCCAGGGTGATCACCCAGTCGTCGGTCTCGACACCCTCGGGGTCGATGACGACGACCTTGGTGAGCGCGGGCAGCTCGGCGCGGCGCTCCACCGCCTTGGCGACCTGCGCGGCATCCTCCGCGATCAGCACCCTGCTCTCGGAGTCGGAGAGGATGAACGCCGACTCGTCGGAGTTGGTCTGCGGATAGACGGTCGTGGTGGCGCCGCCCGCGCAGAGGATGCCGAGGTCGGCGAGGATCCACTCGACCCGGGTCGAGGAGGCGAGCGCCACACGCTGCTCGGACTCGATGCCCAGTTCGATGAGGCCGGCCGCGATGGCGTACACGCGCCCGGCGGCCTGGCTCCAGGTCAGCGACTTCCACTCGTCCGGACCGGTGCCTGTCGCGGACGGGACGGGGTAGCGGTATGCCTCGGCGTCCGGTGTCGCCGCCACGCGCTCCAGGAAGAGGGCCGCCACGGAGGGCGGTCGGTTCTCGATCAGGGTCTGTGTGTCGCTCACGACATCCTCCGGGGCCCGCGACGGTGCGGCTGACTCGGTGCGGCTGGGTTGACTCACGTGGGTGTTCGAACGGGTACGGCCTGTTGTTTAACTCGCGAGTAACTATGGGGCAGGGATCAGGGTAAGGCGCGACCGCCCGTCGCGTAAGGGGACGCGGCCTGCGACTTCCCCACACGACCCCACGGAACGTCCACGCAGAGCGACCCCCCGTACACGCAGGGGCCCGCCGCACTTGCGTGCGACGAGCCCCTTGTGCCCGGAATTGCGCGTACGGCCCGGTACCGCGCGCGGTTACTTCTTGGCCTTGCCCGATCCCGCGCTGTCATCGCTGGAGAGGACCGCGATGAAGGCTTCCTGCGGAACCTCCACGGAACCCACCATCTTCATCCGCTTCTTGCCTTCCTTCTGCTTCTCCAGCAGCTTCCGCTTACGGGAGATGTCACCGCCGTAGCACTTGGCGAGGACGTCCTTGCGGATGGCGCGGATGGTCTCGCGGGCGATGACCCGCGAACCGATGGCGGCCTGGATCGGCACCTCGAAGGCCTGCCGGGGGATCAGCTCGCGCAGCTTGGCGACGAGCCGTACACCGTACGCGTACGCGGCGTCCTTGTGGGTGATCGCCGAGAAGGCGTCCACCTTGTCGCCGTGCAGCAGGATGTCGACCTTGACCAGGCTGGAGGTCTGCTCGCCCGTGGGCTCGTAGTCCAGCGAGGCGTAGCCGCGGGTCTTGGACTTCAGCTGGTCGAAGAAGTCGAAGACGATCTCCGCGAGCGGCAGCGTGTAGCGGATCTCGACCCGGTCCTCGGAGAGGTAGTCCATGCCGAGCAGGGTGCCGCGCCGGGTCTGGCACAGCTCCATGATCGAGCCGATGAACTCGGTGGGCGCGAGGATCGTGGCCCGCACGACCGGCTCGTAGACCTCGTTGATCTTCCCCTCGGGGAACTCGCTCGGGTTGGTGACGACATGCTCGCTGCCGTCCTCCATGACCACGCGGTAGACCACGTTGGGGGCGGTGGCGATCAGGTCGAGGCCGAACTCGCGCTCCAGGCGCTCCCGGATCACGTCCAGGTGCAGCAGGCCGAGGAAGCCGACGCGGAAGCCGAAGCCGAGGGCGGCGGAGGTCTCCGGCTCGTACACCAGGGCGGCGTCGTTGAGCTGGAGCTTGTCCAGGGCCTCGCGCAGCTCCGGGTAGTCCGAGCCGTCCAGCGGGTACAGGCCCGAGAACACCATCGGCTTCGGGTCCTTGTAGCCGCCGAGGGCCTCGGTCGCGCCCTTGACCTGGCTGGTGACGGTGTCACCGACCTTGGACTGGCGGACGTCCTTCACACCGGTGATCAGATAGCCCACCTCGCCGACGCCCAGGCCGTCGGCCGGGAGCATCTCGGGCGAGTTGGTGCCGATCTCCAGCAGCTCGTGGGTCGCGCCGGTCGACATCATCTTGATGCGCTCGCGCTTGTTGAGCTGGCCGTCGATGACACGGACGTACGTCACGACACCCCGGTAGGAGTCGTAGACCGAGTCGAAGATCATCGCGCGGGCGGGGGCGTCCTTGACGCCGACCGGGGCCGGGATCCGCTCGACGACCCGGTCGAGGAGCGCCTCGACGCCCATGCCGGTCTTCGCGGAGACCTTGAGCACGTCGTCGGGGTCGCACCCGATGAGGTTCGCCAGCTCCTCGGCGAACTTCTCCGGCTGCGCGGCCGGCAGGTCGATCTTGTTCAGCACGGGGATGATCGTGAGGTCGTTCTCCATCGCCAGGTAGAGGTTGGCGAGGGTCTGCGCCTCGATGCCCTGGGCGGCGTCGACGAGGAGGACGGTTCCCTCGCAGGCGGCCAGCGACCGCGAGACCTCATAGGTGAAGTCGACGTGCCCCGGGGTGTCGATCATGTTGAGGATGTGGGTACTGCCCTGGTCGGGGCCCACGGTGGGGGCCCACGGCAGACGCACCGCCTGGGACTTGATCGTGATGCCGCGCTCGCGCTCGATGTCCATCCGGTCGAGGTACTGAGCGCGCATCTGCCGCTGCTCGACCACACCGGTCAGCTGGAGCATCCGGTCGGCGAGCGTGGACTTGCCGTGGTCGATGTGCGCGATGATGCAGAAGTTGCGGATCAGCGCCGGGTCGGTACGGCTCGGCTCGGGCACGTGGTTAGGGGTCGCGGGCACGCAGGGTCCTGTCTCTTGAGGCGCCTTATGCCTCGGGTCGGATCGATACGTAGTCTCCATGGTCCCACGGGGAGCGACCGGGGGGCGTTTTGGGCCGCCGAGGCGGCCACTGGTAGTGTTGATGGCTGTGCCTCATGCCCTCTCAGCGCGAGGCACGTACTGAAATCCTTGGATCACCGGTCCGGGGCCCGAGCGGTCCCGTGCCTGAACCTGAAAAGGCTCCTTCGTGGCGAACATCAAGTCCCAGATCAAGCGGATCAAGACCAACGAGAAGGCGCGCCTGCGCAACAAGGCCGTCAAGTCCTCCCTGAAGACCGCGATCCGCAAGGCCCGCGAGGCCGCTGCCGCGGGTGACGTCGAGAAGGCCACCGAGTACCAGCGCGCTGCCGCGCGTCAGCTCGACAAGGCCGTCTCGAAGGGCGTCATCCACAAGAACCAGGCCGCCAACAAGAAGTCGGCGCTGGCCGCCAAGGTCACCGACCTCAAGGGCTGAGTTCTCACCTGATCTGAACGCCGGCGGGACCCAGGGCGGGCCCTCTCTCATCCGCCCCCTACCGGCTCCCGAACTCGCACGCGGCCTGCGTTCGCCACGCGGGTGCGAGTTCAGACTCTTCAACCGAAGGCCCCGTCCGACCCCTTCCCCAAGGGTGCCGGGCGGGGTCTTCGGCATACCCGGGCACGGCCGGCCGGTCAGTCTCCCTCGCGCAGCCTGCGCCAGATCCTGGTGCGGTGCAGCACATAGAGGGAGAGGAGCAGGACGAGCAGCTGCAGTCCGATGGCGAACAGCCAGAACTCGTCCCGGCTCTCCAGCTTGTCCGTCAGGAACGTGAAGTTCATGCCGAAGAACCCGGTCAGGAACGACAACGGCAGAAAGACCACCGACACGATGGCCAGCCGGTTGATCACCCCGTTCTGCTCCCCGGCCACCAGCGAGGAGTAACTGCCGAACGCCCGGCGCGTGGCCTCCTGCAACGACTCGAGGTCCGCGAGCACCAGTCGCCCGCTGGTCTGGAACTCCCGGGCGAGCCGCTGCCGCTGCTCGGGGAAGGTGGGGCTCATCATCCGGCGGGTGAGCATCTCGTCGGTCAGCTCGAGGAACGGCCGCAGGAAGTGATGCAGGAGGGCCGAACGGCGCCGCAGCCGCGCCAGCTCGCGCACCTGCTCGGGAAGCCGCTCCTCGAACATGTCGTCCTCGAGCTCCTCGGTCTCCAGCAGTGCCTGCACGGCCGCCCGGCGAAACGAACCCAGTGCCTCCCCGAGCATCAGGAAGAGCACCGCCACGGCGTCGGACGGCCGCTCGTGCGTCAGCGCCCGGGTCATGGGCATCGCCAGCCCGGCCTGCCCCCGGTGCACGGTGGCCAGGAAGCGCTCGGTCACCAGCACATGGACGAGGGCGATCCGCTCACCCTGGACGACCGGCACGACCAGTCCCGCCCTGTCCCCCAGATACTCCGCCCGCGGAGGCTCGTCCACCCTGCCGAACCAGTCCAGCCCTTCGGCTTCCAGCCCCAGCTCCTCGGCCACCGACCCGGTCACCGACCCGGCCTCCGGCCCCTCCCCCGGCAACTCGATGTCGACGAGCAGGAACCGCTCCGTCGCCAGCCGCTCCCTCGCCTCCGCGACATCCGCACGCGTGACCGTCGCCTCCGGCATCGACACCACCGTTACGATCATCGCCCCTCGCCGTCCGTGCCGGATGCTGCGAACTCCAGCGTCTGTTCTCCTCGACGGTCCCGCACCTGTAGGCACTCGTGTGCGTGGTGGGGTGGGCCGAAGGGGTTACGGGGTCTGGGGTGGGGCCGGGGGCCGGGGCAGTGGCCGGGGGTCTGGGTGGCGGGAGCGGTGCGGTGTGGCGGGGGCG
>NZ_WWIR01000109.1 GCF_009863025.1 Streptomyces sp. SID4985 | reverse complement strand
GCTTTCCAGGTTCTCGCTTTCGCGTTTCCCTTTCCGGCGGCTCCGACTCTATCAGAAGTTTTTGGCCGGTCTTACCGGCCGCTCATTTCTGAGTAATCGGAATTTGCTTCTCGGAATCGCCTGAGCGACTTCTTCGAGGAGCAGATAGATTCTAGCGGTCAACCTTGAGCTTGTCCAGCTCCAGGCAACTGTTTGACTCTACCTCCCCGGTCCGCCCGTGTCAACGGGTTTCTTGGGGCGATCGGAAGAATAGCAGCTCACAGGCCGTTTACGCACATCAGGCGGCGGTGGGGACGGTCGAGCTGCGCTCGGACGCCATGAGGTCGCCCGTTTCTCCGGCACGGGCCGCGCGGCCGCCCAGGACATAGACGTAGGCCAGGAACGCCAGCTCGGCCACGATGCCGATGCCGATGCGGGCCCAGGTGGGAAGGCCGGACGGGGTGACGAAGCCTTCGATGGCGCCGGAGACGAAAAGGACCAGGGCGAGACCGATGGCCATGCCGACGGCCGCGCGTCCTTCTTCCGCCAGTGCCGTACGACGGCTTCGCGGGCCGGGGTCGATCACGGTCCAGCCGAGGCGGAGGCCCGTACCGGCGGCGACGAAGACCGCGGTCAGTTCGAGCAGGCCGTGCGGGAGGACGAGGCCGAGGAAGGTGTCGAGGCGGCCGGCGGAGGACATGAGGCCGAAGCCGACGCCGAGGTTGAGCATGTTCTCGAAGAGGATCCAGAGCACGGGGAGCCCCAGGAAGATGCCCAGGACCAGGCACATCGCGGCCGCCTGGGCGTTGTTCGTCCACACCTGTGCGGCGAAGGAGGCGGCCGGGTGGCTCGAGTAGTAGGTCTCGTACTCGCCGCCGGGGCGGGTCAGCTCGCGGAGGTGGTCGGGGGCCGCGATGGTGGCGCGCACCTCCGGGTGCGCGCCGATCCACCAGCCCAGGAGGATCGCGACGGCCGTCGAGACGAGTGCGGTGGGCACCCACCAGTGGCGGGCCCGGTAGACCGCGGCCGGGAAGCCCTGGGTCAGGAAGCGGGCCGCGTCGCGCCAGGAGGCGCGGCGGGTTCCGGTGACGGCGCTGCGCGCTCGGGCGACCAGCCTGCTCAGCCGGCCGGTCAGCTGGGGGTCCGGGGCGCTGGACTGGATCAGCGAGAGATGGGTGGCCGTCCGCTGGTAGAGAGTGATCAGCTCGTCGGTCTCGGCGCCGTTGAGCCGACGCCTGCGGCTCGTCAGAGCGTCGAGGCGGTCCCACTCGGCTCGGTGTGCGTAGACGAACACGTCCAGGTCCATCGGGTCTGCCTGCTCCTCGGCCGGTCGTCGTTGCGCGTGCTGCTGTCAGCTTGTCCTACCGCAACGCGATGTGTGCTCAGCTTGGCAGACTTGCCTCAAGGGGCGGACGAGGGGAAGGGCGGCGGGACATGAGTGAGCTGGTGACCGGGGAGGCGGTGGCGCTCGAACTGCGGCCCGCCAAGCTGCCGAGCAGGGCGCTGGCCGTGTTCGTGGATCTGGTCGTGGCCATGTGCGTGTACATCGGTGTCTCGGTCGTGGTCCTGCTGGCGACCGCGTCGCTCGACGACGCGGCGCAGATGGCGCTGTCCATAGCCGTCTTCCTGCTGGTCCTGATCGGTGCTCCCATCGCGGTGGAGACGCTCAGCCACGGGCGCTCGCTGGGGAAGCTGATGTTCGGGCTGCGGGTGGTGCGGGACGACGGGGGGCCGATCCGGTTCCGGCACGCGTTGGTGCGCGGTGCCGTCGGGGTGGTCGAGATCCTGATGACGTTCGGGGTGGTGGCGTGCATCGCGTCGCTGGTGTCGGCGCGTGGGCGGCGGCTCGGGGATGTGTTCGCGGGCACGCTGGTGGTGCGGGAGCGGGTTCCGGTGGGGCGGTCCTGGCCGATGCCGGCTCCGCCGCCGTGGGTCGCGGGGCGGTTCGCCGAGCTGGATCTGTCGGCGGTGCCGGACGGGCTCTGGCTCGCCGTGCGGCAGTACCTGGGGCGGATGCGTCAGCTCGATCCGCAGGTCTCCGCGGCGATGGCCGGGCGGCTCGCGGCCGACATCGCGGCGCGTACGGGGACGACCGTGCCGCAGCAACTGCCTCCGGCGCTCTTTCTGGCCGCCGTGGTCCAGGAGCGACAGGCCCGTCAGGCCCCGGTGCGGGCGGACGGCGCGGCTCATGGGCCGGTGCCCGGTGGAGACGTGGCGAGTGGTGCGGGCTGGGCCGCGCCGGGAGCGGCGCGGGTGTACGAGGCTCCGGTGGAGCGGCCGGCCGCGGTGAAGCCGCAGGATTCCGGTTCCCGGCCCACCGGGTTCGTTCCCCCGGCGTGAGCGGCGGTCCGGTCCGCAACCCTGGTCCTCCGTAACCCCTGGTCCTCAGTCGAACGTCGACGGTGGGGTCTGCAGGTCTTCCAGCTCGATCCCGGGGGCGGACAGGACCACGTCCCCGGCGAGGTGCACGGTGTGCTGTTCGCCGGTGTCCAGGGCTGTGACCTGGTACGCGTCCACGATCAGGGGGCCGTTGTCAGTGGCGTGTGTTTCTCTGTCGACCAAGGCCCAGGACTGGTCCACGGTGCGTGGGGCGAGTACCGGATCGGTGAGGGCGACGAGGCGTACCCGGGTGGCGGAGGACGAGGGGGTGAGGCGGAGCAGACGGGCGGTGGCGACGAGGAACGCGGGGGACGTGCCGGTGAAGGCGTGGGCGCGCACATTGCCTTCGGTGGCCTGAGTCCCGGTGGGGTCCGTGCGGACCCAGGAGATGCCGTCGAGGGCGGCGCCGCGTACTTGCCAGTCGCCCGCGTGGATTTCGAGGCGGAGGGGGCGGCCGAGGTCGTCCAGGGCGAGGTCGACGGAGCCGGTGTGGTCGCCGGTGGGGGTGGTCAGCTGCGAGACGTAGCGCCAGCCGGAGGGGCCGGGGGCGCAGTGGAAGTGTTCTTCCGCGAGAGGGGTGTGATCGTGCGGATCGTGAAGCGAATAGCGGCCACGCGGCATGGCGGATCCCGGGGTCTGGCGGGCTGACGGTGCGGCCGTGAGAGCCGACGGTCGGCCGGAGCGGGGCAGGCCCCCGACACGGGGGTGCGGGGGCCTGCCCGGATCGCTCAGTAGCGGTAGTGGTCCGACTTGAAGGGGCCGTCGACCTCGACGCCGATGTACGAGGCCTGCTCCGGACGCAGCTTGGTCAGCTTGACGCCGAGCGAGTCCAGGTGGAGGCGGGCGACCTTCTCGTCCAGGTGCTTGGGCAGCACGTAGACGCCGGTCGGGTACTCGTCGGGCTTGGTGAACAGCTCGATCTGGGCCAGGGTCTGGTCCGCGAAGGAGTTGGACATCACGAACGACGGGTGACCGGTGGCGTTGCCCAGGTTCAGCAGGCGGCCCTCGGACAGGACGATGATCACCTTGCCGTCGGGGAAGGTCCAGGTGTGGACCTGCGGCTTGACCTCGTCCTTGACGATGCCGGGGATCTTGGCGAGGCCGGCCATGTCGATCTCGTTGTCGAAGTGGCCGATGTTGCCGACGATGGCCTGGTGCTTCATCTTGGCCATGTCGTCGGCCATGATGATGTCCTTGTTGCCCGTCGTGGTGACGAAGATGTCGGCCTTGTCGACGACCTCGTCGAGGGTCGTGACCTGGTAGCCGTCCATCGCCGCCTGGAGCGCGCAGATCGGGTCGATCTCGGTGATGATCACGCGGGCGCCCTGGCCGCGCAGGGACTCGGCGCAGCCCTTGCCGACGTCGCCGTAGCCGCAGACGACGGCGGTCTTGCCGCCGATGAGGACGTCGGTGGCGCGGTTGATGCCGTCGATCAGGGAGTGGCGGCAGCCGTACTTGTTGTCGAACTTCGACTTGGTGACGGCGTCGTTCACGTTGATCGCCGGGAAGAGCAGGTCGCCGTCGCGCTGCATCTCGTACAGGCGGTGGACGCCGGTGGTGGTCTCCTCGGTCACACCGCGGATCTCGGAGGCCAGCTGGGTCCACTTCTGGGAGCCCTCGCTGATGGTGCGGTGGAGCAGTTCGAGGATGACGCGGTGCTCGTCGGACTCGGCGGTCTCGACGCCGGGGACCTTGCCGTCCTTCTCGTACTCGACGCCCTTGTGGACGAGGAGGGTGGCGTCACCGCCGTCGTCCAGGATCATGTTCGGGCCGCCGGTGGGGCTGTTCGGCCAGGTCAGCGCCTGCTCGGTGCACCACCAGTACTCCTCCAGGGTCTCGCCCTTCCAGGCGAAGACCGGGACGCCCTGCGGGTTGTCGGGCGTGCCGTTCGGGCCGACGGCGATGGCGGCGGCCGCGTGGTCCTGGGTGGAGAAGATGTTGCAGGAGGCCCAGCGGACGTCGGCGCCGAGGGCGACCAGGGTCTCGATGAGCACGGCGGTCTGCACGGTCATGTGCAGGGAGCCGGTGACGCGGGCGCCGGCCAGCGGCTGTGCCTCGGCGTACTCCTTGCGGATCGACATCAGGCCGGGCATCTCGTGCTCGGCGAGGGTGATCTCCTTGCGGCCGAACTCGGCCAGGGAGAGGTCGGCGACCTTGAAGTCCTGTCGGTTGTCGACAGTCGTCATTGCGGGCTGCTCCTCGGAGTTGGGGCGAGGTGGGTGGGGCTGGTCTGCGCGGCGGCGGACACAAGGGTGCCCGAGAAGAGGGCACGGGCGTGCCCGGGCGCGCAGCGCAGTCCGTCGGAGGCCCTCTCTCCCTCGGACGGTCCGCTCGGGACCGCCCGACCGCCATCAGCAGCGACGTCTGGCTCCGTCCCAAGCTAACACCGGAGATGCGGGCTGCCCCAGTCCGCATCTCGGGCCGGCGGGGTGTCCGGTACGTCCGACGGGGCCCGCCCGGGTGTGGGCGGGCCCCGTCGGACGAGGTGACCGGGTGGCCGGAGCGGTGGCTCAGTGATCGGCCGGGTGGGGGGTGGGGCCGCCCGGGGTGGCCTTGGGGTCCGGGCCCTTGGCGGCCTCGGCCTCGCTGTAGATGTCGGGCTCGAGGTAGATGACGCGGGCGATCGGGACGGCCTCGCGGATGCGGGCCTCGGCGGCGTTGATGGCGTGCGCGACCTCGGTGGCCGTGTCGTCGTGCTCGACGGCGATCTTGGCGGCGACGAGCAGCTCCTCGGGGCCGAGGTGGAGGGTGCGCATGTGGATGACGCCGGTGACCGTGTCGCCGTCGACGATGGCGGCCTCGATCTTCTTGACGTCCTCCAGGCCCGCGGCCTCGCCGAGCAGCAGGGACTTGGTCTCGGCGGCGAGGACGAGGGCGATCAGGACGAGCAGGACACCGATGCAGACGGTGCCGATGCCGTCCCAGACGCCGTCGCCCGTGAGGATGGCGACGCCGACGCCGATGAGGGCGAGGACCAGGCCGATGAGCGCGCCGAAGTCCTCCAGCAGGACGACCGGCAGCTCGGGGGCCTTGGCGCGGCGGATGAACTGCGCCCAGGAGAGCTTGCCGCGCAGCTCGTTGGACTCCTTGATGGCGGTGCGGAAGGAGAAGCCCTCGGCGATGATCGCGAAGACCAGGACGCCCACCGGCCAGTACCAGTGCTCGACCGGGTGGGGGTGGCTGATCTTCTCGTAGCCCTCGTAGATGGCGAACATGCCGCCGATGGAGAAGAGGACGATCGAGACGAGGAAGGCGTAGATGTAGCGCTCGCGGCCGTAGCCGAAGGGGTGCTGCGGGGTGGCCTCGCGCTGGGCGCGCTTGCCGCCGATGAGCAGCAGGAACTGGTTGCCCGAGTCGGCGAGCGAGTGCACGCCTTCCGCGAGCATGGACGAGGAGCCGCTGAACGCGAACGCCACGAATTTCGCGACCGCGATCGCGAGGTTGGCACCGAGTGCCGCCACGATCGCCTTCGTACCGCCTGACGCGCTCATGTGTCCGCGTGTCCCTTCACTGTCGTACGTCTACGCCGTCTCGGCGTGTACCCGTCTTTGCCGGTGCTTTGCCGGTGGGCCATTGTTGCAGCCCACCGGGTGGCGGGGCGTCAGCTGTCCACAAGCCCGGTCATACGATCACAGTGGCGCGGAAGACGGTGCCCGTTCCGGCCACCTCGACGCGCTCACCTGCGGGGACGTAGACCGAGTGGCCCGGGGACAGCTCGTGCTCGCCCGCGCGGACGGTGCCCGCCGTGCACAGCAGGATCTGCGGGGTGTCGCGGGTGAGGTCGCGGACGGCGCCGCCCCCGGGCAGGACGAGGCGGGAGAGCCGGAACTCGTCGATCGGGGTCTCGTAGACCTCCTCCCCCTCGGGCGATGCCTCGGGGCGCAGCACTCCCGGGTCGCCCGACTCGAAGCGGACGACCCGCAGGAGTTCGGGGACGTCGACGTGCTTGGGGGTCAGGCCGCAGCGCAGGACGTTGTCCGAGTTGGCCATGATCTCCACGCCCAGGCCGTCGAGGTAGGCGTGCGGGACGCCCGCGCCGAGGAAGAGGGCCTCACCGGGCTGGAGCCGGACGTGGTTGAGCAGCAGGGCGGCGATGACGCCGGGGTCGCCCGCGAAGTGCCGGGCTGTTCCGGCGTAGGGGGCGTAGGGGCCGCCGAGGCGGGTGAAGGCGGCGGTCGCCTCGGCGACGGTGCGGGCCATGTCCTCGGGGTCGGCGGTGAGGATCGCGGTGAGGGCCTCGCGCAGGGCGGCGTCCTCGGGGCGGGCGCGCAGTATGTCGGCGTAGGGCTTGAGGGAGTCGACGCCGAGCCCTTCGAGCAGCGCGGCCGCCTCGGCGGCGGGCCGGAAGCCGCACAGGCCGTCGAACTCGGTGAGCGCGCAGATCAGCTCGGGCTTGTGGTTGGCGTCCTTGTAGTTGCGGTCCGGGGCGTCCACCGGGATGCCCCGGCGCTCCTCGTCGGCGTAGCCCTCCCGGGCCTGGGCGAGGTCGGGGTGGACCTGGAGGGAGAGCGGGGCGCCCGCGGCGAGGATCTTGAGCAGGAACGGCAGCCGGGGGCCGAACTTCGCGACCGCGGCCGCGCCGAGTTCGCGCTCGGGGTCGGCCGCGATGACCTCGGTGAGCGGGCCGCGCGGGGTGCGCGAGGGGGCGCCGGGGTGGGCGCCCATCCACATCTCGGCCTGCGGCTGACCGGTCGGCTCGGTGCCGAGGAGCTGCGGGATGGCGGTGGGCGAGCCCCACGCGTAGGGGCGGACGGTGTTGTCGAGGCGGTCCATGTGTCTCTCTGTCTCCGTACGTGCGCTGCGCGGCCGGTGCCCGGGAGTGGGCGCGGGCCGGACCGCCCCCGGGTGTGCGGGCGGGCGGTCCGGGAGCAAGGTCAGGTGGCGGAGGCGAGCGCCAGGTAAACGGCGGCGAAATCCGTGACGGCGATCAGTTCCGCGAGGGTCTCCAGATCGGCGCCCTCCTCCGGTTCGAGTTCGCTGATCGGCGTGTCGTGGCTGAGGGCCAGGTCACGGGCGGCGGGGGCGGCGGTGAGACCGCCGAGGGGGCGGTCGCGGAGCAGCACCACGCGCGCGTGCAGGGCGGGTGCCTCCTCCACGCGGTCGCGGAAGAAGTCGTCGGGGTCGGCGCTGGCGGCGAGCGGGCCCGCGAGGAGCGCGCTGTGGGCGGCGAGGGCCTCGGGGAGTTCCGCGACCAGGGCGGGGCGTCCGGCGAGTTCGGCGAGGGCGTCGGCGAAGCGGCGGCCCGCCGGGCCCGCGGAGGTGCCCTCGGTCCAGACGACCGGGAGCGCGTCGGCCAGTTCGGCGGCCAGGGTCTTCGCCGGGTTGCTGTAGGTCACGATGGCGGGGCCGCAGCGCTCGGCCACGCGGTCCAGGCGGTCCGCGACCTTCTCCAGGGCCTCCGGGTCCGCCGCGAGCAGGCCGACGCGGTCGAGCAGGGCGAGCAGCGGGGTGAGCAGGGCCCAGAAGACGCCGGACGAGGACCCGGCGACGGGCTCCCCCTGGTCGTAGGGGGCCGTGGCCATGGGGACGAAGAGGCCGTGTGCCCCGGCGACCGCCTCGGTGAGCGGGGTGCCGGCGGGGGCCACGGCGACGACGGAGCAGCCCCGGCGGTAGGCCTGTTCGGCCAGGAGCGACAGGCTCGGTTCGCCGCCGTCGGGGGTGGCGATCAGCAGCAGGTCCACGGAACCGGCCCAGCCCGGCAGTTCCCAGCGCAGGGCGCCGGGGGCGGGGGCCACGCCGGTCGGGGCGAGGCGGATGACGGGGCTGCCGGGTCCGGCCAGGGTGCCGAGCAGGTCGGCGGCGTGGGTGGCGGCGGCTCCGGGCCCCGCGATCAGGACCGCGCGGGGACGGCCGTCCGGCCGGAGGGCGCCGACGCCCGCCTCGACGGCGTGCCGGGCGGCCGTACGGACCCGGGCGCCGGCCTCCGCCGCGCCGCGCAGGAGCCCTCGGCGGTCGGCCTCGGCGAGGCCCTCCGGGGTGTCCAGGAGCGATTCGTCGAGCATGGGCGGCTGCCTCCGGTCGCCGGGAATCCTGTCGGTGTGGTCGGGCGCGCGGATCGCGGTGGGGCTCCGGCGCCCGGCGGTACTACAGCGGGCGGCGGGCCTCGTCGACGAGCAGGACGGGGATGCCGTCGCGGACCGGGTACGCCAGTCCGCAGTCCTGGCCGGTGCAGACGAGCTCGGTGCCCTCGGTGTCCTGCTCGCCGTCCTGCTCCTTGAGCGCGGAGTGGCAGGCCGGGCAGGCCAGGATCTCCAGGAGGCCGGCTTCGAGCGCCATGGGGTGTCCCTTCGGGCGGCGGTACGGGATGTACACGGATGTGCTGGTCAGGTTACCGCCGTACGGCGGCACGGCCGGGGCCGGACGGTCGGCGCCGGTTCAGGCGCGGATGATCGCCAGTGCCTCGTCGCGGATCTTCTCCATGGTGGCCTCGTCCTTGGCCTCCGCGTTCAGGCGGAGCAGGGGCTCGGTGTTGGAGGGGCGGACGTTGAACCACCAGTCGTCGGCGGAGACGGTGAGGCCGTCGAGGTCGTCCAGGGTGATGCCCGGGCGGCCCTCGTAGGCGGCGCGGATCGCGGCGAGGCGGGCCGCCTGGTCGGCGACGGTGGAGTTGATCTCGCCGGAGCCCGCGTAGCGGTCGTACGCGGCGACAAGGGCGGACAGCGGGCCGTCCTGGCCGCCGAGGGCGGCGAGGGTGTGCAGGGCGGCCAGCATGCCCGTGTCGGCGTTCCAGAAGTCCTTGAAGTAGTAGTGCGCGGAGTGCTCGCCGCCGAAGATCGCGCCGGAGCGGGCCATCTCGGCCTTGATGAAGGAGTGGCCGACGCGGGTGCGGACCGGGGTGCCGCCGTGCTCCCGCACGACCTCGGGGACCGTGCGCGAGGTGATCAGGTTGTGGATGACGGTGCCCGAGCCGCCGTTGCGGGCCAGCTCGCGCACGGCGACGAGCGCGGTGATCGCGGACGGGGAGACCGGGTCGCCGTTCTCGTCCACGACGAAGCAGCGGTCGGCGTCGCCGTCGAAGGCGAGGCCGAGGTCGGCGCCCTCCTGCACGACCCGCTTGCGCAGGTCCACGATGTTGGCCGGGTCCAGCGGGTTGGCCTCGTGGTTCGGGAAGGTGCCGTCCAGCTCGAAGTACATCGGCACCACGGTCAGCGGCAGCCCGGCGAGGACGGTCGGGACGGTGTGGCCGCCCATGCCGTTGCCCGCGTCCACGACCACCTTCAGCGGGCGGATCGCGGTCAGGTCGACCAGGGAGCGCAGGTAGGCGGCGTAGTCCTCCAGCGTGTCGCGCGCGGTGAGCGTGCCCGGCACGGCGGCCGGTTCCGGGGCGCCCGACTCCAGCCAGCCCTCGACCAGTTCGCGGATCTCGGCGAGCCCGGTGTCCTGGCCGACCGGGGCGGCGCCCGCGCGGCACATCTTGATCCCGTTGTACCGGGCCGGGTTGTGGGAGGCGGTGAACATCGCGCCGGGCAGGCCGAACGCACCCGAGGCGTAGTAGAGCTGGTCGGTGGAGCAGAGGCCGATCTCGGTGACGTCCACGCCCTGGTCGGCCGCGCCGCGCGCGAAGGCGCGGGACAGGCCGGGCGAGGAGGGGCGCATGTCGTGGCCGACGACGATCGCGCGGGCGTCGGTCACCGCGGCGAAGGCGGCGCCGAAGAGCGCGGCGAGGGACTCGTCCCACTGGTCCGGGACCACTCCGCGCACGTCGTACGCCTTCACGATCTGCGACAGATCAGCAGTCACGGCCCAGCCTCCCGAAAGTCCTGTGGATGCCCAAAACTACCCGCCCTGGGCGAACGGCCGGGGCGGGGACACCACAAGGGCGGTGCGAGGGGGCGGACGGCGCGTCAGTTGTCCGGGGAGCGCAGGACCCGCAGATGACCCCGGCGGGCCACCTCCATGGGGTCCGCGGTGCGGGCGCCGCCCGCTCCGGCCGCGCGCTCCTGGGGGCGGGCCGCCTCGCGCACGGCGTTGGC
>NZ_WWIR01000108.1 GCF_009863025.1 Streptomyces sp. SID4985 | reverse complement strand
GCGTCGGGGGCGCTGTCGTCCAGCCAGCCCGCGCGGACGGCCTCGGCCGTCTCCTGCTCGACCTCTTCGAGGCGCTGGCGCAGGTGTCCGGCCTCGCTGCGGGCGCGCTGCGCCTCGGTGGCGGCGGTGGTGGAGTCGCGGTAGGCGCCGTCACCGACCTCCTGGAGGGCGGCGGAGCGCTCCTCCT
Source organism: Streptomyces sp. SID4985 (assembly GCF_009863025.1). Classification (GTDB taxonomy): domain Bacteria; phylum Actinomycetota; class Actinomycetes; order Streptomycetales; family Streptomycetaceae; genus Streptomyces. Next base: position 2,458 of record NZ_WWIR01000108.1, on the reverse strand, counting down.
CCTCGTTGGCGAGGCTCTCGGCGCGGTCGGCGGCGGCGTGCAGGGCGCGGACGAGGTCGACGGCGGCCTTGGCGCGAGCGGCGAGGGCGGGGGCCGCGTCGCGTTCGGCCTCCTGGATCGCGGCGGACACGCGCGCGACGCGGTCGGCGGCGGCGCGGTGGCGCAGCACGGCCTCGGCGGCCTGCCAGGCGGCGTACAGGGTGCGCGCGTCGGCCAGTTCGCGCTTCTGCGCGGCGGCGGTCTTCTCGGCGGCGGCGAGCGCCAACGAGGCGTGCCGGTAAGCGAGTTCGGCGGCGACGAGGGAGCTGCGCTCGCGGGCGCCCTCGGAGTGGGTGACGGTGTAGGCGGCGGCCGTGACGCGCTGGGCGAGGTCGGCGGCGCGGACCCGCTCGCGCACGGCGCGCGCGGAGAGCTTCCGGGCCAGGGTGCGGGTACGGCGCTCGGCGCCCGTGTGGATCTCCCGGGCGCGGGCACGGCCGTCGGCGGACTCCACGATGCGACCCAGCAGGTCGGCGGAGCCCGCCGTGAAGTCGCGTTCCGCGATGAGTTCGGCGCGGCGGCCCAGCTTGTTGCCGAAGCCGCTGACCAGGTCCGCGAGGCCGTCGGTGTCCCGGGTGTCGGTGACGGCGCGCAGCAGCAGGTCGGTGAAGTCGGAGTCCTTCTTGACCGCGAAGAGACCGGCGGCCTCGCCCTCGTCGGCGTTCATCTCTCGCTGGTAGCGGAAGAGTTCGGGGTCGAGGCCCAGCTCGCCGAGGTGCTCGGTCCAGCGCTCGTGGATCTCCTCCCAGTGCACCTCCAGGTGCGGGTAGTTCTTGCCGGACTCGGTGAGGGCATCGCGGAAGCCCTTCATGGTGCGGCGACGGCCCTGCGCGCCGGAGGCGCCCTCGACGGGCGGCCGTACGGCGGTGGCCTCGGCGACCGGCAGGTTGTCCAGGCTGAGTCCGGGTCCGGGCCGGAACGAGTACCACGCCTCCGCGAACTTGCGCGGGTCGTTGGACACCTGGCGGCCGCGCCACTCGCTGGCCTTGCCGACGACCACGCACTCGCCGGTCAGCACGTGCTGCCACTCCAGGGCGACATGGCCGCAGTCGTCGGCGAGCAGGAACTTGCGCAGCACGCCGGAGCTGGCGCCGCCAAGGGTGTTGCGGTGGCCCGGCAGCATCACCGAGAAGATCAGCTTCAGCAGGACGGACTTGCCGCCGCCGTTCTCCAGGAACAGCACGCCCGCGGGCGCGGGGCGGCGCGGCGGGCCGACCGGCTCCTCCTCGAAGAACTCCGCCTGGGTGGGCGCCGGGTCGGGCACGGGCGCGCCCACGCCGCGCATGTCGAGCACGGTGTCGGCGTAGCGCGCGCCGGCGGGCCCGATGGAGTAGAGGCGGACGCGGGACAGCTCGTACATGGCGGACTCTCGTCGTAAGGCTTCGAACAGGGTGCGGTGGTGCGTGGAGGGGGACGGCAGGCGTCCCGTGCCGTCAGGAGTGGAACGGCAGTCCGGCGTCGGCGACCAGGTCCAGGTCGTCGCTCTCCTCGGCGGGCAGCAGGCTCGCGGAGGCGCCGGTGTCCGGGACTATGCCCAGCTCCAGCAGCTCGGCGAGGGCCGCGGTGCCCGCCATGTCACGCACCTGGAGCTGATAGCGGGCCGTGGTGCGGTAGGTGCCGCCGCCCTCGTCCCCGGTGCGCTGGAGGAACCCGGAGTCGGTGAGGAAGCCGAGCGCCTTGGCGACGATACCGGTGGTCGAGGAGGCCGGACGCCGGGCGTCCTTGGTGGCACCGGTGACGCTGCGCCGCGCCCAGATCCGCCACGCGGCCTCAAGACCGGGCGCGTCGGTCGCCGGGTCGGTGTTCTCCCCCTCCTCCTGCGCCCGCTCCTCCAGGCGACGGCACGCCTGCCGTACGAAGGCGTCCACGCCGTTGACGGTCACCCGCCCGATGTACGAGTCGTCGGCCAGGTCCTCCGGCCGGGGGAACGCCAGCGCGGCGACGGAGAGATGCGCCAAGCCGTGCAGGAAACGGTCCCCGGAGTCGGCGGCGGTACGGCGCGCGTAGTCACCCATCCGCACCGCGAACACCGAGTCCTCGGCCGCCGTCACGGCCATGCCCGCCCGCGCCGACACCTCAAGGACGACCAGCCCGAGCCCGCTGGCCACGGCATCCGCGAGCCGCGCGAACGGCGGGTCCTCGCGATACCTGCGCAGCAGATCCGTGTACTCCTGATCCCGCGCGGGCTGCAGCTTGGGCTGCAGCCCGAAGGCGACGAGCCGCGCCGCGTCGGCGGCGTCGGCGGGAGTGACCGCAGTGCTCACCGGCGGCGCCGGGGCCTCGGCGTCACTCCACTCGACGTACTCGCTCACGGTTGAGACTCCTTGCTGATCTGAAAAACGAGGGGCAGGACAACTCCGTAAGGGGCGCGGGGCTGTGTTCGATCATGCGGCTCCGCCGCGTGGGCGCGACAAGCCAC
>NZ_WWIR01000107.1 GCF_009863025.1 Streptomyces sp. SID4985 | reverse complement strand
GCCCGCCGGGGACCAGCCACAGCCGGTACTCGTCCCGGGTCCAGCCCATCAGCAGGTCCACGCCGGGTGCCGCCGTGCCGTCGACCAGGGACTGAACCGGGTCGGCGGGCACGAGGTCGCCGTCCGGGACGACGCCGAAGGCGGGGCCGCCGAGCACGGGGCTGCTCAGCCGCCCCACCTCGGCCTGGGCGCGCAGCAGCAGGTCCCGGTCGACGGCGGCGAAGGCGGCCGCGGTGGCCGGGACCTTCAGCCGGGCGGCCATACGGCGCACCATCCGCCGCACCTTGTCGCGCTCGGAGACCTCCGGCGCGCCGCTCTGCAGGACGGCCCGCCGGACCAGGCCCCGGGACTCGGGGACGGTGAGCAGGACGCCGACGCTGATGGCACCGGCCGACTGACCGGCAAGGGTGACGTTCGCCGGGTCGCCGCCGAAGGCCGCGATGTTCTCGTGGACCCAGCGCAGGGCGGCGAGCTGGTCGCGCAGGCCGGGGTTGGCGGGCGCGTCCGGGAACAGTCCGTAGCCCTCGATGCCGAGCCGGTAGTTGACCGAGACGAGGACGACCCCGTCACGGGCGAAGGCACCGCCGCCGTACACCGGTACGGCCGAGGAACCCCTGGTCAGGGCACCGCCGTGCAGCCAGACCAGGACGGGGAGCCGGGCGCCGGGACCGGGCTCGGGGGTCCAGACGTTGAGGTTCAGGCACGCGTCGCCGGGGATCACCGGGTCGGAGAGGTAGCCGGAGAACGCCTCGGAGTACGGCACCTGCGGCGCGGTCGGGCCGTAGTCCCCGGCGTCGCGCACCCCGTCCCAGGGCGCGTGCGGCTGAGGCGGCCGGAACCGCCGGGGGCCGAAGGGCGGTGCGGCGTACGGGATGCCCCGGAACACGGCGACGTCCTGCTCGTACCGGCCGCGGACGGCCCCTTGCCGCGTGCGGACCACCGGGTCCGTCCGGTCTGCGGTCATCGCCCACCAGCCCTTCGCCGCGCACATGTGCCGATCACACACAGAGCGTGTGGCGGTCACTCATGGCACCACAGAGGCGCTCATGGCACCACATAGGAGAGCACCACATGTCAGAGCGCCGCACAGGGCGGGTGTATTCCCTTGCACGGACCCGTGCAACACCCCTCCGCGCACCGGGCAGACCGGACGCACCGGGCGACCCGCGCAGGCCACCGCACGCGGCCCGCGCGCCCCGCTCACCTCTCCGGGTGCCCCCGGTCCTTGTCGCCCTTGTGCGTGTGGTGGGTGTTCCTGGCATGGGTGCGGAGCCGCCCGGTGATGTCCTCGGGGGGCAGGAAACGGGACCAGCGTTCGGGGAACTCGGAGGGCATGTCGGGGTCGTCCGGATCGCTCTCGCGGGCCGCGGCGGCCCGGGCCACGTACTCGGCGATCTGGACCTCGCGCTGACGTTCGTTGGCCTCGCGGGCGGCGGCCGTGGCGGCGGCGGGCCAGACCCGGTCAATGGCGGCGTTCACCGCCGCGCCGACGAGCACGGCGAACGCGGACACACCGATCCACAGCAGCACGGCGACGGCGGCCGCCAGTGAGCCGTAGATGGTGGCGCCCTCGATGGTGTGGGTGAGATACACCCGCAGCAGAAGGCTGCCGAGGACCCACATGGCGAGCGCGACCAGGGCGCCGGGCACGTCCTCGATCCATGGGGAGCGGACCGGGACGGAGACGTGGTAGAGCGTGGTCAGGAAGACGATGGACAGGACGATGACGACGGGCCAGTAGAGCACCTTGACGACCGTCGCGGACCAGGGCAGGACGCCGACCACCGCGTCCGGTCCGGCCACCATCAGCGGCAGCGCCACCGAGCCGATCAGCAGGGCCACGATGAACAGCAGGAACGCCATGATGCGGGTCTTGACGATGCCCCGGACGCCGTCGAGGCCGTACATGACGGTGATGGTGTCGATGAAGACGTTCACCGCGCGGGAGCCCGACCAGAGGGCGAACAGGAAGCCGATGGAGATGACGTCGGGTCTGCCGCCCTTCATCACGTCGTCCAGGATCGGCTCGGCGATCTCCTTGACGCCCTTGTTCGACAGGACGGTGCGCGAGGCCTCCAGGAGGTTGGTCTCCAGGCTGTGGATGGTGTCGGCGCCGGTCCAGTCGTCGACGTAGCCGAGGAGACCGATGAGGCTGAGCAGCAGGGGCGGGACGGACAGCAGCGTGAAGAAGGCCGCCTCGGCCGCGAGGCCCAGAATGCGGTACTCCATGCAGGAATTGACGGTGTCCGTCAGCAGCAGCCAGGCGGTCCTCCGCTTGGAGACGTTCCGGTAAAGGGCTCTGGCCCGGTGGAGGCGGCCCCGGAGCCGCTCGGGGGTTTCACTTGCTGACTGCACGTCCTAACGGTATCCGGCGCGGCGCGCGGCCCTCACCTCGCGGGGCGGAACGCCTGTGCCGCGCGGCAGATGAGCGCGCATGTGACGGGGTGTGGACGGCCGGAGCGTGGACGGGCCGGAGCGTGGACGGGCCGTTCGCTCGCGCCGGGCGGCGCCGGTGTCCCCGCGTCGGCCCGCGGTCCGCCGGTCCGGTCCGCCCGGTCCGGTCCGCCCGGTCCGGTCCGCCCGGTCGCCGGGCCCCGGGGTCGCGGGGGTGGTGCTGCGCCGACACGGCACCACCCCCGCCCCTCGGGCCCCTTGGAGGGCGCACGCACCGCCCGGGGGCGGCGCAGGGCTCAAGTGTCGGTGCGCCCCGTGCCGTTCACCAGGGTTGCAGGGGGTTGCAACTTGTAGCCGAGAGTGCGCAGACCGGTGTGCCCGGCCCCCACTCGGCGGCAGTATGGGAGCCGCCATCCCGGAAGCCGCCGCCGGGTTGGCGCGACACATGTGTTGGACGCCTATCTTCCGGGAGGCGCAAGTGGTGGACCCGCCCATGAACATGGCGCGGCTGGCCGCCGTGGACGCGGCGCAGGCGGCGCGGGTGCTGAACGAGGTCCGCGAGGCCCGGCTCGCCGGGAAACACGCGCGGATCGCGCCCCGGCCGGTGATCGAGCAGTCCTGGGCGCGGATGCTGCGCAGCGGCGTGGACCCCGAACACGGCCGTGGCTCGCCGCTGCTGTCCCCCGAGGAGGTCGGACGCAGACGACGGGAGTCGCCGCTGCGGCACGTGCTGCCGGTGCTGCGCGAGGGTCTGCTGTCGGTCGCGGACGTGGCCCGGCACATCATGGTCGTCGCCGACGCCGAGGGCCGCGTGCTGTGGCGCGAGGGCGCCCCGGCGGTGCTGCGCAAGGCCGACGTCCTCGGCTTCGAGGTGGGGGCCGACTGGCGCGAGAACGCGGTCGGCACCAACGGCGTGGGCACGCCCGCGGTCGTACGGCGGCCGGTGCAGGTCTTCGGCGCCGAGCACTTCGTCCGCTCGCACGCCTCCTGGACCTGTTCGGGAGCGCCGATCACCGACCCCCGGGACGGCCGGCTGCTCGGCGTGGTGGACGTGAGCGGCCCGCTGGAGACGATGCACCCGGCGACCCTCGCCTGGGTGGACTCGGTGGCCAAGCTCGCCGAGGCCCGGCTGCGCGAGCTGCATCTGACCTCGCTGGAGCGGCTGCGCACGGTCGGCGCTCCGGTGCTGGCCCGGCTGGAGGGGCGGGCCCTGGTGGTGGACCGGGACGGCTGGACGGCGGCGGTGACCGGGATGCCGTACGTCCGCCGCCTCGCGCTGCCCAACTCCCTGTCGCCGGGCCGCCGCAGGCTGGCCGCGCTGGGTTCGTGCGCGGTGGAGCCGCTGGCCGGGGGCTGGTTGGTGCGGGCGGCGGACGAGACGGCGGCGGGGGTGCGGATGACGCTGGACCTGTCCCGCCCCGGCTGCCGCACGCTGACGGTGTCCGGCGCCGCCGGTCCCTGGTCGCGCGAACTGAGCGCCCGGCACGCCGAGTTGCTGCTGCTCCTGGCCGAACACCGCGCGGGGCGCAGCGCGGCCGGTCTCGCGGAGGACCTGTTCGGCGACGGGTCCAGAACGGTGACGGTGCGCGCGGAGATGTCGCGCGTACGGCGTTATCTGGGCGCGCTGTTGCTGGACCGGCCCTACCGGTTCCGGGAGGACGCGGACGTGGAGGTGCTGCTGCCCGAGGAGCCCGCCGCGCTGCTGCCCCACTCCACCGCACCCGCGCTGGCCCGGCTGCGCGGCCGCGCCCGGACGGCCACCGGGGACGGAATGCGAACACCCGGCCCGAACAGAATGGGGTGAACACCCCCCGAACGCGGGCGTCTTCCCCGCATTTGCGGGGTCCTCCCCCCGGAGCGCCGCTCGCTGCCGTAGCATCCCTGACGGGTCCGCCCAACGGCCTCGCGGTCAACACAACGATCGCCGGGTGCAGTTGGACCGCCTCGGGAGGAGACATGAAGCATCGCGGCAGACACCGCAGGCGCAGACGAGGCATGGCCCTGCGCGCGGTCCTGACCGGGACCGGCCTCGCCCTCACCGCGGCGGCCACGCTGATCAGCGCCTCGCAGGCCACGGTCACCGGCAATCCTGGCGCGCTCACACCGCTCACCGCGCAGGCGGACACCGCCCCGCTGCGGCTCCAGGAGAGCCTGGTGCCCGCGCGTACGCTCGACCGGCTCGCCGGGTCCATGGGGCGCCCGGTCGGGGTGGACGCCGTACTGCGCGACGCCGACCGCGCGATGCGCGTGGGCTCCGCCTGCGACTCCGAGGAGCGCGCCACCCTGCCGCTCACCCCCACCGCCACACGCTCCTACTGCTGGGACCGCGCCGACACCGCCGACACCTCTTGGCGCCCCGCCTCGGTGACCACCTCCGGGGACGCGGACGAGGACGGCGTCTGGGGCACGCACCGCGTGGTCCTGACCGGCTGGAGCCACAGCGCCACCGAGGGGTCCGGCGCCGGGCACGGGCTCGCCCGGGTCGCCTTCGCCGACTTCGACGACCCGGCCCGGCCCGTCTACCGCTGGGTGCTCCTCGTGGTGCCCGAGAACGGCGGCAGCGACTACCGGGGGCTGGACTCCGGGATCTCGGGCATGGTCTGGTACGACAACAAACTGCTGGTCAGCGCGGGCCGGGCGGGCACCGAGGCGCTCTACGTCTACGACCTCGACCGCATCCAGCGCACCACCGTGGACGAGCCCGCGATCGGCCGGGTGCCGCACGGCTGGTCGGCGGCAGGGTACCGGTACGTCATGCCCGCCATCGGCTCGTACCGCTTCCACGACGGACGCTGCGGCGCCTCCGGGCCGCCCTGTCCCGGCCCGCTCTCGCTGGACCGGGGCACCTCGCCGGACAGTCTGGTGGCCGGGGAACAGACCCCGGCGAGCGGCGAGCGGCGGACCCGGCTGTGGCGGTACGCGTTCAGCAACGCCCCCGCGCGCGATGGTCTGCTCGCCACCGACTCCACCGGCCGCGCCGACGCGGCCGAGGTGTACCGGACCCGGGCGCGCGGTATCCGGGGTGTGCTCTCCTACCACCGTCCCGGCACGGACATGTCGTCCTGGTACATAGGGACACAGCCGAAGTCGGCGAACGACCGGGGCGGGCTATGGCGTCAGGACATCCGTGGCGCGGCGGCGGCCCGCTGTGGCTCGGACTCCTCCCACCACTGCTGGACGGACCCGGCGGACTCGGCGGGCTCGCTGTCGTACTGGCAGGAGACCGGCGAGGTGTGGTCGCTGTCGGACCGGATGCTGTTCGCGGTGCCGCTGGCGCGGCTGGAGGAGTCGCTGGACTGAGGCGGAAGGGATCGACATGTCCGGCCGTCCGATGATTTTCTGGCCGTCATGAGCAACGTCCCTGTCACCACCTGGTCCCTGGAGCAGAACTCCCCCGCCGACCTCCTGCCGGCCGCCGCGCCGGAGGGCGACGCCGTGCGGATCGTGCGCGCCGAGGTGCCCTCGCCGGAGTTCAGCCGCTTCCTGTACGCCTCGGTGGGCGGTGACATCCGCTGGACCGACCGGCTCGGCTGGAGCCACGCCCGCTGGCGGGAGTACCTGGAGCGGCCCGGCGTGGAGACATGGGTGGCGTACGAACACGGCACCCCGGCCGGATATGTAGAGCTGGACGCCATGGGTGACGGCGTGGTGGAGATCGCCTACTTCGGGCTGCTGCCCGCCTTCCGGGGGCGTGGCATCGGCGGCCACCTGCTGTCGTACGGCACGGCGCGCGCCTGGGACCTGGCGGTGCGGTGGCCCGAGCTGCCGCCGACCAAGCGGGTGTGGCTGCACACGTGCAGCTGGGACGGCGAGTTCGCGCGGGCCAACTACGAGCGGCGCGGGTTCACGCTGTTCAAGACCGAGGTCGAGCCTCGGCCCGCGGCGACGACGCCCGGACCGTGGCCCGGCGCGTTCGCGGAGTGAGCCGCACGGCGGGACGGACGCGGCGGAAGCTCCGCCTCCGTCTCGTCATGCAGAATAGTTGCGTCCAGAATCCGGACAATGGTGGACTGCCCGGAGATCCGCGTGCAACGCTGCCGTCATGTCTGGAACTGGAATCGCCCTGGTGAGTCGACGGCACGTCGATCTCGGCCGCATGTCCAGCGCCATCTGTCCGGCGAGCTGACACACCAGCCCTGCCGATTCTCTTTTCGCTTTTCGCGCACCGCCGCGCACGTGAATGCCCACGTGCGCGCGCACGTGCGCAGGCTGAGCCGATTCCCGCCTGTCCCGTAAGGACTCCAGAACCATGGCCGCCACCCCCCAGCCCCCCGCTGCCTCCGCGCCCCGCCGCAAGGTCAGTCGCCACCGCGGCGAGGGCCAGTGGGCGATGGGACACCACACCCCGCTCAACGGCAACGAACAGCTGAAGAAGGACGACGACGGTCTCAATGTGCGGACACGCATTGAGACGATCTACTCCCGGCGCGGCTTCGACTCCATCGACCCGAACGATCTGCGCGGCCGAATGCGCTGGTGGGGCCTGTACACCCAGCGCAAGCCCGGCATCGACGGCGGCAAGACGGCGGTGCTGGAGCCGGAGGAGCTGGACGACAAGTACTTCATGCTGCGGGTGCGGATCGACGGCGGCCGTCTCACCACCGAGCAGCTGCGCGTGATCGGCGAGGTCTCCGAGGAGTTCGCGCGCGGCACGGCCGACATCACCGACCGGCAGAACATCCAGCTGCACTGGATCCGCATCGAGGACGTGCCCGAGATCTGGAACCGCCTCGAGGCGGTCGGTCTGTCCACGACCGAGGCGTGCGGCGACGTGCCGCGCGTGATCCTCGGTTCGCCGGTCGCGGGCATCGCCGAGGACGAGATCATCGACGGCACCCCGGCGATCGACGAGATCCACCGCCGGATCATCGGCAACAAGGACTTCTCCAACCTCCCGCGCAAGTTCAAGTCCGCGGTCTCGGGCTCGCCGCTGCTGGACGTGGCGCACGAGATCAACGACATCGCGTTCGTGGGCGTCGTGCACCCCGAGCACGGGCCGGGCTTCGACCTGTGGGTGGGCGGCGGACTGTCGACCAACCCCAAGATCGGTGTACGGCTGGGTGCTTGGGTGCCGCTGGACGAGGTGCCCGACGTGTACGAGGGCGTCATCTCGATCTTCCGTGACTACGGCTACCGCAGGCTGCGCAACCGTGCCCGGCTGAAGTTCCTGGTCGCGGACTGGGGCGCGGAGAAGTTCCGGCGGGTGCTGGAGGACGAGTACCTGAAGCGGCCCCTGCTCGACGGCCCCGCGCCCGAACAGCCGGTGGAGCGCTGGCGGGACCACGTGGGGGTGCACCGGCAGCAGGACGGCCTGTTCTACGTCGGGTTCGCGCCGCGTGTCGGCCGGGTGGACGGGGCGACGCTCGCCAAGATCGCCGGTCTCGCGGAGGAGCACGGCTCGGGCCGGGTCCGTACCACCGTCGAGCAGAAGATGATCGTGCTCGACGTCGAGGCCGACCGGGTCGAGTCGCTGGTGGCGGGACTTGAGGCGCTGGATCTGAAGGTCGGCCCCTCGCCGTTCCGGCGCGGCACGATGGCCTGCACCGGCATCGAGTTCTGCAAGCTCGCCATCGTGGAGACCAAGGCGCGCGGCATCTCCCTGATCGACGAACTGGAGCGCCGCCTCCCGGAGTTCGACGAGCCGATCACCATCAACATCAACGGCTGCCCGAACGCCTGCGCCCGTATCCAGGTCGCGGACATCGGCCTCAAGGGCCAGTTGGTCGTGGACGACGACGGCAACCAGGTGGAGGGCTTCCAGGTGCACCTGGGCGGCGCGCTCGGCCTGGAGGCGGGCTTCGGCCGTAAGGTCCGCGGCCTGAAGGTCACTTCGCAGGAACTGCCGGACTACGTGGAGCGGGTGCTGAAGCGCTTCCAGGCCGAGCGCGCGGACGGCGAGCGGTTCGCCGTCTGGGCCGCGCGGGCCTCCGAGGAGGCGCTGTCGTGAGCGAGCGTGCCGCGCCCTTCTACTGCCCCTACTGCGGTGACGAGGACCTGCGCCCCAGCGAGGAAGGACACGGGGCCTGGGAATGCGGGGCCTGCAACCGGGCCTTCCAGCTGAAGTTCCTCGGGCTGCTGGCCCGGGGACTGCGGCGAGCCGACGACGGAGGGGACGGATCAATATGACGGCCACTCAAGCAGAGCGCACCGACGAGGAGTTGCAGCGGCTGGCCGAAGAGGCCGGCCGGGAGCTGGAGGAGGCGTCCGCGCCGGAGATCCTGCGCTGGGCGGTGGACACCTTCGGCGAACGGTTCTGTGTCACCTCCTCCATGGAGGACGCGGTGGTCGCCCACCTCGCCTCACGGGTACGGCCGGGCGTGGACGTGGTGTTCCTGGACACCGGCTACCACTTCCCGGAGACCATCGGCACCCGGGACGCCGTGGCGGCCGTGATGGACGTCAACGTCATCACGCTCACGCCCGCCCGCACGGTGGCCGAACAGGACGCCGAGCACGGCCCGAAGCTGCACGACCGCGACCCCGACCTGTGCTGCGCGCTGCGCAAAGTCCAGCCGCTGGAAGCCGGGTTGACGGGGTATCAGGCGTGGGCGACCGGGCTGCGCCGGGACGAGTCCCCGACCCGGGCGAACACCCCGGTCGTCGGCTGGGACGCGAGGCGCGGCAAGGTCAAGGTCTCCCCCATCGCCCGCTGGACCCAGGACGACGTGGACGCCTATGTCACCGAACACGGCGTCCTGACCAACCCGTTGCTGATGGACGGCTACGCCTCCGTCGGCTGCGCCCCCTGCACCCGCCGGGTGCTTGAGGGCGAGGACGCGCGCGCCGGACGCTGGGCCGGGCGGGCCAAGACCGAGTGCGGACTGCACGGATGACGACCGCACGGATGACGACCGAACCGACTCAGGAGCGACACGTGACGAGCGGAGCCACCGTCTGGCTCACCGGTCTGCCGAGCGCGGGCAAGACCACCATCGCCACCGAACTGGCCGGAGAACTGCGCGCCGGAGGACACCGGGTGGAGGTGCTCGACGGCGACGAGATCCGCGAGTTCCTCTCCGCCGGGCTCGGCTTCACCCGCGAGGACCGGCACACCAACGTCCAGCGCATCGGCTTCGTCGCCGAACTGCTCGCCCGCAACGGCGTGCTGGTGCTGGTGCCGGTGATCGCGCCCTACGCGGACAGCCGGGAGGCCGTGCGCAAGCGGCACGCGGCGGCCGGAACGCCGTATCTGGAGGTGCATGTGGCGACCCCGGTCGAGGTGTGCGGCGAGCGGGACGTGAAGGGGCTGTACGCCCGGCAGGCCGCCGGGGAGCTGACCGGGCTGACCGGTGTGGACGACCCGTACGAGGCGCCCGAGGCGCCGGACCTGCGCATCGAGACGCAGGGGCGGAGCGTGTCGGAGTCCGCGGCCGCGGTGCGCGCGCTGCTCGGCGAGAGGGGACTGGCATGACGACCGTCGCCAAGGTCACGGGCGGCGACGAGGGCACGGACAGCCCGTACGCCCTCTCGCACCTGGACGCGCTGGAGTCCGAGGCGGTGCACATCTTCCGCGAGGTGGCGGGCGAGTTCGAGAACCCGGTGATCCTGTTCTCCGGGGGCAAGGACTCGATCGTCATGCTGCATCTCGCGCTGAAGGCGTTCGCCCCGGCCGCGGTGCCCTTCACGCTGCTCCATGTGGACACCGGACACAACTTCCCCGAGGTGCTGGAGTACCGGGACCGTGTGGTGGCCGCACATGGGCTGCGGCTCCATGTGGCCTCCGTACAGGACTACATCGACCGGGGTGTGCTCAAGGAACGCCCCGACGGCACCCGTAATCCGCTGCAGACGCTGCCGCTGACGGAGAAGATCCGCAGCGAGAAGTTCGACGCGGTCTTCGGCGGCGGCCGCCGGGACGAGGAGAAGGCCCGCGCCAAGGAGCGGGTGTTCTCGCTGCGGGACGAGTTCTCGCAGTGGAACCCGCGCCGCCAGCGCCCGGAGCTGTGGAACCTGTACAACGGCCGGCACGCGCCGGGTGAGCACGTCCGGGTCTTCCCGCTGTCCAACTGGACCGAGCTGGACGTGTGGCAGTACATCGCACGCGAGGAGATCGTGCTCCCGGAGATCTACTTCGCGCACGAGCGCGAGGTGTTCCGGCGCGACGGCATGTGGCTGACGGCGGGCGACTGGGGCGGCCCGAGGGACGACGAGTCCGTGGAGCGGCGCCTGATCCGCTACCGGACGGTCGGGGACATGTCCTGCACGGGCGCGGTGGAGTCCGACGCGGCCACGCTGGACGCGGTGATCGCGGAGATCGCCGCCTCCCGGCTGACCGAGCGCGGCGCGACCCGCGCCGACGACCGGCTCTCCGAGGCCGCGATGGAAGACCGCAAGCGGGAGGGGTACTTCTAGCCATGAGCACGATCACGACCGAGGAGCTCTCGGCCACCACCCTGCTGCGGTTCGCCACGGCGGGCTCCGTGGACGACGGCAAGTCCACGCTCGTCGGACGGCTGCTGCACGACTCCAAGTCGGTCCTCGCCGACCAACTGGAAGCCGTGCAGCGGGTGTCGGTGAGCCGGGGCCAGGAGGCCCCCGACCTGGCGCTGCTCACCGACGGCCTGCGCGCCGAGCGGGAGCAGGGGATCACCATCGACGTGGCGTACCGCTACTTCGCGACCCCGCGCCGCCGGTTCATCCTGGCCGACACGCCGGGCCATGTGGAGTACACCCGCAACATGGTGACCGGCGCGTCCACGGCCGAGCTGACGGTGGTCCTGGTCGACGCGCGCAACGGCGTGGTCGAGCAGACCCGTCGGCACGCCGCCATCGCCGCGCTGCTCCGCGTGCCGCACGTGGTGCTGGCCGTGAACAAGATGGACCTGGTGGACTACGCGGAGCCGGTCTTCGCGAAGATCGCCGCGGAGTTCACGGCGTACGCGACCGAGCTGGGCGTGCCCGAGGTGACCGCGATCCCGATCTCGGCGCTGGCCGGGGACAACGTGGTGGAGCCGTCGGCCCGCATGGACTGGTACGGCGGCCCGACCGTCCTGGAGCATCTGGAGACGGTGCCGGTCAGCCACGACCTGGCGCACTGCCACGCCCGGCTCCCGGTGCAGTACGTGATCCGCCCGCAGACCGCCGAGCACCCCGACTACCGGGGTTACGCGGGGCAGATCGCGGCGGGCACCTTCCGGGTGGGCGACGAGGTCGCGGTGCTGCCGTCCGGGCGCACGACCCGGATCACCGGGATCGACCTGCTCGGGACGCCGGTGGACGTGGCGTGGACGACGCAGTCGGTGACCGTGCTCCTGGAGGACGACATCGACGTCTCGCGCGGCGATCTGATCGTCCCGGCCGAGGACGCGCCCGAGGTCACGCGGGACGTGGAGGCGACCGTGTGCCATGTCGCGGACCAGCCGCTGACCGTCGGGCACCGGGTGCTGCTCAAGCACGGCACCCGCACGGTCAAGGCGATCGTGAAGGACATCCCGTCCCGGCTCACCCTGGCCGACCTCTCGCTGCACCCGCACCCGGGGCAGTTGGTGGCCAACGACATCGGCCGGGTCACGGTGCGTACGGCCGAGCCGCTGCCGGTGGACTCCTACGCCGACTCACGCCGCACGGGCTCCTTCATCCTGATCGACCCGAGCGACGGCACCACCCTGACCGCGGGCATGGTCGGCGAGTCGTTCGCGTCCCCGGAGCCGGTGAAGGACGCGGCCGACGACGAGGGTTGGGACTTCTGACCATGAACTCCCGGGATTTCTACTCGACGTTCGCGAAGGAGGGCGGCCGCGTCGGCAGCGGCGCCCTCGGCAGCGGGCAGGGCGGAGTGGCGCGATGTGCGCGCTGACGTACGCGCACCGCTCGCGCGCCCTGACCCCCCACCCTCCCCCAAGCTCTCGACTTCGCTCGACCAGGGCGGTGCCCCCATCGTCCCGGCACAGACGAAAACCATTTGCCGAACTCCCGGCCACGGACTGAACGTTCCGTGACCGCCGGGCCGACGAGAGGACAAACCTCCCGTGCCTGCCACTCGCGTACCGCTCCCCCGCCGGGGCCTCCCCGTGCTCGCCGTACTCCCCCTGCTGGCCCTCGCGGCCTGCGGTTACGGCTCCGAGGCCGCCAAGGACGACTCCGCCCAGAAGGTCGCCGCCGGGGCGAAGAAGATCGACGGCCTCGACACCGTGAAGATCGGCTACTTCGGCAACCTCACCCACGCGACCGCCCTGGTGGGCCGGGACCGGGGCATCTTCCAGAAGGAACTGGGCGCCACGAAGGCCGAGTACGCCACCTTCAACGCGGGCCCCTCCGAGATCGAGGCGCTCAACTCCGGCTCCATCGACATCGGCTGGATCGGCCCGTCGCCCGCGATCAACGGCTGGACCAAGTCCGGCGGCAAGTCCCTGAAGATCGTCGGCGGTTCGGCGTCCGGCGGGGTCAAGCTGGTCGTGAACCCCAAGAAGGTGAAGTCCCTCAAGGACGTCAGGGGCAAGAAGATCGCCACCCCGCAGCTGGGCAACACCCAGGACGTGGCGTTCCTCAACTGGGCGGCGGAGCAGGGCTGGAAGGTCGACGCGCAGAGCGGCAAGGGCGATGTCACCGTGGTCCGCAGCGACAACAAGGTGACCCCGGACGCCTTCAAGAACGGCTCGATCGACGGCGCCTGGGTGCCGGAGCCGACCGCGTCCAAGCTGGTCGCGGAGGGCGGCAAGGTGCTGCTCGACGAGTCCGACCTGTGGCCGGACAAGAAGTTCGTGATCACCAACATCATCGTGTCGCAGAAGTTCCTCAAGGATCACCCGAAGGCCGTCGAGGCGGTCCTGCGGGCCTCCGTGCGCACCAACAAGTGGATCAACGCCCACCCGGACGAGGCGAAGGCCGCGGCCAACAAGCAGCTGGAGGCCGACTCCGGCAAGGCGCTGCCCGCCGCCGTCCTCGACCCGGCCTGGAAGTCGATCCGGATCACCGACGACCCGCTGGCGGCCACTCTGAACGCCGAGGCCGACCACGCGGTCAAGGCGGGCCTGCTGGAGAAGCCCGCACTGAACGGGATCTACGACCTGACGATCCTCAACAAGGTCCTGGGCGCCGAGGGCGAGCCCAAGGTCGACGCCGCCGGTCTCGGCACGAGCTGACCCGGTACCCGACGATTCCCAGGAGGTGACGACCATGGCCACCACCCTCGCCAAGGCCGGACCGGCGACCGAGTACGCCGTCCGCCTCGATCACGTATCGAAGTCCTTCGCGGGGCCGGGCGGAGCGCAGCCCGTCCTCGACGACATCAGCCTCGACGTCGCGCCGGGTGAGTTCGTCACCCTCCTGGGGGCCTCGGGCTGCGGCAAGTCCACGCTCCTCAACCTGGTGGCGGGCCTGGACCGGCCCACCACCGGGTCCATCGCGACGGACGGCCGCCCCGCTCTGATGTTCCAGGAGCACGCGCTCTTCCCCTGGCTCACGGCGGGCAAGAACATCGAACTCGCCCTGAAACTGAGGGGAGTTCCCAAGTCCGACCGGCGCGCCCGGACCGAGGAGCTGCTCGGCATCGTCCGGCTGAACGGCGCGTACGGCAAGCGGGTGCACGAGCTGTCCGGCGGGATGCGCCAGCGGGTGGCGCTGGCCCGCGCGCTGGCGCAGGAGAGCGGACTGCTCCTGATGGACGAGCCGTTCGCGGCGCTCGACGCCATCACGCGGGACGTGCTGCACGACGAGCTGACCCGCATCTGGGCGGAGACCGGCCTGTCGGTGCTGTTCGTGACGCACAACGTCCGTGAGGCGGTGCGGCTCGCGCAGCGCGTGGTGCTGCTGTCCTCGCGGCCCGGCCGGGTGGCCCGCGAGTGGACGGTGGACATCCCGCAGCCGCGCCGCATCGAGGACGCCCCCGTGGCGGAACTGTCCCTGGAGATCACCGAAGTACTGCGTGGGGAGATCAGCCGCCATGGCAGGCACTGAGACCACGACCACCCCCGAGGCCGCGACCACCGCCGACGGCGGCGTCGAGGCGGGCCTGGACGCGCTGGAGACGGCCGGTACCGGCCGGCCGCCGCTGCGCCGCACCCTCACCACCAAGGTCCTGCCGCCGGTCACCGCCGTGCTGCTGGTCCTGGTGGTGTGGCAGGCGCTGGTGACGTTCAAGGTCGTCGACGACCCGACCAAGCTGCCCCCGCCGTCGGCGGTGTGGCACGTGGTCCAGCACGACTGGCTGGAGGGCAAGCTCCTCGGCTACATCTGGACCAGCGTCTCGCGCGGTCTGCTGGGCTTCCTCCTCGCCCTGCTGATCGGCACCCCGCTGGGGCTGCTGGTGGCGCGGGTGGGGTTCGTGCGGGCGGCCATCGGGCCGATCCTGTCCGGGCTCCAGTCGCTGCCGTCGGTGGCCTGGGTGCCGCCCGCCGTGATGTGGCTGGGCCTGAACAACTCGATGATGTACGCCGTGATCCTGCTCGGCGCGGTCCCCTCCATCGCCAACGGCCTGGTGTCCGGGGTGGACCAGGTGCCCCCGCTGTTCCTGCGAGCGGGCCGCACCATGGGCGCTTCCGGGCTGCGCGGCGTCTGGCACATCCTGTTGCCCGCCGCCCTGCCCGGCTATGTCGCCGGGATGAAGCAGGGCTGGGCGTTCGCGTGGCGCTCGCTCATGGCGGCGGAGATCATCGCGTCCTTCCCCGATCTCGGTGTCGGACTCGGCCAGTTGCTGGAGAACGGCCGCAACGCCCTCGACATGGCCATGGTGTTCGAGGCCATCCTGCTCATCCTGTTCGTCGGCATCGCGATCGACCTGCTGCTCTTCAGTCCGCTGGAGCGGTGGGTGCTGCGCAGCCGCGGCCTGCTGGTGAAGAGCTGAAGTCCCATGGACGACAAGCCCGTTCTCCTCGTCGTCGCCCACGGCAGCCGTGATGCGCGGCACGCGGCGACCGTGCGCGCGCTGGTCGCGCGGGTACGGTCGCTGCGGCCCGGTCTGCATGTGGAGACGGGCTTCCTGGACTTCAACACCCCGTCCGTGAGTCAGGTGTTGGAGTCGCTGGCCGCGCGTGGGGTGCGGGACGTGGTGGCCCAGCCGCTGCTGCTGACCCGCGCCTTCCACGCGAAGGCCGACATCCCGGCCGTCCTGCGCGAGGCACCACCCGGTCTGCGGGTCCGCCAGGCGGAGGTGCTCGGCCCGTCGCCGCTGCTGATCGGGGCGCTGGAGCGTCGTCTGTACGAGGCAGGCGTACGGCACGCCGACCGGGCCGGGACCGGGGTGGTGCTGGCCTCGGCGGGGTCCTCGGACCCCGAGGCGATCGCGGTGATCGAGCGCGTGGCGCGGGAGTGGCGGCGCACCGGCTGGCGTGCCGTGCGGCCCGCGTTCGCCTCCGCCGCCCTGCCCCGCACCGAGGACGCGGTGCGCGAACTGCGCGCGCTCGGCTGCGATCGGGTGGCCGTCGCGCCGTACGTGCTGGCCCCCGGTTTCCTCCCCGACCGCATCGCGCGGGGTGCGGCCGGGGCGGACGTGCTGGCCGACGTGCTGGGCCCGGCGCCGGAGGTGGCGCGTGTGCTGCTGGAGCGCTACGCCGGGGCGGCCGCCTCGCTCCCGGCGCCGGTGGGAGTCTGAGCGGCAGGTCCGCGGGTCAGAGCGGCAGGCACGCGGGTCAGAGCGGCGGGCCCGCGCGTCAGAGCTTGAGCCCGTTGATGAGCCGCTGGGTGTAGGTGAGGCTGCCGGTGCCCGCCCCGGCACCGATGCTGACCGCCTCCAGGGCGGAGCGGATACGGCCCCGGTTGGGCGGCAGCCCGTCCTCGGCCGAGAGCGCCAGCTCGGCCTCGATCGACTCGCCGTAGCCGACGAGCGCCGGATACTCCGCGTGCAGCGCGGCGGTGAGTCCCTCGGCCAGCTCGATCAGGGTCTCCAGTTCGAGCCATCCCCGGGCCGCCGCCTCGTATGCGTACCCGCCGGGCGTGTTGCCGTGCTGGTCGTACGTACTCAAGACCTGTCCTCACTCCTGATCCGGGACCGGAGGCCGACGTTACCGAGAGGGCGGGTGTCCATGCGGGTTCCGGCCAGGGGATGGGGGGCCGAAAACGCCAGGGGGACCGGCCGAAAACCGCTGCCGGCCGTCACCGTGCGCCATGTTTCCAGCGGCTTTCGGTGCGCGTCCCCACAGTTCACTCTCGTACCGTGACACGTGGGCGTCGACTATCGGCCAACCTCATTCCGTAGGCGTGGGGTTGACATCTCGGCCCTGACATGCCCGCGCCGACGCGGTCGGCTCACTGCGCCGTCAGCTCCACCAGCTTGCGCACGGTGTTCCAGTTCCGGGAGGTGGCGATCAGCCCCTTGGTGACGCGCGGCCGTGCCAGCACCTCGGCGAGTTTGCTGCGGCCGAGGCCGTCGGGGACGTACAGGTACAGGCAGCGGTCGCCGAGGCGGAAGTCCTCGGGGAGATACGCGGCGGGGTCGATCCCTGCGAAGCGGTCGGCGGTGACCGGCTCGGAGAAATAGGTGATGTGCAGCTGCTTGGGGGCGAGTTCGTCCGCCGGGAAGGGGCAGGCGTCGGCCACCGCGCTCAGATAGGCGTGGTCGCGCACGATCACGTCGACGGAGAAACCGAAGCGCTCGTGGATGGCCTTGCTCAACTCGGCTTCCAGCGCGGCCTCTTCACGGGTCTCGGCGCTGAACACCGCCTGGCCGCTCTGGAGATGGGTGCGTACGCCGTCGTAACCGAGGCCGGTCAGCAGAGCCCGCAGGTCGGCCATCGGGAGCTTCCTGGCGCCCCCGACGTTGATGCCGCGCAGCAGTGCCGCGTAGGTCGTCGTCATCCGCACACCGTAAGGGGCCGTCGTGCCCCGTGGGGGTGGGCACGACGGCCGTGAACCGGCGGGACCGGTACGTCGGAACTCTCGCGGATCGAGCGGGTCCGGATCAACTCCTACACGCGGCTGTGACTTGTTCAACAAGATTTTGTCCGCGCAAAGTGGATCTACGAAGGGCGGATCGGACACCACGTCAGCGCTGGTAGCGGGCGAGGACGAGGTTGCCGTCCCGTTCCAGTCGGCGACGCAGTTCGGAGAGGCCGATCGCGCCGGAGTAGTACTCCTGGTAGGCCGGGGTGGCCACCTTGTCCTTCCACTCCGGGTAGCCCCGCACGGACTGGGCCGGAGCGGGCCGCAGGTGTGCGGCGAGGGCGGTGCCGGTGGCCCAGCCGTCCTTGGCGGTGTGCAGGGCGGGGTCCTTCAGGGCCTGGGTGCCGGTGGGCAGCATCCAGTCGCCGAGGGCGAGCCGGACCATGTTGGGCGGGCGCAGCAGGAAGTCCAGGAAGGCGGCCGCCTCCTTCTTGTGCGGGCAGTCGGCGGCGATGGACAGGGTCTGCGGGCTGACGCCCTGGGTGAGTCCGTCGGCCCCGGCGGGCGCGGGCAGCACCTCCCAGTCGAAGCCCTTGGGTGCCTGGAGCGCGACCTGCTGGCGGTAGGAGAAACCGAGCGGCACCATGGCGTACCGGCCGCCGAAGAAGCCGGGCAGCGTGTCGGAGCCGCCGCTGCCGAGCGTGGAGGCGGGAGCGCTGTGGTCGACGGCCACCTGGTCGTGGACGGTGCGCGGTACGACGGCGTCCCCGGACCCGAACCGCACGCTCACCTTGCCGTCCGCGCCCTGGTGGAAGAGACGGCCGCCCGCGGAGAGGGAGAGGTTGAGGGTCGCGGAGACGGGCTCCTTGAGCGGCCAGGCCACGCCGTACTTGCCGGGCCCGCTGAGCGTCTTGGTGACCGCCCTGAACTCGTCCCAGGCCCAGGGGTGTTCGGGCGTCGGCACGCGCACCCTGGCCGCGCGCAGCCATGTCGCGTTGGCGATCAGCACCCTCGGTTCCTGGAGGAAGGGCACGCCGTAGACGCCGTCCCCGAAGCGTGCCGTGCCCCAACTGCTCTGTGGGATGTCGGACTTGAGCCGGGGGGAGAGCAGCTCGCCGAGGTCCGCGAGGTAACCCCCGTGGGCGAAGTCGGCCAGGTCGTCGGAGGCGTCGTGGATGACGTCGGGGGCCTCGCCGCCCTCGAAGGAGGTGAGCAGCTGGTCGTGGACCGAGTCCCAACTGCCCTGGACGTACTCGACCTTCACCCGGTCGTGGCTCGCGTTCCACTCCTGGACCAGTTTCTTCGTGGCGGCGACGGACTCGGGCTGCCAGGCGAGGGACTGGAAGCGCAGCACGACCTTGCCGTCGCCGCTGCCCGGCCGGCCGGAGGAGCAGCCCGCGAGGAGCAGGAGGAGCACGACGGCGGCCGCGGCGATCCTGGTGCGCGTCGGCATCAGCTCTTCACCGCCCCGGCGAGCAGACCGCCCGAGAGCCGCTTCTGGACGAGCGCGAAGAAGGCCAGGGAGGGCAGGGTGGCGAGGAAGGCCGCGGCGGCGAGCGGGCCGAGGTCCGCGACGCCCTCCGCGCCGATGAAGTGGGTGAGCACGACCGGCAGCGTCTGTTTGCCGGGGCTCTTGAGCAGGACCAGCGCGAAGAAGAACTCGTTCCAGGCGGTGACGAACGCGAAGAGCGCCGTCGCCGCGATCCCCGGCGCGAGCAGCGGCGCCGTCACCGACACCAGGGTCCGCACCCGTCCGGCGCCGTCCACGGCCGCCGCCTCCTCCAACTCGACCGGCACAGAACGCATTTGCCCGACCAGCAGCCACAGCGCGAATGGCAGCGACCACACCACGTAGACCAGGACGAGGCCGGGCGCCGAGTCGATCAGCCGCAGCCTTCTGAGCAGCAGGAACAGCGGGATGATCAGCAGCACGAAGGGGAACGCCTGGCTGACCACCACCCAGCCGGTGGCCGCGCGGGAGAGCAGCCCGGGGCGCCGGGCGATCACATACGCCATCGGGGTGGCGATCAGTACGGCGACGACGGCGGTCGCGAGTGCCACGAGCAGGGAGGTCAACGCCGCGTGCGCCAGGGGCTGTTCGTCCAGGGCGCGGCGGAAGTTGGCGAGGGTGGGGTGGCGCGGGATCCAGGTGGGGTGCAGGGAGGCCAGTTCGCGGGGCGGCTTGAAGGCGGTGGACAGCAGCCAGAGCAGCGGGAAGGCCAGGAAGACCAGGTAGGCGAGCAGGGCCGCGTACTGGGCGGCGCGTGCGGCGGGGCGGGTCCTCATCAGTCCTCGCCCCCGCGCAGCCGGCCGGCGAGGAACACCGCGAGCAGGACCGAGATCACCGCGACCATCACGCATCCCATCGCCGCCGCGTAGCCGAACTGGCCGTAGCGGAAGGCCTCTTCGTAGGCGAACAGCATGGGCAGCCGGGTGCGGCCGCCGGGCCCGCCGCCGGTGAGCACGTACACCAGGGCGAAGGCGTTGAAGTTCCAGATCAGGTTGAGCGAGGTGACGGCGAGGGCGACGGGCCGCAGCGCGGGCCAGGTGACCGCGCGGAAGCGGCGCCAGGCGCCCGCGCCGTCCACGGCGGCGGCCTCGCGCAGTTCGCGGGGCACGTTCTGGAGTCCGGCGAGCAGAGCGACGGTGGTGCGGGGCATCCCGGCCCAGACGCCGACGACGATGACGGCGGGCAGGGCGGTGGCGAGGGTGCCGAGCCAGTCCCGGCCGCCGCCGAGGCCGAGGTCGCTCAGGGTCTCGTTGAGGACGCCCGCGTCCGGGTTGTAGACCAGGCGCCACATGACGCCGACGACGACCTCGGGCATGGCCCACGGGACGATCGCGAGGGCGCGGGCGAGGCGGCGCAGCCGCAGGTCCTGGTCGAGCAGCAGGGCGAGGCCGAGCGCCAGCAGGAACTGGGGCACGGTGACGCCGACGGCCCACAGCAGGCCGATGCGGAAGGACTCCCAGAACAGGGTGTCGTGCAGCAGGTCCTGGAAGTTGAGGACGCCGGTCCAGCGGGTGGCGGCGGTGCGGCCGGACTGTGCGTCGGTGAACGCGAGCAGGATGCCGTAGAGCAGCGGGCCCACGCTGAGCACGAGGATCGGGATCAGGGCGGGCAGCACCAGGAACCAGGCGCCGTGGTCGCGGGCGGGCGCGGGACGCGCGGCCGGTCGTGCGGTCGTCCGGGCCACCGTCGTCATGGCATCAGCCCCCGTCAGCCCCTTTGCCCCCAGGATTGGCGTGTTCATGGTTGCGAAGGGCCGCCATCGCGTCAAGGGACCGCGCACACGGCCCGACCTGTGCGAATGCAAGACTGGCCGGAGACCGGGGCGTACGGCACCCGGCACAGGCACATGCACAGGCGTGCGAACGGGACACGGAGGCGGACGATGGACGAGGCGCGGGCGCGGGACGTACTGGCCGGGGCGAAGGTGCTGCCCGGTCCGGCGCGGGACGCGCGGCTGCTCGCCCTCGGCGAGAACGCCGTCTTCGCCTCCGGCGGCCTCGTGGTCAAGGTCGGCCGCGACGAGAGCCTGCTGGAGCGCGCCCGGCGTGAGCTGGCCGTCGCGGGCTGG